>NZ_JACJRY010000052.1:0-38046 GCF_014697485.1 Anabaena sp. FACHB-83 | reverse complement strand
GGCTGCTGGAATCCAAAGGTTTGTCACAATCGCCGTTCCTTCTACCGCAACCGCAACAAAGATGATTCTGGGCAAATTGAAGCGATCGCCGTTGAGCCACCCGCAACATATTTTGCTGTGTTGTACTTGTACAAAGAAACAGGGGATAAGCCCTTGCACGCCTTGGGTGCAGAGTTATGGTTGGGGCAAAAGCCAATCTGTCGTCTAGAGCCGATTCACTGTTTTGGACTGACGGCGGGTAAGATCCGCGCTTATACAGATCAGGTGTTGCAAGCATTTGCTAAACAATATGGTATTTCGTTGTATCAATATAAGGATATGTTTGAAATTAGCCCCGCTCACTGTCCAGTGCGGCCTTGCCCCCTGCATCCAGAACAATGACTACCTATCGTCAGTTAACTATCTGGGATATTTTAGAAGAGATTTCAGTTGCTCCACCCACTGCAACACTTGTTCCGGTATGGCAATGTTTAGATACCGAACTAGAAAATTTATCAACAGAAGAACAGTTATCAACCGCCGCTATAGCTTTTAATCAAATAGCAGATATTCTCCTGACTCGCGCAGAAATTTTGTTGGAGGATGTAAATGCTCAAAACGATACTGAGGGGCCAGTGATTAGCACAGATATCTTTGCTGGGCTAGTTCGGACAACGATGCAGCTGGATTTGGATGACTTAATCGAAGAACCACCAGAGCAGAGCTTTAGACCGCATGGGCCACACCATTTCACTTATCCTACGACTAGCATTGATTCAGTAGCGGCTCCGGTCGAGAAACAAAATGTCTTGACAATGCTAGAAATTCAGACTGTAGAGGATGTTCATCGGTTGGCAGGGGATGAGGATGTCCAAAAATGGACTAGGGCGATCGGGGTGTATTTGGAACAGACTAAAAGTGAAATAACGCTGACCTTACTACAACAGAAATTGAAAATGCCGATGGTAGAAGTGTGGTTGGGATTGTTGCTGGGTGGCTTTACGTTAGAGCAACGAGGGGATTTTTATGAAAGTGAAAATGTCTGGGTAACGGGAAGTTCTTCTTTGAGTTCGATGCTCTAGAAATGATCTCGTCAAAAGAGAGTGATTATAACCCCGATTTCTTGAAAAAATCGGGGTTATTAAAGCTGATCAGATATTAATGCTGGTGATGATTTCGCATGGCTTTATGAATCTTCTTCCAGCGTTCTTTCTGGGCTAATTGCGCCCGTTGGTCTTGTTTGCGGACAAGATAGTTGAGTTCTTTTTGCAATTTTTGGTAGCCCAGAAATCTGGAATAATCGACTTCACCCTCAAGTAATGCTTGTTGCACTGCACAACCGGGTTCATTGTGGTGCTGGCAATTGCGAAAACGACATTCTGCGGCTAAGGTTTCGATGTCTGCAAAAGTTCCTTGCAAACTTTCATCACCTGCCCAAATTTGAATTTCTCGCATTCCTGGGGTATCAATAATGAAGCCGCCTGTTGGCAGTAATATCAATTCTCGATTTGTAGTGGTGTGTCTACCTCGGTCATCACCTTGGCGCACTGATTGCACAGCTTGCACTGATGCACCTTTGAGTTGGTTAGTGATTGTAGATTTACCCACACCAGAAGACCCTAGCAAAGCAACTGTTTGTCCTGGTTGGAGGTATGCTTTCAAAGCATCTAGTCCTTGATTGTTGGTAGCACTTAATATTAGAATTGGTACACCAATGGCAACAGCTTCCACTTTAGATATACACTCATCTAAAGAGTGGCACAGGTCAGCTTTATTTAAAATGATGACTGGATTCGCCCCACTTTCCCAAGCCAAAATGAGATAGCGTTCTATTCTTCTAGGGTTAAAGTCGCCATCAAGTCCACAAACCAAGAACACGGTGTCAACATTAGCTGCAACAATTTGTTCTTCGGTTTTACTACCAACTGTTTTCCGTGAAAACTTACTTTTTCTCGGCAAAATTCCGTGAATGGTAGCGCGTCCTTCTGACTCTCGTGCCTGAATGATAACCCAGTCTCCAACTGCGGGAAAGTCTTGTGGTTGAGTAGCTTGATGTCGCAGTTTCCCTGTAACTTTTGCTGCTAGTTCGCCTTGTTCGCTATAGACGATGTAAGTATTTCTGTATTCAATAGCAACCCTACCAACGCTAAATCCTTGTTGGCGATAGGGTACGAAACTGTGAGTAAAAAAGTCACTCCAGCCTAATAAATCCAAATTCATTGATATTTCCTTGATGTGTGCTGCTTGCTATGCACAAGGCGCACATTTTTGATCGCAGAGAGTATCATTCCTGTAAATGGAGGACTGAATGCAAATCTGTGCGCCTTGTATTGGTTTGTTTGAAGAGAACCCGGACAGCTAGAAATACAGTCATCTTTTTTCCTCGCTTTTATACTACAAAAATAATTTACATTACTACATTATCTCATTTTGGAAAAATTAGTCTTAAAAGCTTTCTTGCATTCGTATCTTACCTGATGAGTCTGGCGGTTGGGTATTCATTAAGGGTTTATGCGACTGTCCGGTATTGGCGGCTATAAAAGGACACTTTCTACTTAGTCAGCAACGCTCACGGGAATAGAGGGAAAATTACTAATACAAGTATACTACCGAGAAGTCTATGAGCGAAAACAGCAGCACCTACAACCACAATGGCAAGCCCCCCAGTCCCACAAGCGAATCGCTACAGTTGGCTCATCGATTTGTAAAGGCGATCGCTGAATACAACTGGACAGTTGACTATGTAAAGTTCTGTGAATTACTGGAGCTTGAGCCAGGGGATTTTGCAGATGAGCAATACCGATATTTTCAGCAGTTAGCGGAGGCACTCACTCGATTTGATGCGGAGTCTCTAGCAAAGATGATTGATGCGGGGGAAGCGAAGGTGGACGGGTGAGTGCGATCTGCTTGGCGAATACATATATACCCGGATTTCTCACCACACCTTTCAAAGCCTGTGCAGGGGAGCAGGGGGGAATGAAGGTACTCTCCTCCCAGCCCCTCTGCTTCTTATCTCTCCCTTTACAATAAAAAGTTAATAAAAACAATAGACGGAAGTACTAATTATTTTCACACATTCAGAGATTCCGGTGGGATTTTCTGTGTGTCATATTTATGACGCTACTAGAAAAAAAGAAGATGGTGAAAATTTGGACATTCTGGGAATTTGAGCATTCATCAAAAAATATTATTCGAGTAATAGATGCCCCCCAGGGTTTAGAGCTATTTGCAGAAGATGTATTTCAAATTATTGCTCCAGAACTTAATAACGAAAAAATTATAGTGATGGGCATCAAGATGAATCAAAGATGTACATCTGTAGAGGGAAAAATAGTAGCCGTTAATACACTGGATGCTTTAGCTATTCATGCTTTATCAGGTGTGGTAAAAGCAGACGTTATTAGACAATTAATGCAATGGGTGAGAAGCAATATTTTGCCTGTTTTTAAAAGAGAAAGTCCGCAATCAGAGTATTTTTATTACTCGGTTCAAAAAATTGATTTTCAACAAAAAACCTCATTATTAAGCTATTTATTCCTCAAAGGGATTCCGGCAGAAGAAAAAGTAATTGATTTTTACATGGATATACTTTATAAAAAAATTGCTTTATCAGAATGTAACAATAGGGATTATCAGGCTCAGGCAACTTATTTTGAAATAGTTCAACAAATAATTCGACCTTTTGTCATCCCCGTCTCAAGTAATTATAAAGATTTTTATGACAGATTAGTTTTACGTTCTGCCAATTTGTTGAATGCTCAAGAGCTTGATTTGCATGTATTTAATGCCTTGAAAAAACAACAAGATATTGAAATCCTAAATATCATGAACCAAGCATTGATTATCCAAGCGGTAGAATCTACTGCTAATAAATTTATTCCTGATGTGAAGAAATTTTATTTACAAATTCTGGAGCATTTTTCAGAAGAGATGAATGCAGGCTGTCAATGATTAAAAGAAAGAAAAAAGGAAGAACTGGAATGACTGATGCAACAGAAGCAATCAACACCAATACTGAAAACACTCAAAATACTACTGAAACCTATTCTCGGAGACTAATTATCACAACTGGAGACAAAGGTGGAGTTGGCAAATCTACGTTCACGCGAGGTTTACTGCAAACCTATTTAGATGTAGGCAAATCTTTCGTGGGATTTGATGCAGATATTTCTAATTCGCAACTGTCCAGATACTATGGAAAACATTGCACAATAGAAAAACTGGATATATTTAAAGAGGGGGGTATAGACGCTTTCTTTATTCAAATAAACAAAATGATTAATGAAAAAAAACCTGAAGATGGAACTAAGCAGGAAGAAGAATTGTTTCTATTGGAATTACCACCACAATCAGGAAAAATATTCCAGAATTTTGTTGAAGATATGACTTTTTTGGAAACAGCCTTGTTGGATTATAAAATTCGTGTAACGATAGTGGTAGTACTATCTAGGATAATTGATTCCATTAATCAATTTGTACATCTGCATAGTTTTTGTAGAGACATGGCGGATTATGTAATAGTAAAAAATTTATATTTTGGAGAAGAAAAGGAGTTCACTTTATACGATGGCTCCGAAAAAGTAAAAGCCATTAAACAAAGTATTTCTAACACTAAAACTCCGTTAATTGAAATTTGTATGCCTAAGTTAATAGCACATGCCTATGAATATTTAGATGCAAAAAACATGACTTTTAAGGCAGGAATGGAACAAATGGAAAATCCGGCTGTAAAAGGAAGAGTTAAGGGGTGGCTAAGAAACTTTAAACAAGAAATTGAACCAGCGAAAGGAATTTTGGGTTTGGATGGTTTGAAAATTGACTCCTAATAAAAGAATAATTATGACTGTAGGCGATTCGCGTGTGGGAAAGTCTACAGTTTCTAAACTGCTAATCGACCTACTTCTTCAACAAGAAAAAAAGGTCAAAGTTTACGATCATGATAACCGTCAAAGATTGAAAGCTTATGAAGAGGTGGCAATAATCGAAAAGCTTGATTTTTTTGAGGATGAAACAGACAAGTTTTTAATGACTTTAAACAAAAGAGAATTTGATGTCCTTTTAATTGATATGCCCGGACAGTACATCAATAAAATCTGCCAGTACATCAATCAGGTGGAATTATTTAGTCTCTTGGCTGACTATAAGTGGAAATTGACCTTTCTCCAACCAATATCACATAGATTGGACTGTCTTGATTATTTGAAAACTCTGCTGGAGCTTGCTGCCTTTAATGCTAATTATGTAGTAGTCAAGAATCAGCATTTTGGTACTCGTTTTACAGAGTATCAGTCAATCCAGCATAAATTAGCACTAGTCGGTGGTGTTGATGTTGAGCTAACTGGGTTGCATAGAGAAATGTATGAAGTCTTAGAAAGAAGGGGTAAACCTTATTCAATGGCCTCTAATGATATGTCTATTTATCTGATTTATCGGCAATATATTCACCAATGGATTAAAAAATTTTCCACCTCAATATTTAGCAAAAACATAGCGATTCAATATTTAGGCTTGGAGGCTAAATAAATGCAAGTAGGCGAAATATTACAGGGATATTCAGAAGCCGAGCAAAAACGCATATCTCAGATGTGCCAAGAGATGGGCATTTCAAGGGATGACCCCATGTTTCAGCTAATGGCAACATTGGGAAGATATGAGGAGACAATCATTGACCACCAAGCCCGAACCGAGGCAATGGTCGAAGCTTGGGCAACTCTCATAGACTCTAAGTTAGAGGACACAAGTAAAGCAGCCCAGTCAATGCACTATACCGTTATCTCCAGTGCGGTGCGCGATGTATTGAAAAATATGCAAAATCCCCTATCTTTGCCAGAAAATAATGGAAAGATAGGGGTTTGGTTGTGGGCAGTAATTGGCGGTGTATTGGCAGCCGGTGGCTTGCTTGGTTCTTTGACAACATGGAATGTTGTTTCAAACTTGAGTGGTAATCAAACAATAGTAGTATCTCAAAATGACTTAAAAGTATTGCAGTGGGCAAAAACGAAGGAGGGTCAACAGATGTATCAGACATTGTTGCAGAATCAAGCAGCGATCGCCGCCTGCCAACAACGAAAAGAATTGCAAGGTTATTGTCTGATTCGGGTTAGAAGTAATCAAAAATAAAATCTTGGCTGTTTTAATTGCGAATTGTAGAATCATCCAACCCTTAAATCTTCTGACTCTAAATAACCAAGTTCTTTACCTTTAATAATGGCTTGGGTTCGATCTCTTACGCCTAGCTTTGAAAATAAATTGCTGGCATGTGATTTTACCGTACTCACGGAGATATACAGTTTTTTTCCGATTTCATCATTAGAAAAGCCACGACCTATTAACTTGAGAATTTCTAGTTCTGTTTTGGTTGGAGTCTCGCGCCATTTTTTTCCTTTAATCCTGTTGTTATTGTTCTGCCAATTTACTAAGAATCGTCTAGCGATTTCTGGGTCGATAAAAGGATTACCGTTATATGTACAGGTGATGGCTTGCTTGATTAATCCTACGTCTGTCTTTTTTAAAATATATGAGTCCGCCCCATTTTGAAGGGCAGCGTTAATTACATCTTGCCCAGAATAGTAAGTCAAAGCAATTATTTTACTTTGACTTGTTTGTTTAAGACTGTAAATGACATCTAACCCAGACATGTCAGGCAAGCCGATATCAACTAGAACTATATCTGGATGCAGATCGGCAACTACCTTTATCCCTTCATTTCCGTTAGAAGCTTCTCCGCAAATCTCTAGTCCTGGCTCCTGAGATAAAGCCGATTTGATTCCTAATCTAGTTAGGCTTTCGTCTTCAATAATTACTATTCTGATCATCTTAATGTCTTGATTAAAATCTTTCTAGTATTTATAACATAAAGTTTTTATTAATATATATTCTTTTCCTGGATTAAAACAATTAAATCTAATCAACAGCGTCAGTTTAAATAATTTGACTGGATTTGTTGTAAAATAATTTAAATATGTTTTGTCAAGGAGAAAATTTAATGTCTAGCTTGACTGACAATGTAAATTTATCTGCTTTCGTCCACGATGTTCTTAATGGACTAGGTAGCACATCTTTGATTTTGAATCAACTGATCAATGGCGTACATGGGCTTTCTCAGGAAGAGGTAAAATCTTTGTTATCAGCTGTTTTACAAACAAACAATAGAATTGTTAATTTAGTTGAAGCGCAAAAAGTCAACCCAACAAACTTTGTGAGTCGGATTGATATGTTATTTTTTTTACAAAACTTATATTTAGAATTTTCTCCACTAGCCCAAGCACGATCTCTGGGACTGCATTATGTAACCATGCAAAAATACAAACACGGAACAACAGTAGTAGGAGATACTACAGGCTTAGAAAGAATGCTTTCTAATCTTTTGCAGAATGCAATTAATTATACTGAGTCTGGAGATATATTCTTGCGCCTTGCTAATCAAGATAATAATTTAGTGATCGAGATTGAGGATACTGGTATTGGGATTGCTCCAGAAAATCTAGAGAATATGTTTCGCCCTCTGTGGAGATCGCTTGATAGTCAAGGGTCAGGCTTGGGGTTGTATGTTGTCAAGTCTGTAGCGATCGCCCATGATCTGAAGCTCACTGTTAGCTCAAAACCAGGTAGAGGGACGAAGTTTACAGTAGTATTTCCCTATAAAAAAGAGAGCCACTACGGACTCTCTTGTAACAGTGGGGGTTGGGAGAATGCGATATCTGCTTGAGCCTAAGTTTCTGGATCGGATCGAAGCTGCAATTGAATTTTTGATCATGATCGCTCTAATCATCGCCGCCATCATCAAATTTAATACAGACTTAGTGGAAGCTGCATTTTATGTGGCGATGGCAGCGATCATAGCTCCCTTCTCAGGAGTAAACAAGGCAATAAGACGGTATTTAATGCTGGGGGGATTTTTTCTGGGATTATTCGCTGGTTATTTTAGTAGTTAGCTAGGCTTTGTTTTCTTCCATTCGTCGTAAGAAGGACAGTCAATCCCAGGGAGCAATCCGTAGTCAGTGTAAGGTCTTAAAAGCGCAACATTGCCAGCTTGCTCTCGAATCTTGCTTTCCTTTTCTTCCTTGGAGAGTTTTTCGACTCTGATGTTGCTGGAGGTAACGGGGTTGTTTGGTTTAACAGAAAATTCTCGAACTAGATACAATTGCTCGTTTTTGGGTGTCCCTGATGTTAGACATCCTCTTGATTTAATAAACACACTAAAATCAATCCAACTCCGACTGTGAAGTATTGGATTGGGGACTTCCTCTACACGAACATCTCCCACAGTCCCCCACATATAAAGCGGCTCATTGTATCCTTCGAGGGTAGGATATCTCGCTTCATCGCATCCATTATTAATACTTCTTTTTAGATTAACCTTTCCATCCCCACAAACCTTCCAGAACACTCTGTATAAATCGGGAGTGCTATCGACAAGAGATTTGATCTGTTTTTCTTCTTCGGCTTTTGCCGCCTCAAGTTGTTTCTGTCGGGCGGCTGCTGCTTTTTCTTCTGGTGACTGACATGCAGACAAGAACATCGTGGAAAGCATAATAGTTGTCATCAACAAATATTTTGTTCTCATAGGAAACCTCTTAGCAATCAATTGTTAATTAAACCTAAAATTTTCAGAGTAATTTATCATGTTTTTAACCATCAAGTTCAATGTCTTTGTTGTGATCCTTGGCTGGAGAATGATTTCGTTGAACCTGCCGATCAAACGCAATGAGTCTATTTTTTTCTTCTAACGAAAGCTTATCTAGGGTAACGTTAAACTCATTGCCATCATCTTTGTGAGCAGAAAAGGCTAGTCCTTGTTTTCCTTGCTTCCTGATGATATTGATGCGCTGCATCCCTTCTTGAGCTAACAACTGTAGTCTGTATATGATCCCGTCATACACTCGTCCTTGTTCAGTGTCCTTACCTTTTGTAATGACGGTATTTATGGCAGCAGAAATCAGCGATGTTTTAACTGTTTCTGTTTCTGCTGTTTGTATTTTAGGAGGCTCTTGAGGCTGTTGTTTCACCGTTGATTTGTATTGTTTTCGTCCTGCATTCAGAAATCTTTGGACATAACTTTGCTTTCTAATCTCAATTAATTTATCAACTCTGTTTGAGGTATTTGACTCTGCTACATTGGACTGTTGAGTTACACCAAACTTTTGAAGATAGTCTTGGTAATATTTGTTTTTAAGATTTTGTTTGTATGCTTCGGTCTGTTGGGATTTTTGAGTGAGAGTTGTCCTAAGTTCATCCTGTATTTGTAAGCGATCTCGCTGGTGTTGGGGTTCATTAACCAGTGATGGTGTTGGCGGATTACTTTCCATAATCAGCCCCAGTCTGTAAGCCATTATGTTATTAGAGAATCCACTGTCACGATTGACAGTACTGATGGTTTCAATAACTGTGGTTTTGTTTTCCATTGCTATAATTCAACTTCATTAAATTTAGTAGTATTCCTATGCTGTTGAGGCTTGATCACCTCAATTTTTGGACTATAAGTATTATTAATAGCTTTTTCTCGCTCACACCTCAAATCATCTAAAATTTGACTGAATGGAGGGAGTGAGATATCAGATTTTTGATTACGATTAAGTTCAACTTCACGTTGAACCACAAGTTTTTGGTAGAGTTCTCGTTGCTCTCCAATAGTTAGTTTACCAGTTTCTTTTAGTTTTTGGCGCAACGGATAATTCCATTGATCTGCTACACCAGTCCATTTTTTATTAACTTCTAAATCTTGCCAATGTTCAGCAAGTTCAGAATGAAGAGGTAATTGAGTATCACGAGTTTGGTCATGATTAGTTTGATTATCAAGGGGAGATTGTTGTCTTAAATCTTTGACTATATAATTCAAAGGAGAAAGTACAATATTAGTTTTTTCTTGGGTGCGAATTTCAACTTGAGCTTGAGCTTGGATAACAAAATAAAGTTCACGTTGTTCACTAATAGTCAGTCCTTGATTAGTTTGAATTTTGTCCCGAAATTCATTACTTGCTTGTTGAGCGACAGGATTCCACCGCTTACTATCCTCTAGTTCTTGCCAAGCTCTTTGAAGTTCAGGATGAAGCGGAAGAATAGTACCATCAGATTTTATAGTTTGACTTTGGGGTTTAGGCGCAGTTTGTCGTTTTATGGGTCGTTCTATTGTTGTAGTAGATGTTTTTGAGCTTTGTGGTGTGTCTGCTGTAGTAGATGTTTTTGAATTAGCTGATCCCTCTGTAGTGTTAACTGTATTTTGGTTTTGTGGTTGTGCTGTTGCGGTTGCTGTATTTTTAGTAGGTTGTTGCGTCAAATCTTTGAGAATATCATCCCAAGGTGAAAGTGCGATATCAGTTTTTTTGTGGGTTAAAATTT
This sequence comes from Anabaena sp. FACHB-83, assembly GCF_014697485.1. Taxonomy (NCBI): domain Bacteria; kingdom Bacillati; phylum Cyanobacteriota; class Cyanophyceae; order Nostocales; family Nostocaceae; genus Anabaena; species Anabaena sp. FACHB-83. Next base: position 27,729 of record NZ_JACJRY010000052.1, on the reverse strand, counting down.
CAGCTTGAGCTTGAGTATGAATAGCAAAATAAAGTTCGCGTTGTTCATTAATTGTCAGTCCTTGATTATTGTTAATATTGGCATGAGTTAGATTACCTGAATTTAAAAATGCAAAAGGAAGAATCGAGCGACCATTATAATCAACAGGGAGCCATCGGTCATTATGCTCTATCGCTTGCCAGATTTTTTTAAGCTCAGGATGAACAGGAAAAGTCTCACCGTTAGAGTTGTTAGCTTGAGGTGGTTGCTCAGTAGTTTCTAATCTATCAATATATTTAGCCAGTGTTGGGTGAACAGCCACCTCAGTATCACTCGTTACGTAAGGATTTACGGTAGTAGCTTTTTGGGGAATATCTAGTTTTTGTGCAAGTAACCTGAGCTTATTTAAATCGAGTTCATTTATAGCGAGAGTTTTTACTTGATAAGTCATCCCTGATGGGGTTTTGTTTATATCAAAACTAGCAGCAACCCTTGTAGTGCCATTGTTGTCAGTTTTCAACAATTGCAGACGTGATGAATTATCTTGCTGACTTTTCTGATAAAGTATGCGATAGTTCCCTAAAGTTAAATCATCACGCTCAAATTTAGAGAGCGTTTGTGCGAGAACCTCAAAAACTTCTTTCTGCTTGAAACTTTCTAAAATTGCATGTGTACCTTTTGGTGAAAGAGAGCCAAGAGTGTTGGCAATTTTCCTGGGATCTTCATCAAGTGATGGAAAATTTTTACCAATACAATCAAATACTAATAAAAACTCTTGCCGTTCAACGCTCAACATATCTTGAGGTTTTTGGGTGACTCGGAGGGTTGGTTTTGCCGATTGATCTGCTTCAAAGGTCATCAATACTTTCTTGTCACTACGGCGAAAAATAGTATAATTATCTCCATTACTCTTAATAGCAAAAGCATCGGCTTGATAAATAGATATTTCTTGATCACCATCTTTACTTTCTTGCCTAACACCATAATTTTTAACTAAATGGAAAGCAGCCAAAGCTATTTCTCCATTTTCTCGTTCTTCTAGTCTCTTCCTGGGTTGAGTTTGTAGGTATTGGGTTACTCTCTGTTGCCTAGCCCAGCTTTTAGTTTGCTGGTTTTGAGAAGGCGAGAGTTGGTTTGAAACTTCTGGCGTTGGAGCCTGTTGCTTCTGTTGATGGTAATCAGCAACTATCTGATCAAAATCAGTATTAAACTGGGGGGGCAAAAACGTTGGTAATCCAGGCATTACTGGCAGTGTAAAGTCTGGTTCTGACTCGGATTCTTGTGCAACTACTTTTTTTCGAGGAGTGTTATCAAAAATTTCTTCTACTACTTCTTCCCCCTGGGGAGTAACATTAACAGTCCCATCGCCTTTTTGCTCATAAAGTCTGATTTCTTGGCCATTTTTCAAAAAAATAGTCAGGCGTAAATCTAGCTGTTGATTGTTTTTGTGCCAGTCCTCTAAGGGTTGAGCTTTTTGGGATAAATCTTCAAACGCTCTTGCTCCTTGTGCAACTATAAAATCATCAACACCTTTTTCTGTTCCTGGTAGTTGAATTACATTGACGTTTGCTCCAGTTGACTCTAAAAGTTGACCTGTGCGGTAAGTGGCGATAGCAATATTGCGTTTGGTTTTGGATTTGGTTTCGTAATCAAAACAAATGTTGATGTGGCGCTCCTTAGTAGCAAAAACAGCTAATTCATCGTGTAACACAGGCTGAATTTGATTACCTAACTCATCCTTGCTACGATACCCCGCATATATTCCAGGTAGTCCAATTGCTGCATAACCCTGACTTAACAGACTGGCGGCTTTTTTGGCTCCCTCTGTGATTGTAATTGGAACATTATGTTTCCAGACACAGTACCAAAATCCACTGACGCGATCTCTCTCAGATGGCTGTACTCCAACTTTGGAGTACACTTTGTTAGCAATATCATCTGGGACATCTAATAAGAAAATACTCAGTTCAGTTTTTGGGGGATGTTCATATTTAATAAATTTTCCTTCTACTATCTGTCCCGCCGCATCTTTTTTTGGTCTGGGTGTGTTTGGCTTAAAACATCCCCACAATTTATTTTCGGGTAGTTCTCCAGGCTGTAAATTAGCAAAACTTCGAGGGTCAACACCAGCATTGCACCACCAACCACCCTTTTCAATATGCTGGTATCGCTCTAAATCTGCATCCCGTAGTCTTCCATCATTGCGTCGGGAAATTTTTTCACTATATATAAGATATTCCCAGGCTTGATGTTGCTGTTCTACACTATCAAAGTCTAAACTTTCAAAATTTAATTCGGCAATAAACGGAGATATGGCGCTTCCTTCTACAATTTCGCGCCAATGATTTGGCTCTAAACGGCTTACAGAAGCATCAATGGTTTTTGAAGATTCTCTGTGTTCTACAACTGAAGATTTATTGACAAGAGTTTGTTCAATTACTGTTGTATTTTGAGACGCAGTATTTTTTTCAATAATTTCATTGTTAGAAGTAGATTTGGTGGCAGTATTGTCGGTAGAGGGATAAGATTCCACGACCACTTCACTAGTTGTATTAGGTGTAGATTCCGCATTAGTTTCAAAGTCAGAGCTTTTTACAGACTCGACAACTGCTTGATTATTTGTGTTAGGAGTTGATTCTGTTTCGGTTTCAGGCGTACTCTCTACGGATTCAGTGACTTTTTCTTCAGTTGTATTAGTTTTAGACTCTGCTGTATCTGAAAATAATGTTTGATATATTGCTTTAATAATGCGTTTATCAAGTCCATCTAGTTTCCCCTTAAACTCATTTGTATCAGACTTAGGCTCTGGCGTATCTGAAGTAACTTGTTCTGCTAAAGTTTCAGATACTAATTCATTTAGTTCCTCCTCAACTTCCTTGGTGGTAGGAACAAACTTATTAGCTGATTCATCATACTTTTCCCACTTCCATCCCCCATCTTCATCAGGGGTCATGATATATGTTTCTTCTCCAACTTCTAATTTTAATTTGTTATCTAATTCCTCCTTAATTCTTTGAATAATTTTCTCACATAAAAAATTAACTAAAGGATAGATGGCTGTCCTGATAAAATACTCACTGTTCTTTGTATATACAGAAGATAGCTGAAGATGTCGTTCGTCAAACATAACTCGCTTCACTCGAATTCAAAATTTACGCATTATAAAACAACGGATCTAAAATCAGAAATTCTGGTAAAATTAAATCTTCTTAATTGCGACTTGTGACTTACGACTTGCGAATTATTTATGGCTTTTCGTAAAATATCATATTGTTCTACTGTAGCTCCCAAGCAATTCAAATCAATCAAATTACCATCAATAGTTACTCTATTGAAAATCAAATGAAATCTGGCATATCTCCCAGAATTTTCTACAAAACCCACATACTGTAAATCATTCCAGCCAATCTCTTTGATGTATTCTAGTAAAATTTGTTGACAATTGTTTTCCAGCAAAATTGTCGGAGTATTGTTGAGAGATATCAAGCAATAAATTCCTAGTTTCTTGAGTTTCGGGCGCTGGCTCGAAAGGAAATTAAAATTCGCAATTATTTGTAAGTGAGAAGAGTTAATATCTATTAAATTACCCAAGCATGGGTTTTTAGTTTTAGCTAATTCTGTGATGATATTAAAGTTGTTAATTGTTGATTCATTGATTACCATTCGCATTGTTATATCCTCTTCTCTGTTAAATAAATACATCTGCGTCTGTTGGGTTAGAATCCGAGGATTCCGAATTAATCAAAGAACTAACCTCTGATATACTAAAGGGAGAAGGATTCTGAGCATTTTGAGGAGTTTGTGGGAGAGGAAAACGTACATTAATCTCGGCACGTCGAGATTCCACATCTTCCTTTGTCGGAAATCTTTGTTGACTTTTCCGAACCAAATAAGAAACAAGCTTTGACCAATGTTCCTCGTTATATGCTTCGATGTTTTTCAAGTGTCTTGAAAGTTTAATATTTTTTAGTAAAGGTACTGAACCTTCTTTTTTATTAGCGTAAGCAGGGTTAATGAAAACGCATTTACCCAATGGTAGTTTCAAAAATTGTGCTGGCTCAAATAGCTTTTTGGTTTTTTCTTGATCGCTGGTAGTAGTATTCGCCTTACCTCCACCAGTAGACCGACTTTTGTGTTTATATTTGATTTCTTCATCTCCTAAAAAGCTCGAAAATAATTGAGCCGAGTCATTCTCCCCAGGATTAAAAATAAACTTTGTACTGCAAGCACCAAGAATAGCCCTTGCGACTTCTTTGCCATAATTCTTCTCTAGCTGTGCCATATTCTGCCAGCCTAGTAGTCCGCAAAAACCCTCAGAACGAGATTCATTCAGCCACCTAAATAAATCAGGTAAGTAAATTGAAGGTAATTCATCCAACGCAACTATTAGTGGCTCTTTTCGCCTTTTAGCAATGTTACGGGCAATAATCATGTGTAGAATGCTGGTCATGAGGGGGCCAACAGCTTCACGACGTTCCCTGTCTAGCCCAAAAATAATCATCTGCTTGCCACTGAGTTCCAAGGGCAGGGTCGTTTTACCAATGAAACAGCCGACTGTGTTTTTGGCCATAAAGCGAGTAAACATGATACTGGCTGTGGCAACAATCCCTGCCACAGTTTTTTCAGATGCGGCAGAACTGAACAATTGACCAAAGGCAATCTTAACCCAGGGGTTGAGGTCGCCTCCCATCAGGCGTTGTACCATCTGCTCACTAGACAGTATGGCAGCAGAAGTCATCACATCAGCCTGTTCACCAAATTCCTTAGTCAACATCAGGATGGCTTGAGTTAGCTGATCTCCTGATGGGCCAAAAAAACCATCTTCATTGCTATTATTGAGAATTCGGAAGTTTTTGTTAATGACAGTAGCAATTTGTCTGGCTGTCTCTGCGTCAGAAGAATCCCTCAAGAAATCAATCGGGTTGCAAACTTCAGACTCTGGGAATCCCGGCGCAAAGATGTGAACATCGTAGCCCTGACTCTTAGCGTAAGCAGCAATTTTGGCTTGCGATGGATACTTGAAATCATAGGCAACGATGGAAAACCCTTGCTCAATAGCAGAGTAAATCATCGGGTTAATCGCCCCAGCAGTTTTACCCGTACCGGGAGCGCCAATCGCTGCTGTTCCCCTTTGTACGTCAGGGATAAAAAAGGTAGTGTTGTTACTACTTCCTTTTTTATTAAAGTAATCTCCTACATAAAGTGCGGCACTATCACATTTGGGATTGGCTATTTGTTTGAGTGCCTTTTTTTTGGCAGTAGCAATCTCTTTACTCCCCCCCCAATAACTAGTAGCAATTTTCTTCTTGTTAGAGCTATCGCCAAAAAGTACCCTTATGAGGATGTATGCCGCTAACATGCTCAAAACTGTCAGCCCATTAGGAGTAAATAACTGATAAGTGTACTTGCCAATGTCATCGTTAGGGTTTGTTAATTGCTCAAAACGAAATTGCTGGTTTTTAGCAGTTGATGTGGATGGTAAATTCTTACTCATTTTTGATTAGGGAATGGAATGAGGTTGACCTAAAATAATGGGGTCTTTTTCTCTGTATTGGATGAAAGGAACTGGCCCGATAAAATAGGGAGAGCAAGTCCGTCCGATAAAGGGAATAGTTTTACAGATACGGAAAAACATCGTAGTCTGCATAGAACCAGTGGATTCATCAATATCCCAAACGACTTGTTTGAAAGCCGAACCAAAGGGATTTCTACCAGTAGGTTCTTGACCATTATTTAGTACCCTCAGAACACCAAAACCACCTCTAACTTTTTGGTATTTCCCAGAAATCCACTGCACCCCAGTACTACGACCAATACCCGACATCTCTGCATGAGCGCAATTATCTTGAAGACAAGGAACATTAAAACCTTGTTGATAACTACCAGAAATAGTACGGACACGATTGGCCTCAATCTCCCGCAACACAAGGTCAACTTTTCCGACAAAAGATAAATCAACATTCAACAAGCCAGGGAAGTTATTCCAAGATAAATCTGATAATCTAGGGACACCGTTAATGAAACTTTCCTGCCAATAAGCGAATCTTTCAAATGCAGCTTGGTCAATTCCAGGGATATCTGTAATTCTATAATTTTTTAAATTGATGCTTTGTCCTAATCTTATCCTTTGTAATCGAGGAATTTGAAGCAAGTTACCAATTTTTCTGTTAGAAGCAAAAATCCCTTGACGCTTGAGAAAGTCATCAAGCGGTTTAACATCTTTAACTAATCGATTATTGAGTCCAGGAACAGCCCTAGATAAACTGGGCAATGTTTGCCAATTCATCAGTTGAAAATCTGAAAGCCTTAACTGATTTAATCTAATACCTTGAGTCCGAGAGATTGTTGATAAATTAAGTTTTTCCATGCTTAATTCAGTATCTTCAAAGTCTCCCAGTTTCAAGAATGTTGCAATACTTTGTCCCGATTTCCAAATTCTAGTTTCATTCCTGCCATTAGCCTGGAAAGTAACCTTGCCATCTTCAGAAATAATCATGTTACTAAATTTCAGACGAGACCAATCAGGTAGAAAGCCATTAGGAGATTTAATTACAGGAACTTGAGCTTGTGCCTTTGGGAGAATAAAACCAATTACTTGATTGAGAACTCCATATTTCCAAAAACTATGAAGAAATAGAAAAGATAACAATCCCAGTAAAATCAAATATCTAAACTGACTACTTTTCTGGGACTTGAATTGATAATTTGATTTTTCTTGTTGTTGAGTCATATTTTTATCTAATTTTGTAAGTATTCAGAACACAAAGTGTAAGAATTCAGCATTCAGGAGTCAAAAGTCAGAATTTAAAAACAATGAGCGTATGATTTATATGTAAGAATTCAGCACCCAGGAGTCAGAAGTCAGAATTTATTAGAACTGTTATGTAACTAGGATATTTATTTACCAAATCTTCTCCTGATTCTTTAACCCTTCTGACTCCTGAATTCTTACATTTATATATTGCTCTAGCAAAAATTTGCTTAATTTCCCAATATTCTGGATTCTGACTCCTGAGTACTGAATTCTTATTTAACTGTTTTGTCCAAGTTTTATTAATTTATTCACTAATTTCATCGAGATAACTGCTTTATTTGCAGATGTTGTCAAGTCATCACCTTGTTGTAAGTACGTAAGCAATTTTTTGAGTCGTTGATGTAGCTCATCATTTGGATTAAGCGTTTTATTTTTAATAGAAATAGCAATACCATTTCGGATGCTATTAACTGTCTCAAAGTTCGTAACTAATGATGGAAGTTGAGGTGTGGTTGTAGTTTTCTTTTCTACGGCATCAGGTGTAATGACTACTTGACTGTATTTCGGACTGCCAGAAGAAACAGCTACACGAAAGCTGTAGGCTTTGCGATCGCCGTTTGTATTTTGCGTGATAATTGTCAGTAGAGTGCTGGATGTCTGCGGTAGTCCAGGAATGTTAACTTTTTTGATTCGCCGGAGATAAATCAGCCCAGCACCAGGGCTTTGACAATTTTGGTCAAGTTTATCTAAACAGCCATCTGTATCTACCAGAATTTGTGATGGGTCATCTAACCAAACTCTTTTGATTGTTTCCTGGACTTGATAAAAGGAAATGGCGACACCATGACCATTCCAAACATTGATAGTTTGTAGTGTGGCAGTTTGACCATAAGCTTGCGTTTGCTTGATGCTGCGGACTACAGGTGCAGCAATTGTGATGACTGGAAAAGAGCAAACTAAGGAGATGACTACACCAATGTAAGGTAAGCTTTTCACGGCAACTCCAAAGTGCGATTCACAATAAAAGTAACTTTAGTGCCTTGGGGGATATACCAAACATTGGGACGAGCCAGTATTTCTTGTGTAGAACTTTCGGCACGAGAACTAACAATGTCTCCCAATTTTTCAAAAGCACCTCGCAAGAAAGCACCACCAATGTTGCGTCGATTATTTTGAATGTTAGTGTTGGAAAAAGCACCCCCGAAACCCGTTTGTATAGATTGTTGAACATCAGGCTGATTGATAATTTCACCAACTTTGGCAAGTCCCCCAACTAATCCCACAGTCAGGTCATACTGGGCAATTTCACCACCCTTATCCTGAAATTTTTTCGCAATCAAGGGTTTACCACCTTGGGCATGAATCGAAATAGCCCCAGCAGTTAGAGGATATTCAGTGTTGTCCTTGATAATACTTCTGACGTAAGCAGTGGCATAATTACCAGCATCAACAGATGCCAGTTCCACCACTAATAAAGTATCGCGCCCAATTGCCACCTTACCATAATTGTCATGTAAGTCTTGGGTCAGTTTGGCGACAAATCGTTGACTATCTTCAGTTTTTTGTCTGCTGTTAGTGTTATCAGTTTGTTGTTTGACTAATGGTGTAATTAAGATCCCAGTAGCGAATTCACCAACTGTCAGGTATTGAGTTTGTTGACCTTGAAGGATTTGTTCTTCTTGGGGTAAATACTTGTCAGATTTAAGTTGAGTATCAGCCTGCCATCGGGGGCGGATTTGTTCGATGTCACTGGATATGTTTTCGTTGGTAGGCTCAGGTACACTTAACATATCTGCTGGTTCTGTTAGTGGTGGTGTTGTCTGGGTGAATGATGCAGGATATTCACCGGGGTCAGTGATTGTTGATTCACCAACAGAACTATCAGCGTAAGCTATGAGTCCGTAGGAGCCAATAGTGCGGAGTCGGTTAAATTCAGCAGTCGGGTCTATGGCTTTTGTCGCTGGTGTGGTCACGAGATTATTAACTCTAGGGCTGGAATTAACAAAACTACGTGGTAGAGCAGGAGGTGAATTAACTCTACTAACCTTGGAAGCTGGGGGTTGGTAACGTGTTGGGGATTGAACTGTTCGCGGTGTTACTGGAGCGGGGTTAGAAACTATCGAAGTTGTTTTTTGGGTTTCAACTTCTGGTAATGGAGCTTGTTTACTTTGATTGCTGTTAAGTTTGTTTAACTCATCTTCCTGTTTTGAAAGCGCGAGTTTGGCATAAACATCTCCATCATCAACTTTTTCTTCAACTGTGGATGTTTCTTGAGGCTGTTTAGCCGTTTTGATTGCTTCTTTGGTTGACGGATTAAAAATACTGTTGAGAAAGAGGAAGATGATGAAAAAGGCTGACCCAAAAGGCACTGCGACTATCAGCAATCTTGACCAGGGAGACGTGGATAGATTGTGCTTAGTAATTTTAGGTATTTCTTTCTCTTGCTCATCAGAAAACTCAGGAAGCTTAAAATCATCTTCCACTTTTAATAGATTATCAATGCTTGAAGAACTGTCAGTCATTCGCTTTGCTCCAATTCAAAATTTTTTATGACAATCCCTGTAAATGAATTTAGGTGTGAGAAATCTCAATCAAAAGTTTTTATTTATTCTTAATTTTGAATTTTGAATTTTGAATTGTTTCTTTACCTTCTGCCAAGATTCAAATCAGTAATTTGGGTAATTTCCAGTCCAGCTTGGCGGACTTGATATATTTTTCTTGCTAAAGCACTCGTGTCCTTTGGTATTTCTTGTGGACTAGAAATAGCTTCCACTGTAATAGTTTTATTAAAAGAAATACCTTTTCCCGCGTTATCATTTCTGTTAAAAGTAACAAGTGTTGCGACTAAATCAACTTCCCATTTACCATCTCTTATTTTGCGCGGTTCTGAGATAAATCGAGGGATGAGAGAAACTTGTTGCTCACCGTTAAATATGCCTGTTGGTGTTAAGCTGGCAAGTTTCTTTAAAAAAGCCGCCCGAAAACCTTGATTTTCGCTCAAAGCAAAAGCCGCATCATAAGTTTTACTTGCTACTTTGCTATTTCCTCTTCCAATATTTCCAACTTCTACACCAGTATCTGTTTTAGTAATTGGTTCTCCTTTTTCATTGAATGTTTGTACAATTCCGTCCCAATTGAACATAGTAATGAAGGTGTCAGACACAAATTTCTTGATAACTTCATTAGAACGCTCTTGGGGTTCTACTGCTCTAGCAAGAATTGTGTTCCCGCTTGCTAGTTGCACTAAAGTTAATGGCTTTTGACTTAATGTATGAATAGCTACATAATTTATCAGTTGTAATAATAAGGAAAGCACAGCCATTGAAAAGCCAGTCAGTGAAATTATTCCGACTCTAGTAGGGACAGATTTGCTATAGCTTAAAAGCTGTAATGGTTCGGCTTTTTCTTTCTTTTTTGTAAACATTGCTCATACCAATTCACTAAAATAATGAAACAGATGTAAACACTCAAAGCTTTGATTAATTAGGCTTTTTCAATTGCGAATTGCGTTAGCGAGCCTGTGAGCGTCATTGCGAATTGATTTGACCTCTATTTTTTAGCAGCTAAACTAGCGCCTTTTGTCACAAATGCTTTACCAGCATCAATTACAATGCTGGTGTAAATTTCAGCCGCTTTGTTGATTTGTTGCCACAAAGCTAATCCACCACCCGCCGCTAACCCGGCTGAGAGAAATGGAGCCATGATGCCGATGGTGAACAGGAAGAATAAGGGTTGATCTGCACTGGAGGTAGCCATCAGTTGTCCTGCCAGCCCAATCATGATATTGAAGGAAAGTTTTCCTATTCCCACAGAGAAATACCCAGTCAGCCAAGCAAATATAGCCTTAGAACCATAAGGTAACAATGAGCCGCCCACTGCCAAAGGGCCAAGGTAGGCTGTTAAGAGCATTGTTAGTTCAATACTCCACTGGTATGCACCATTTAGTCCAAGCAAGATGGCTGAAACAATTTCGATGATTCGTGAGCCTATATATGCACTAAATGGAGAAAAAATTACCTGAAGTGGGTTGGCTTTGTTTTGTATAGCTTGTATTGGCGCTTGAATAATTCTATCCAAAGTTTGAATAAATGATGCAAAAGGTGCTGCCCACGTCCTCGCACCAGGCGCTTGCTGAAAATAAGTCGGATATTGATTTGTTAGCCTTTGTCTGGCATCCTCTAAACATTTAATTGATTCTTGGGGTGTTAGTGACGATGTTTTACAGTTTTGAATTTCATTGGCAATTGCACTGCGAACTGCTACAACTCCTGCTGCTCTTTGATACGCCCCAGCCAAATTAGTTCCCGCCGCCGCCTTTTGTAAAACAAAATTGTTTGTATTGTTTATGTAATTTCTGATAGCTATTGTGCCTTGTCCTAACAATTGCCCATCATTTACTAACAAGGCAACAATTAGCAATACCCAAATAAAGTCTGTATATGGCTTTTGTTCTTCTCCATTCAACATTTGTTTTGTCCATTCGACCATAAAGAAAACAAATGTTGCGACGGCAAACAATACACCTACATCACAAAGTGTTGCATATAAAGTACCTGTTGTAACTTCTTGCCAAAGCTCGTCAAAGCCCTGGGCTAATGCTTGTGCTGCTTGGGCTGCTTGTTGAATTAAATCTCCACCAGCAAACTGAGATTGAGCAAATAAATAATTTTTGATTAGCATAATATCTCCAATTCAAAATTCAAAATTATTTCTTTAAATTTTGAATTTTGAATTTATTTTTCAATGTACGTATGATCTAAACGAGTTAGCACTGCTAATTCAGTGATCAAAGATGTTGTCCCCGTATTAATAAGTTGCTCATTGGCTTTTTGAGCAGCTAAATTATCAGCTACTTGAGTCAGTAGCATATTTGAATGTACTGTGTCGTACCGTTGTTGTAGTGAATCAGTACGTTGATTGGATAACATACCGACAATTAGGGCATTTTGATTTGCGATTACTTTTAAGATATTTTGAGAAGCATCCATTCCTTGGGCCTCATCAGCCAGATTTTGAGCTTCTTGAGCGACTTGCAAGCTATCGTCAACTTTAACTTTTGTTTCCTCCTGTCCTTCTTTTCCTAAAGCTTGAGAAATTTTTAACTTGGAGATCGCTCTTTGTATCGCTTCACCTTTTGCTTGTGCTGTCGGTAGCGATTCTTCATCAGCAGTTTTATTTTTGAAATCTTCACCTGCCGCAACTGGATCTGGCTCACCCATATCGCCTACAGAGTCTTGAGTTGAATCTTCTGCGTCTTGTCCTTGTTCTCCCCAAGCCTCTCTAATCTTGGTGATTAGAGTCAAAATTTTCTGGAAATCCTGATCCAGTTGCAAACCATAACTAGGAGCGATAAACAAGGTACTACTTATAGTCAAAATCACAGCAGTAATGACAGCTATTCTGCGAGTTTTCACGTTACACCTGCTTTGTTTTGTTTAAGATGCTTGAGTAATTGTTGAGCTTCCAGAGAAAGTTCTTCGTCTCGAATCATTCTGATGTAATCTTCAGAAAAACGGACTAAGCCCAATAGTTGATTATTTTGGTATTGTTTGAGAAACAAAGTACGTAGTTCTTGTTCATAGGGGTTGTTAGCCACTGCTGCTAATAAACAGTAAGCCGGATAAAAGCGACAAAATGTAAGTTTGCCGTTATCGTCCAACAACCACTGAGAATAAATGCCCTCCTTTTTTGGATAAAAAGCTTCTGTGCTATTGACCCTAATGATTTCATGAGGATATTTAAAACGCTCGATAAATGGGTCAACTGCTGATGTTTGAACTCTGCCAACTAAGCGTGTAGTGATGTTGGCGAAAATTTTAGCTGATGCTTTACATTGATAAATACTCTCTGGCTCTTGTGCAGAAAGAATCACGCGAATACCTGATTTAGCACCGTTAGCACACAACCGTCCAATTAGTTCGGCAATTGAATCAAACTGAAATAAAATTGGTGCTTCATCTAGGAAGAATATACTTGCTTTTGATGATAATGCCCGACGCAGTGCTGCCGCATAAGCACTTAAAGCTAGTATCGCTGCATCTGCTTCACTTGATAAATTTCTTAACGCAAATACCAATAGTTTAGCATCAGTTCTAAAGCTGGATGGTCGAGAAATTGATTGCCCTACGCTCGTTGATAACCAATAGTTTATTCTCAGACGAACTTGCTCTAATGCTTCTAAAATATTTTTACTATTACTAGCAATTGAATCTAGCTTAATAAAAGCAGGTGAACAGTAATTATAAAAGTCTTTTAGCGTTGGCATTCCTGCCCAAGCTTCGGTTCCTACACCAGATTCTATCGCTGCTTTATAGCGGAGTTTTATATCATCATCGTTAAAGAAGGTTTTTAATGCTAAAGCCACAACTGATTCAATGTTGGTAATCATTGATGGACTCACGCCAATTGTGCTAGTTCCAATAATCATGGTCATAAGAACCGATTTCAGGAATTCCTTAAAATCATTCAATCGTTCATTAATTAAGTCTTTTTCTAATCCTCTTAAATCAGGCAATTCAAATAGATTGTTTGACTCCTTGGAAATGTCAAAGTAAGCTCCCTCTTCACCCAGTAATTTTGTATAGTCGGTAAATGTAGATGTTCCATCTGGTTTTGGGTAATCCAGAGCTACCACTGGAATATCCTGGGCGAGGGCTGGCGTAAGAATTCCTGCAACCAGCACTGATTTCCCAGAACGAGTTGCCCCAAACACTGCAAGGTTTTTATGATTCTGGTACAAGTCTAGGTATACTGGTGTTCCGCCCTCATCAGCAATTAGCTCAAATCCAGAGCGATCTCCTGTGGCTGTGCGAATCAGTGGCATCAACCCTGGAGCTTCATTACTAAAGTATGGCAGTCTGCGCTTAAATGGTTTGGTAAGTAACGGCTCCCAAACGAAAGGACAACACTGCAACCATACCTTCCAAGCATATTCAGTTTCTCTGTCAACTACGGCTGGACGCAGGAAATAACTGGCGAGATAGCGACAAGCCTCATCTAACTCTCGTGTGGTTTTGCGGTGTACCAGAAAAGCAACAGCACTATGTACAACCACATTGCCTTTGTAGATTGTCTTTTGTGCTTCTACTGCTTCCTCTATGTTCATACCAGATTTGACATCGATATTGCCTTTCTGAGATGACAAGGTTGTACTTGTGATTGACTGTTTAGTAATGCGTTGTAGATTGGTTTTGGTAATGCCTTGATTTGCTTTTGTTAGCTGACACAAGATTTCTGTATCAAAAATACTGTCTCTAGAAATTAGTTCCCACAAGTAACGTAATTGAGCTTTTTCATCAATCCAGCCCCCTGGTTTTTGGCTGAAGTTGAGCGCCCCTATATATTTATCTTGAATTTTTACCCATCTTCTATCAAAAAAAGGCACAGATGCTTCATTTTCTAAAAGATGATGACGAACATGAAAATCACTTGTTTGGCTTTCAACCAGTCCATTGTTCTCACTGATTGTTAACGGGTTAGGAATTGCTGGAGGTTGAGAGAGATTGAATTGCTGCCAAATTACTTCCCATATTTCAGATGCACTTAAAGTCCTAATTCCCAATTTCATTTTATTGCTAAGTATTGATTCCCACAGTAAAAATCCATCATTAAATGAATTGATGAGAATATTTTCAATTCTGGTATTGTTAAATCCATGAATTTCTCCCGTAAACTTATACCAGCCTTTTTCTAGTTTCCTGATGATACCCTCAATAACATCTGAGCTTTTGTTGTCGTCGTCAGCAACAGTATAAGTACACCATAACCGGAGAAATTTATTTTTCCGAATTCCTAACTTCGTTAGCTCTTTTATTCGCAGCCTTTCACTCCGTACTAAAAGTTTCAGTTGGTCGATTTCGCATTTATTTTCTATAACTTTTAATTCTTGCTGTCTAGCATAGTCTGACGTAAATGAGCCTAAGTGAATAGTCAGAAATTCTTTTTCTGGGATTTCTTTTAGTCCGGCTTCTATACCGTCAAATATTGGTAGTATTTGCTCATTCGGTAAATTTGGGTGGATACCCAAGCAGTCGAAACAAAACTTAATTTGAATATCTTCTTTTCTTTTCAGAATTAATGCCCCGACTCTTTTTCTCCCACCTAAATTTATGTCACAGACTCCTGCTAAATGAATAACATCCTCAAAAGGAGTCAGCGTTTTAACTACGTTAATTTGTTCGGAATCTAGAGACTGCTTACCTAATTTATCAGTTTTTTTTGACTTAGTTTTCATCTTGATTCTTTAACGCTTTATAAGTCATATAACCTCTGCTAATTCGAGGTACACCGACGAACTTTCCAAAAAAAGTTCGATTAGAAGATAGAACCCACCAAGTCGCCCATCCCCATGCAATACTTAATCCTGTCGCTAACCAACTCACTTGGAATATGTAATTCAGCACCAATACATTGAGTATTGCTATTGCTGACCAAGGAAATATTTGGTCTGCTGGGAATGGGCCTAGTCTGGGTCTGTCTCCTAATATTCTGTTGACAATCCTGAATTTTTCTTTCATACCATTAAAATGCCAAATTCAAAATTTAATTGGGGAAACAATTTTGAATTTTGAATTTATAATGCTTGAGTTTTTATCCAATTATTAATCCTGTAGCTAAATCCGCTACAAAAACTGCCAAAACGATAATTAATGGTGTTCTTGCTAAACTTTGCCAGTCTTCATCATTTCGTGCTGCTTGGATAATTCGCACGATGCTAATCCCTAAATACAGCAAGAATAATCCTCGCAAAACGTTAAAAAATAAAGCGACTACCAATTGTGTTTGAGCATTACCACCAGCATTGTTAAAAACACCATTCATCCATGTTTGCGCTCTTTGAAAAAACTGAGCATCTGCTGGAGCATGAGCAAAATCCAATACAAAAACAATTGCTAGAACCGTAAACAGCACAGCATAAAGATTCACTCCATACTTGCGTTGTATTTTTTCAAAATTAGTCAGTAAAGCTTGTGTTTGCTTTGGAATTGCAACTGCAATTGCTCCCACAATCATGAACCCACCTAGCAATATATTATGGACTGACATCTCAACAATCATCAGCACACCTGTTATTCCCATGAGGGCGATGGTGCTATTTTTCATGATTTTGTTGTTCTTTTTGGATGAGGGAAGTTCGCGTGTATATGTTGTTTGCATCTCTCTTACTTAATTTAATAACTGAAAGACGAACACCCACATTATTTGTTGTGGCAACATAAAAACCCACAAACCTAAGTACGAAAAAAAATCATACTTTTGTCTACGGAAATGATTTGTTACTCATTTACCGTATTAATTATTCTCTTCATACAACTTTTGATGTATTCATTCAACACTGCAAGTATAAACAACAACAAAAAACAAGCCTTTAGGTAAATGTATTGCTATTGACTTTTTGGTAATTTTTGGATAGATAACTTATCCCCAACTCGAATGCCAGCACCAGGGGCGAGTTCCAAAACGTGCGTCGCAGCACTACCTTTGTAAATCGGACAAGGATTTTTGGGACAAGGTGGGGCGTTGTAAATCACTGTCGTCACTACATTATCTTTGAGATAAATTATGTCCAGTGGGATTTTGACCTGTGACATCCAGAATGGGACATCTTTGTATTCTTTACCGAGAACAAACAACATCCCGCGATCGCTCGGCAGAGATGACCGGAATTTCAAGCCTTTCTCCAATTCCTCTGGTGTACTGGCAACCTCTAGCTTAAATACTTGGTTGTTGTGGGTCAAAGTGTGGGTTACTGGTAGATACTGGGGGCGGGTTTGTAAGTAAACGAGGGTTGACGTTGCCACAACAATTGATATACCGGCGACAGGCCCCAGAATATTCAGGAACCTAAACCCCGCAATGTACAAGTCTTTTTCTGAAGGAATTTTTACTAATTGCATAAACGTTCACCCAAAAATATCAACGTTACCGACACTGTATATAGAAGAGTCAACCGGGGACGACGGCAACCCTTGTAAATCAGCCTTATTTCGCATACTCTCAACCCGGTCAGCTTCACGAATCGCTAGAGGGTTAATGTTTTGCCTTGCTTCCAGCAGCGCCGACAGTGTAATCTCAAGTGGTGGTAATTCCGATGGCATAGTGTCGTCGGGAAACATTTGGCAGAAAGTAGCGATTGCTGCTCGTTCCACAATCGCTTGAATCTCCGCGCCTACACAGCGATTGGTTGCTTTAAGTAATCTCTGCCATTCTTCAGTGCTGAAAGCATCTCCACCACGAAACCGCTTATCAAATCTGGCAAGGTGAATCTTGAATATGGTGTTGCGTTCGCCGTGGTTGGGCAAATCCACCTTGAAAATATCGTCAAACCTACCGCTTCGTGTTAATTCAGGTGGTAGCCAATCTAATCGGTTGACAGATGCCAGTATTAATACTTCGCTAGTACGTTCTTGCATCCAGGTTAAAAGCATACCAGCCAAGCGTTTGGATAAATCATCATCCCCGGCGAATCCCTTATCAAAGTCGTCCAAATAGAAGATGACACTGTTGAGACGGTCGAGCAATGTTAATAAAATTTTGAGCTTGTATTCGGCTAAGTTGCCGTAGCTGCGGAAGCTTCCCCACTCTACGATAATTAAAGGAAGTCCCAAACGCGCCGAGCAAGCTTTGGCTGAGTGCGATTTACCTGTGCCGGGAGGGCCGATTAGCAAAATACCCTTGGGTAGTCGGAGATTATAAGCTTTCGCCAGTGGTGTCAACAGTCGTTTGTATCGCTTAAATGCTTGTTGCATTAGCTCCAATCCACCAATCTCAATGGTTGGTGGCAGTAAAAAGTCAACGTTGTAAATTCGCTTAAACAGGTCAATTTTATAGGTAAATAGTTTTTTGATTAACTCTTGAGCGTTGAGACAACCAGATGCGATTGCTTGTCTGATACCATACTCAATATCAGCAAGATACATTCCCACACAGGCGATCGCGGTAGAGTTAATATCTGTTTCGCTGTGATTGGGCAGGATCAGGGGTAAATGATTAGCAATTTCAGCAACACTTGGTAGCTGCTGAACTACGGTAGGGACTTCTGGTGCAATGTCAGTTGACAAGCTGGCATTTGGCCCCAACAAGATAGCAGTCTTGTTTGAGTTACGATTGTACAGTTTGAGGTTAATCAGCGCCGACTTGATCCACTCCGCCGTGAGAAAAAAGTCGGGGTTAGAAGTCTCTCCCAGCCAGGGAAACATCCCCTCCAGGATGAGAATGCCTTGTAAATCAGTGGTTTTCCAAAATCTCAAGATTTCAAAATAGTGTTCGCGTCGGTTTTTGGCGATCGCCTGATATTTGGTTTCAGGTTGTAATGTCAAGTCTTGGTCGTTGACAATTAACTGGTATAGTGCATCGTCCTCCAGCGTCCAGATGTAGCAGTTGATGTTTTGCTGCTGGCATTCGCTGGCGATGTTTTTGAGTAGCCGAATTCTCTCTTGCAAGGGAGATTCTATGGCAATTAGCTTGTTCTGGAGTTTTATTAACTCAAAAACTTGTTGAACTAATGTTGAACTCATAGGTTGACGTATTGTTGCCAACCAGATCATAAAAATCTTAAATAATTGCTTGCACCAACGAAAGTACAAAAATAAATAGTACCTTTGGCTATTGTTTTAAAGTTCCATTTCCTCATTTTTTTGTGGGTTCAATTTTTGGGAGAGTTGCACCAATTCCTGATTCCAATCACCAGCCTTACACTTAAGCCGAGTAGCCTGTGGTAGTAGTTCTTTTACAGCCCGTGCAGCTACATTGCCCGATTCATCCGGGTCAAAAGCCACCTGCACATTAGGGATATGCTGCAATTGCTCCACAGGTAAACTGTTGGGGCTATCAACTGCCATGTACAGTGTTCTCGTGGGTGGCACATCGCCTCTAACTTGATACTCCAGCATGGCTATTGACATAGCATTGATGGGCGATTTACACAGCACTAGTTTTTCTGGAGGGTCAGTCGGTTGTCCGCCCAGGTGAAAGTAAAACCAACCCTCACGGCGCTTAGTCCCTTTCTCGTAACCCTTAAAACTGTTATTCTCGCCCCGTGTCCCTCGCAAGAATGCACCTTTAGCATGGGGTAGATCGCCAAGATTCCGCATCACGAACACAGCATTTTGCTGATCATCAGCGTAAATTAGCCCCCGTTCGTGGAGAGATTGAACCAGATTCTCGCCTATTCCCCGGTTCTGGGTGAGGTAGTTAGAGACTAACTGCCATTTGGCTTTGTCCTCAACTGGTAGTCGGAATTGCGGACGAGGTTCAGACTGGATAATCTCACTTGTTGCATTCTTGGCGTGAGCGATCGCTGCTCTTTCTGCCCCGGCTTCCCCGAATCGATCACTGAGCCAAGCGATCGCTTCTCGGAAACTGCAAGAGTTAACGTGCATCACCAAGTCAATCGCACCGCCGCCGCCCTTTTGTTGCTCCGGTGAAAAATTGTAAAACTTCGAGCCATCTATATTAATGATGTGACCGTGGCCTCTCCACCGTCCTTGGTCATGATGTAACCCCAACTCCCAAGCGACATGCTCTAGGGGCAAGTCCCGCAGTTGTTGAGTTTGGTATTCAAGCGATCGCACTTTTTTTTCTAAGCGTTGTCGCTCCTTCTCGCTATTCCTGGCTCGTTGCTCCGCACTTCTCAATCGCTCTTGCATAAACTTTCTGTCAGCAAGTTGATGGTTAATCGCTTGGAAGTGTTCATTATCCTGAATCCGAGCAATGTAAGCCCTGGCTGATTCCAAAGGTAGCGGTGCTAATTGCTGATTCGACCAAACGTTGCTTAGTGGTTCGCTATTAACCGCTTGGTAATACTCTTTAACTTTCGTATGAGTTGCCTTACTGCCCTTCACCCCTCGTTCAAGACCCAAAGGCGCGAGTGCTTCTGCATAACTGTCTTGGAGTTTGGACAACTTGATTCTTCCTTGTCCACCTCTGCCGCCAAACATCGCATCATGACTGACTCTGCCTGTTTTTTCATTGGCTGGCACGATATAGGCGTGAATGTGTGGGGTACTTTCATCCAAGTGAAGTTCTGCCCTGACACAAAGAGAACCATAGTTTTCCACCAGCCAATCACGAGAAGCAATAGCCCATTGCTGCATTCTCTCATCAGACCAATGCCCCGAAGCCGATGGGTCATGAGGACGAAAATATTCAGGAGATGCACTTAAAAACATTTCAGTGCATAACACCGCATCCTTTCGAGGACGATGCAGTAGCGTAGAAATTCTTTCTTTGACTATCTCGGACAGTGGGCGATTATCTTGTCCTCCAATTAACCGAAAATTCTCTTTAGTTGGATCAGCGTTGGGCGTTTCTCGGTTCCTTAAAACATGGTCATCACTTCCGGCGACATTACCAAATGTTTTGAGCTTTTCAATCCTGAGAATGGTGAGTGGCAACATAAACTTTTATATTACAAATGCAGCATTTTTGTATTACAAAAAAACTGCAAACGAATGGCGATTTCATGTTTTGAGTGAGTGTGAAGGATAGCGCAGCCATCAGAAGAAAATGAAACCATAGTAGGTATGGTTATTTTATCCTGCCACCGGAGAATTGTTGCAGCCATCAAGCGCATTGTCCCTAAAGCAGTTACAGGACAGTCGCAGAGGCGAGAAAAGAGATGCTCTAGGACAGTCATTTAGCAGTTTCAGGACGGCTGTAGAAGAGTGATAAAACAGTCCTGGGGAATAGTAATCTAGTATACAATTGAATGATTAAAACCCCACTAATTACATGGATTTAGTGGGAGTGATAATTAAGCTTGTCAAGGAAAAGGAATCGGCTTAGACTTTAATTAATTGAGTTTTCCATTTAATTCTACAAAGTGAAAGAGGAAATATTAGCGCGAATTAACGCGCAAAATCTTTGTGTGAGAAAAATGGAACAGAATCAAAAAGTAATTCTTTCAATCAAGCGAACAGCAGACACTATTGATGGACAGATAATTAACTATCTGCAAACGGAGCCGTTTGGCTTGGGGAAGCTACCAGAAATAGTGATGATGACTCTCAAAGAATATTGGTTGCCTTTCACTATTTGTGATGCTGGCGCAGGGAGTAAAGAACTGAGGCGGGGGGCAATTTGGGCAATCAAGCGATTAGAAGCGCAAGCTGCCTTGATTAGAGAAACATTTCTAGAATCTAGTGCAGACAGTGGAGAGCCAATGCTCAACGATAGCCAACTTTGGGATGAGAGTGGTGACGGTTTGTTCACAATAGAACCGTCAGAGGATTTGAAGCAGATTAATAGGTTGTTCGGTGTTTAATAATTGGGTGAGAAAATGAATAGAGTTTCACAAGTTTTGGCAAAAATGGTTGCTACCTTTGATTTAGGAGGTAGCCAGAGCAAAGGGATTGTGCAGATATATCCTGATGGTCTACCAATGGTAATAGCAATGGAACCCGAAGTAGCGGATGTGCGAAGAGAATCAATTACACACCTGGGAAATCGATTGTATTCTGATTATGTTTGGGTGGGAATTGGCGAAGAATACTATGCTTTAGGCGCTTTAGCCAAAGATGCTTTTGCAGGTACAGCAGCACTTAAAGATTTGAAGTATCATTATGCCCTGCCAAAAATAACTGGTTTGCTGTGGTGGGCTTGTCATCAATTAGATTTGAAGGCTGTAGAAGCTTATGTAGACTTGCTTTTACCACCTGGAGAAATATCTGATGGTGGCGAATTAGGTAAAAAATTGGCATCAGTTTTAAGCCAGGGTGTCATCACGCCTACGGGAAAACTAAAAGCTAAGTTGCGTAACTTTCAGGTAGCCCCAGAAGGTAGTGGAATTCTCGCTTATCGAAGACGTGGATTAGGTGAATCATTCAAACAGAAAAACATCGGATTGCTGATGTTGGGTTATCGTAATGCTTCTTTTCTTTTGTTCAAAAAGGGTAATCCAGGTGCTTCAGAATCTACAGATTTAGGTATGAATTGGGTGGTAGAACAATTTGTTGAGCGAACTTCTGTTGGATTATTAAAAAATGACAAGCGATTACCTAAAGCCTTAGTAGAAGCCAGCAAAGGCAATTTGAATGCGCTTCGTTCTTTGTCGCGCAAAAGTGGTGAAGAAATTGAATCTGATTTAAAGTTATTTAATTCAGTTCTCCCAATTGTGCGCGATGATTACTGTCGCGCTTTAATTCGTTGGATTAGAAATATAGCTGCATTTAATGAAGTTGTTATTTGCGGGGGTACATCTGAGTTTGTACGCCCTGAATTAACAGAACATTTCCAAAAAGAAGGTATACCGATTTCTTGGAATGGAGGTGTTGATATTCCCAAACCACTTGATACTCTGGGTTTAGGGGACAGAGTGGCCGATGTTTGGACTGCACATATTACCTATATTAAAGAACTGGACAATCATTTTGGTTACAAACGCACTCAACCATTGGTTCCAGATAACTATCAACATCCAGGTGTCCGAAATCGCACTCTTGAAACAGACCTTTGGAATGGCAAGCAGAATAGCTTTTTGACCATATAATCCCAACCCTTTAATTCGCAATTAAAAGATTTCGGTTTTTGGTAGAAGCGATCGCATAAATTTTTTCCACCAAAATCTCAATAAACATTGCTGATGCACTAAATTTATGCCAACAGACATCGAACAGCAAACCCAAAAGTTATTACAATTCGCACAAGAACAGAACTTTGATGAGCGTTATCTAGGTTATTTTGGTGATGTTTGGCAAGAGGCTGGCGTAAAAGACCTCTCGAAAGCCACTACTCAGGATGCCGAAAAAGCTCTACAAGTTCTAGCCAACAGTGCGGCTAGTGGAGAATTTGTAAAGGCATGGTTGTCTGTTGCAGTTCGCCAGGGTGTTCCGTCCAATGTGTTGGAATACATTCTTGAAATTGATATTGATGGCGACGGACGGACGTTGGCGCAGGAAATTTTTGTTGATGGTACAGATCCCTTAGAACAAGATTCCCCTGCGCCACAGCAAGCAATTAATGTCCGAAGTCAAGGCATCGAACTAGAGCTTTAGCATGAAATTGCAAAAAAATCTACAGAAATAAGTACGAATTTTTTTGTACTCCTGTAGATTGTTTTAGCAGAACTCAGCAGATACACTCTGTTTGGATAACTCAAGATATTCCTCTTTCACTTTTCATAACACCACTCTAGTAATATCAATTCTTTAATGCAAATTATTGATATTACTGAATATTTACCAAACAAATTCGAGGAAAATATGCAGCACCAATTGACAACACTGAATGGCTCCAGCAAGCATACACAAATATCTCAACCACAGATATTAAACTCTGATTTAACTCCAATTCAGTATCAGCAGAAATTAGAGGCTTTACTTTTTCAAAAAGCGGCACAGGGGGAAGATGTAGAACCCTGTATTAATGCCTTAAATTACTTTGTCAGTCAGAACAAACAACTTGACTTGCTCAACAAAGTTTACACTGATGCCAAAAAAGAATTGTCAGTATTTAGCTCTGTTCAGAGAGTAGCTATAACTGTTTTTGCTATTCTCGGCATGATTGGCGTTTTCAATTGGGCTTTTACTCAGGCTCGGCACAATCCAGCTTCAGTTAATGCCCCTGTTCAAGCACCCTAATTGGTATCAAAGGGTAGACTGCTGATTTTTTCACGAGTAAGTCTACCTCCACTACGAGTGATGTCTAACGACAAGCCGCAAGCATCTACGCAGTAATATCAATGAAATAAAACCAGTGGAGCTAATTGTTTCCTTCATCATTGTTGTTGTAATACTTTTGATAGTTTGGGCATTAAGTCCAACCAAGAAGTTTAAACGACGACTAAAAAGGAAGAAATCACCCAAACGCCAAACAAAACACCAGCGCAACATCAACCACGCTAACGCAGTTCTGCAATGGCTCCGTAGCAAAAACCCTGAAGCTGAATTGCCAACAGTAATTGCGACATTACGTAAAATTAGTCCCTATGTTTTTGAGGAATTACTGTTAACCTGTTGTCAAGAACAAGGCTGGCGAATTGAGCGCAATCTCAGGTATAGCGGCGACGGCGGTGTTGATGGTCGGGTTTGGGTTTCGGGCAGTTTATATCTGATTCAAGCCAAGCGTTATGCGGATTATATTAACCCGCAGCATATACAACAGTTCCAGCAAACTATTGAACAACTCGGTGCTAGTGGAGGGTTTTTCATTCACACAGGGAAAACTGGGGACAAATCAAAACAGATGATTGGTGATTGTCCCCAGGTGATTCTTGTTAGTGGGCAGAAGTTGGTTGATTTTGTTTTGGGTAAGCCCGTCCAAATAACATCAACCTCGGTGTTTATTTAGATGAACGGTGGTGTGTCTAAATCGAAGGGTAAACTGCTTGGTTCTTCGTTGTTTCTTAGGTCTACTTCCATTTGCTGGCGGCGTTGTTGGTATGTACCGTTAGCAGGTTTGAGACTTCGCATTAGCCAAGCGCCATAGTTAATCCCTTGTTCGGCGTGGGATGCTGACATTTTATTGAAGTTTTCTACTTCAATCTGTTGACGGCGTTCCATTTCTGCCAACCATCCCTCGCTAATTCCCTGTTTTAACGCAGACTCAATATAGTCGGCTCTAAGAGTACCGTCTGGGTTAAATTGTTTCTTTTCCTCAGAAGTGAAGAAGTCGTAGGCTGTGTACTCTATCCACTCTTCTGGTTGTGTTTCGTCCAAACGCTTCCATTCATCAAACTCCGCCTTTAACCTACGAGCATAACTATCAACGGCTCCTGGATGACTCCCTTCAGCTATTTTTTGTTGCCTTACCTCATCCCTCATTGTTCCATCAGGTAAAAATTCTTTTTTGTGCATATTGAACCATCTCTTGGTTCTAGACATATTTATTTTCGCCATAATTAACACCTCACAAAATTGATAAAGTTTTAATATTTGAAGAGCTATGACTCTAGAATTTAAACACTTCGACACCAGACTAAATACTTGGATTCATGTTGACGGAGATAGCAAGAATCCTGAATCAATTTTAACCGAAAAGCTGGACAATACTCTACTAGAATTTTACTTTCCTGACAAAGAGTTTTCTTTTGGACATCTAGATGAATATAGTACCCCAGAAGATTTAAAAAATCATCCAAATGGGCATACTCTCTTATTATCTTCTAAGACTAGATTGCTTTATGGTTCACCAGAATGTTTGGAAGTGATTGATAAGCTATGCCCTGATAGAAAAGACCGGGGTGCTTATGGTTCTATTTTTTTAGGTTCTTGCAAAAATTCTCTTAATGAAACTCTCAATATCCTAGTAGTAAATGATGATTCAGATCCGGACAAAGCTGGTGAAAATGGAGGAATTCTCAAAAGAGAAAGTGCTTTCAAATTAGTAGGAGATTGTTACGGACAAATTTCAACTCAACTTTATGACAAGTTGACAAAAAGGGAAGAACAACAAGATTACCGAGTCATTCAGCATCGCTTTGGTTGGAGAGAAGGCGATGGAGAAGATACTAAATATAGATTTGGAAAAGGAACCTTAAGACCACATAAACTAGATAGTGTAGAATATGTTAACCCCCAAAATGAGCCAAAAATCGACCTAATTCTCCCCCTCTCCAGCTTCAAAGGCACAGACAAAGACCGTCCAGGGGGAGCAATTAAACCCCAAATTCAACCAGGACTCTACACACAGAAAATATGGCTAGGTGAAAAGTCACAGTCAGAGCGCGGTAAAACAGCAATATCTCAACTATTAGCATCATTCCCCCAAGGTATTAAAGATTTCGCTGAAGAACTAGAAGCTCAAGCCCAAAAGTTAGCAGAATCCCAAAGTGACCCCAGAAAAGTGGCTCAACTTTTTTGTGAGAAATATGAAAAACGTAAAGCTTTCACAGAAGAACAGAAAGCCTCTCTGGAACAACAAATCACTGAACAAGTTGCTGATGGTTCACTTGTTAAACAGTTGGAATTGCTCACATGGAATGAAGCTGAAGAACAATTTGAAGCAAGTGATGATTTGGATGAAGGGTCACAGAAAGATGATTTATTAATGTACAAGCTCATCAAAGCTGATTTGGTGAGTGGACATAACCAAATTTTAGAAACAGAGAAGGTCAGGAGAGAGCTTGCTAAATTCGTCCAGGGTGAATGGCGAGATATCGCTTTGGGAGGGACACTGACTTTTGATAGAGCTATGATTATTTCATCCAAGGAATTGAAAAACGGTGAAATTTGTGTTCCTTGGTTGGATGAAGGTGAAAAAGTTCTTAATTTCCGTTCACCATTCCTCAACTCTAACGGGTTGTGTGTTTCAACTAATAAGCTTGTCGATGACCGACTAGGGCCAGATGGTGAACCGTTAAAAGGAATTATCGTCGTCAACGATGAAGACTTAAAACGCATTAAAGCGAGACTTCAGCCTGACGAAATAGCCCCATTAGAAACCGAATCAGAGCGCCAAGGACGAGATTTTGACGGCGATTGTATTGGAGTGACGCTTGCTAGGAAATACCCCAATCTTACAGCAGAAGCCGAGTACAGAAATCAGCCCGAAAATGCTTATGCTCCTACTGTTAAAGAGAAAAAGCAATCATTTTATATTAACGGAGAACAACCACCATTTGAGGAAATAGCCATACACATGAGCGATGGCATCAGTGTGGGCATTATTAATAATCAAGTGACCTCACTTTTATCTTTAGAGTCTGAAATCGAAATCCTTAAAACTTACGGAACTTCTGAGCAAAAATCAGCTTACTTAGACCGAGTACTAGAACATTATGAAAAACTACTAGAAGAAGATAATGCCAAGCCTATTAGGGAAGAGTATAAACCTAATATACAAGAATTTGTAAAACTCGCTCAAAACCCAGATAGAACGCCTGAAAGCATTGAGCAGGCGATGGATAAAAATCGTATACTATATCGTAAATTAATCGAAGAAGCGTGTTATCACAATCAAGTCGCGGTGGACTTATTCAAAAGTTCCCGAAAGCCAGAAATGGATTTAATTAAAGAAAATAATCGCTATTTGTACCGCAAGGTAGACTATGTTAGAGATAAAAAATCAACCTCAGTTTATTTAGATTCCGGCATCAAAACCACGGGCTATTCCCCAGTCGAATTATTAATCAACCAAACTAACAAATACTTCCAAGAATCGAAACTGGAATCACGCCCTATAGTCCAGTTCAGCAATTTATTTAAAGATGTAGAATTTACACCCCAGCAGAGATTCAGTGCGATCGCTGCAAAGTATGAATTTGACCGCCTGTACAACGCTGCCGTGGCAATGGAGCGACGGCGGGAAACAGAGCGAGGGCCATCAGCCATTATCCAAACGCAGCAGGGGACTAAGCTGGAGATGACAAACCTCTTACGCCACAAGCATCCGGGCATTTGGAAGGCAGAATCTATCAACTTGAAGCTGGTAGAGGACAAGCGCAGCAACAAATTATTGGCGATCGCCCAAATTAACAACGAACAGGATGATAATGGTAATCCTAAGTTTCGTAGACTCGGCACAATCAGCCCCCAGTCAATAGAGGAAAACAACCTCAAGCCAGGGATGACAACCAACAACGCCAAGCTGGTTGAATTCCGTCCCGAACTGACCAAAGGACAAACGCGGTTGATGTTCTCGCAGGCTTACAAATTTGCCCAAGCATATTGTGAGAGCATACCAGAGTCCGAACGATTGTCGGCGGCGGCGGCAGCGTGGAGTGTTGGGGCGGCGAGGCAGGATGAACTTGAATCAATTCAAAATTCAAAATTCAAAATTCAAAATAAAAGTCAAATCCAGAAGAAAACACCTAACTTTGTGTTCGCGGCATTCAGTGAGGAAATTATCTCGCGCTTGGGGGAACTGCAATTTACTGATTTGCGAGTCGGCACACTGAGTAATGAGGCTAACAACTTCAAGGGTAAAGAATGGAACCCCGACGAAAAATACAATGTAGAAATCCGAGCTAGTGACCACCCACCGGGACACGATCGCTACGCTTCGAGATTAGTGTTTGTTGCCGATGGTGATGGTGAATATAAGGAGTTTGCAGCGTTAGA
>NZ_JACJRY010000051.1:0-40308 GCF_014697485.1 Anabaena sp. FACHB-83 | reverse complement strand
ACTAGCATCGCTTCACCTCCTCTCTTATACTACAATGCTCGGTATAAGATTAATTGGAATACAATAAAAGTCGCCCTCGAAGTGCCAGGCTTTAGACCCAGTTTTTCGGTAAACTTTTAAATAGAGCAGTTCTTCACTACCATGCCAGCATCAACAATTGACGGTAAAGACGCGATCGCTATCCAAGCCGCAAAAGCAGGGGTGGCTGTGTGCGATCGCTCTTTTTGGGGACGTATCCGAGTAGCAGATAGCGATCGCATCCGGTTTTTACACAATCAAAGTACCAACGATTTTCAAAGCCGCAAACCAGGACAAGGCTGTGAAACGGTGATGGTGACATCCACAGCCCGGACAATTGACTTGGTGAGTGCATACATTCTTGAAGATGCGGTACTGCTGTTAGTTTCGCCCAATCGTCGAGAATTTTTGATGCAGTGGCTAGACCGCTATATCTTTTTTGCCGATAAAGTAGAGTTAACGGACATCACCGAAGAAACGGCAACCTTTAGCCTGATTGGGCCAGATAGCGATGCGATTGTGGAAAAATTAGGCGCAGGGGCAATTATTGGTCAACCTGACGGCAATCACTTGTTAGTTGATGGTGGGGTGATTGTAGCTGTAGGGAGTGGGTTAGGATTGCCTGGATATACCTTAATTTTGCCAGCCACAGAAAAACAACAAGTGTGGCAAAAAATATTAGAATTTGGGGCTGTAGAATTGAGCGATCGCGCTTGGGAAACCCTACGCATTCTCCAAGGTAGACCAAACCCAGATGCAGAACTCACAGATGATTACAATCCCCTAGAAGTCGGTTTATGGCAGACGATATCCTTTAATAAAGGCTGTTACATCGGACAAGAAACCATCGCCCGGTTAAATACTTATAAAGGTGTTAAACAAAATCTTTGGGGAATTCGCCTCAGCGCCCCAGTTGAAATTGGTAGTGCGATCGCCCTGGGAGATGAAAAAATCGGCAAACTCACAAGTTATACCGAAATCAGTGACGGTTACTTTGGACTTGGGTACATTCGTACCAAAGCTGGCGGTGTGGGCTTAAAAGTCAAAATCGGCGAAGTTGAAGGTGAAATTGTGGATATCCCTTTTGTCTCCCATGAGTATCCGGAATAGTCAACTTATTTTACGGATAGCTCACTCATTTTTATCACTACTTAGGACTTACGCAAGAACCTTCTCAAATCCTCTTAACTTCGTGTCCTACCCTTCGGGAAGCCACTTCGTGTCTATGCGCTCTTTGCGGTTAGTTTTTTCATGATTTTGCGTAAGTCCTGACTACTGTTGTCCCAGTGTTAAAACTTGAGATGGCATATCCACCACTAATTTGCGATTTTTTAACCACTGACGACCTAGTAAGATTTCGGTTAATCCTTGTCCCACATGAACAGGAATATCAAGATATTCTTGATCAATTCGCACTTTTCCTAAATAAATCTCAAATTCTGCTTCTCCTTGGGCTGTCAGCATGGTTTGTTGTTCTAAATATACCCAATTGAGTGCTTCTAAATCCTGGTTATTAATTGCTAACCACCAAGAAAATCCCGTATCAAAAAGTGCATCTACTGGTATTTCTAAACCATCAGCAGCTATTAAATCTATCTCAAAAAATAACTCATCCTCATCACCAAAGTGTCCAGAAATCATATTCTGCCGCACATCCCAGTTTCATTAATACGGAAAACGTGCAATCTAGCACTGGGGTATTTTTCATGCGCTATTTTTGCAACTACCAATACATCCTGATCAATAAAATAATCTCCACTTTCTGGCTCAATTGCCACATACCAGTTGTAATGAGTTCTAATTAATTCTGGTTGTAACTGATCAAAAATAAATTTGCAGCGTTGTTTGAATGCTTCTCGTTCAGCATTCCATTGAGATTTTTGTTCCTCCGTCCACTGAATTTGCGGGAAGATTCTTCCCCGACGTAATGTGCGAGTAGACTTGGCTTCAGTCATAGAAATTATTTAAATGGGATTTTGTTGCGAGTTGTAACTAATTGGATTGTAAAAGTAGATCCTTCATCTAGTTTACTTCTGACAGAAATAGAACCTCCACAGCGCCACAATAACCGCTTAACAATTGTTAAACCTAAGCCAGCACCACTCAAATCTTCCGTAGTTCCCGAACGGACTCGATAAAAGCAATCAAAGATTTTGCTAATTTCACTTTCCGCAATGCCAATACCTGTATCGCGGAATTCTAACTGGACATAATCGGCTTGAAGACGCGCTCTTACCCAGACTTGCCCACCTTTGGGGGTAAACTTAATACTGTTTTGCAGCAAATTAATTACTATTTGCTTGAGTCCGCCAGTCACACACCAAACCCCTGGTAGTTCTGTTGGTACAGTGTAAGCGAGCATAATGCCTTTTTCTTGAGCTACAGGCTGGTAGGTGCTAACTACGCCAGGGACAATATCTGAAAGACGTACTAGTTCTAGGCTGGTGGTTTCTAAATTATGTTCCAGGTTGACCAGATCCAGTAAACCAGTGATTAGTATACTCTGGCGATCGCACTGAGTATTGAGCATTTGTAAATAACGTTGTCGCTGTGGCGGTTTAATCGTAGGTGAATTTAACAACGACAATGCTGTTTTCATGTGTGTTAAAGGTGTCCGTAGTTCTTGGCACACACTACTTAAATAATCATCTTTGAGTTGTTCTTTATTTTGGAGTTTTTGATTTTGTTCTCGTAATTTGGCAATGCGTTTATTACTAATTTGACGTTGAATGGAATTTTGGCGCTGGAGTTGTTTGGCCATGAGTTGACTGATGAGTGCAGGCTCGATGGTGCTGGGATAAATCAACTCAGCCGGAAAAACTGCCGATGATTCTGGTACAGCTACTTGTTTGAGACCATCTAAAACTTGCTGAATGATTCTGCCTTCCATTGTCATCACAGCCAGCAATGACGGAATTTTACCTGTTTTGCCTTTATGAGTTTGGCGGTTTTGATTTCTTTTGCGGGGACGACGCGCCACAATTAAACTACAAAATCGCGGCGAGGATACTATAAAAAAGTATTCTCGCCGTAGTTGATAATTTGATAATAACTGTACCCAATTTTGTTGCTGTGGGCTGGTTTCATCTGTAATCTGATTTTCTGCCCCAGTATTAATTTTATCTATCCGACAAATATTAATTAGGCCAGATGCACTCATCGCAGATTGATAACGCTTTAATTCTGCGTGCCAAATTTTTCCCGGTGGTAACTTAACCCAAAAAGTTGCCGTAATTTGTTGTTCAATCAATAAATCAATGTGTGACCTCAGCAGCGATAACAAACTAGCAGGATTGCTTGGCAATGGTTGAGGGGGTGTTTCCACTCCCAAAGCCAGCTGATAGATGGATAACTCCTTACGCAGAGAATCATTCATGAGTCAAGCACAACAAGGAAGAAATAATTATGTCATTGATTGCCAATTTTATGTAAGGTATTTTTACAAAAAGAATATGTAAAATACATTTGGATAGAAAGTATGAAGGATGAAGTTTGAAGTCTGAAAGAATGTCTATAGCAGGAAACAGAAGACAATCCCGATGAAACTGAATTTCACAAGCCTTGTATAAAAGAGCGACTAGTATATTTACTCAGCACTTTATTGAAACAGTAAAATCCTGGTAATCTTCAGACTTCAGACTTCAGACTTCAGACTTCAGACTTCAGACTTCATTTTTTAGTCTGACTTGTAACGCATCCCTCGCATGTTCTCGGTCATCAAAGTGGATTTTTTCTGTACCGAGAATTTGATAGTCTTCATGACCTTTACCCGCTAACAACACGCCATCACCGGGTTCAGCTTGCAAAATTGCGGTGCGAATAGCTGTAGCGCGATCGCAAATTACAGTCGGTTGCACAGTGTCGGGTATTCCGGCAAGAACATCTTGCAAAATTCTTTCGGGGTCTTCGGTGCGGGGGTTGTCGGAAGTGACTACAGCCACATCTGCTAACTCGGCGGCGATTTTACCCATTTTTGGGCGTTTGGTGCGATCGCGATCGCCTCCACAACCAAATACACAAATCATTTTACCGGGAATAAACGGCCTTGCCGCTTTGAGTAAATTTTCCAGGCTATCGGGCGTATGGGCATAATCAACAATCACGCTGATATCTTGTTGCGGACTGATTTGTACTCGTTCCATCCGTCCCGGAACCCCAGGAAAATCACTAATTGCACTGGCGATTAACTCTAAGTCAAGTCCTAAATGCAGAACTGCACCCATCGCCGCCAAAACATTTTCTAAGTTATATTGACCAACCAACGGTGAGCGAAACTCCACCTCACCCTTTGGAGTATGCAGCAAACCACTCACACCATTGGGTTGATAATTTAAATCGCTCATCCACAAATCGGCACTGGGTTCGCTGACGCTGTAACTCCAAACTTGTTCTGATGGCAATCTGCTAATTAACTGTTTACCGTAGGAGTCATCAGCGTTAATAATTGCCTTACCTTTGAGATATGCCGGACTAAATAACAGCGCCTTAGCCGCGAAATAATCCTCCATATCGCTGTGATAGTCCAGATGGTCTTGGGTGAGATTGGTAAATACTCCCACCTCAAACGGACAACCCAAGACTCGACCTTGTGCCAAAGCATGGGAACTAACTTCCATTACGCCAAACTCACAACCTGCATTCACGGCGGCTGCTAACTGCTGTTGTAGTTCCACTGCAAAGGGTGTGGTGTGGATCGCAGTTTGGACAAATCCCGGCCAGCGAGTGTATAAAGTCCCCATCAAAGCCGTTACTAGACGCGCTTTGTTCAGGAAAAATTCAATTAAGTGAGTTGTGGTGGTTTTACCATTGGTGCCGGTCACACCCACTAACTTGAGTTTTTGTCCGGGATAATCGTAAAAAGCCGCCGCTATTTGAGCGCAAGCTTGAGTCATATCATTAGCACTAATCACTACAGCCTCCGGGGTGGGAGGATTTTTTTCGGCAGCTTCAGCAGAAACAATCGCTGCTACTGCGCCGGATGCGATCGCACTTGGCCAAAATTCGCCACCGTCCACCCGCGTTCCTGGCATTCCAATAAATAAATCTCCCTCACCGCAAGCATGGGAGTTAGTTTTCAAACCCTTGACTTCTGCATCTGCTAAGTCAGAACTGTTAGGCAATTGTGCCACACTATCTATTGCTGCTAGTAATTCCCGCAATTTCATCTTGTGAACCTCGCCACACGCGTATCTTGCGCTTATTCTGCATCATTTTTTTTGATATTGGATAAATACTTACACAACATTTGCTGAATTTGCTGGACATTTGCACGGGGAGAAGGACGTGGTAGAGGTTGTTCAAAAGCTTCTACACCGGGGAGATTAGCTAAAACCAGCACTGGGACTTCATATTGATAAGCCAGCAACCAATCTTCACGAGTTGTAATGTCACGAATTTCTAACTCAACACCCAAATTGTCTGTCTCTAAAATTTGCTCTAGTTTTTCCTGCAAGCCCTCGCACAAATGACAACCAGGTTTACTGTACAAAATCAACCGCATTTCCTAAATACCAATACTTTTAGCCATCCTAAGTCATTCGTGAACAACTATAGCCATCCTCAATGATTTCTCTTCCTTGTCTGTGTTTAGGAATTTGTCTAATTTTAGATTTTGGTAAGAATTTTTGCTACTCTAGAGTAAAAATTTATGTGCAGCTATGTCTAACGTCGAAAAAATTAGTGTTGCGCTTACCCCAGAAATGGTCGCTTTTGTACGCAATGCGGTAGAATCTGGTGAATATGCCAGCAGTAGTGAAGTGATTAGAGAAGCATTACGAGACTGGAAGCAAAAACGCCTGTTACAGTTGCAAAATATTGATGAATTACGTAGTCTTTGGCAAGCTGGGATTGACAGTGGTGCTGGGCAGTATACAGATATAGAAGCTATTAAGCAGGAAGCCCGTCGGCGTTTAGGTCAAGCTTCTCAAAAGGATGCGTAATTTGTGGGACGTTTTAATTACGAATTAATTTTTTAGCCGATCGCCATAACAGAGAAAACTTCCACATTATTCCCACAGAAAAAGGCGAATGGAGGGTCATCTGCCTTCTAAGATGGACTATAGTCAGTTTTTGTGGAGTTTTGGGAATGACCGCAACAGATCCTGTAAAGTTAATGAAGCAAGAGGTTGGTAAAGCCGCAGCCCTACTAGTAAAATCAGGTTCAATTGTCGGTTTAGGTACGGGTTCAACAACAGCGTATACAATTCAGTATTTAGGCGATCGCTTGAAATCTGGTGAACTCACAGATATTGTCGGGATTCCTACTTCTTTTCAATCGGAAGTATTAGCCAAAGAATATGGTGTACCTCTCACCACTTTAGATGCTGTTGACCACATTGATATTGCTATTGATGGGGCAGATGAAGTTGACCCCCAAAAGAATTTGATTAAAGGTGGCGGCGCAGCCCATACCCGCGAAAAAGTAGTTGATTATCTAGCCAAACAATTTGTTGTGGTGGTAGACAGTGGTAAGCTAGTCGATCGCTTGGGTTCTGTGTTTGCAGTTCCCGTCGAAGTTATTCCAATGGCAATTACACCTGTGACTAATGCCATTAAACAACTTGGCGGTAAACCAGAACTACGTATGGGTGTAAAAAAAGCTGGGCCAGTCATCACCGACCAAGGTAACTTTGTCCTAGATGTCAGATTCGACTCCATTGATGACCCAGTGAATTTAGAAAAAATCCTCAATAATATTCCTGGCGTTTTAGAAAACGGCATCTTTGTTAACTGTGCAGATGTCGTTTTAGTTGGCGAAGTGGTAGATGGTCAGCCAGTAGTTAGGCAGTTGTAAAAGGGTGTAAGGGTTGAAGGGTGTAGGAGTGTAAGAGTTTTTACACCCCATCCTTCCCTATTTTGAAATAGCCGATTCTTTACTCAACACTCACACTTCGACTACGCTCAGTGTACACACTCAGCACTCATTACTCAGCACTCAGCACTCAGCACTCAGCACTCAGCACTCAGCACTCAAAATTAAGCGTACTTCTTAATTACTTGGGCAAAATCGGGTACAGCTTCTTCTATATATGGTTTTGCTGAACCTCTGAGTTTTTCATAAGTTCCTCGCACAATAGGCCGTGTTACCTTCTTCACCCTGGCATCAGTAACACTCAAGAGTGCATCTGCTGTGCGAGATTTATTACTAGTGAGATACTTCACTGGATCACCATTTTGTAAGCCTTCATGCCACATTGGATCAAGTGCTGTAAAGCATTCTGGTAGAAGTTGCTCAACAGCATAAGGGATATATCCGGGCTTAACGCCTTTCAATACTCCATAGGCAGTTTTGAGTGCAATACCGCTAAGACCTGACTTAGAAGTGATTTGTGATTCTAAAAGTTGGCAACAGTCATCAACAACCATTGCTTTTTTGTCTGAGTTTAAAAGTTGGTCGCTCAGTCCCATTTCACTCCTCCATAATGTTAAGGCGATCGCTTTTCTCTATTTCCTCACTAAGTTAGGAAATTATAAAAAATGTTAACAGAGCTAGACAGTTTTCGTAGCCTTGCTGTTATAGGTTGACAGACTTTAGTGATTATGGCTCAAGATTTTTGTTTTAATCAGGGGTGTATGGGGTGAAGGGGTTTATGGGTGTGTGGATTTAGATACTAAGTTGTTTTCAGAAATAGTATTCCTACTCCCCATTCCCTACTCCCTACTCCCACCCCAAATCACTACATTGAACTCCAAGGTTTTATAAGTTAATTACGGATTTTTTGGGAATAAAACGAGGCTGATTCTGTTTGTGCGGCACAGTCTTGGGCAAACTGAATCAGATGATGTCCCACTAGTCCAACGTGAATTAAGGACTCTATATTCCCTGATTTGAGTGCTGGTTTAGCCATTTGCCAAAAAGTTTGGCGATAGTTACCAAATACACCCACACGCAACAAAATATTAGTTAAATAAGTTAACCCTTTGCGAATATTTGCCCAGGAAGTCCGCGCCGGACTATTGGGTACAGCGATGCGGTTGGGGTAAGTATGTTCCATGTTGTAGGCAAATCGCTGATATAAAAATTCTGGCTGATATGCTTCAGTGATACAACGTCGCCACATTTCCACAACTTGCTGATATGGCATCAAAAACTCGACATTTGATTCTCGGCTGTCATCAAATACGAGTCGCCCTTCGGCTTCTAATCTCCGCCATAAAGGAGTTCTGGGTAAGGCATGAAGTAAGTTAATTGTCAACATCGGAATTTGTGACAGCCGAATAAATTCGAGGATGCGGTCTGCGGTTTCTGGTGTATCTGTATCTAAGCCGATGATGATGCCTGAAACAACTTCCATACCATAGCTATTCAAAACCTGAATCGCTTCTAAAATTGGCATACTGAGATTCTGCACTTTAGAAATTGATTGCAGTGCCTCTGTGTCTGGGGTTTCGATACCGCAAAACACTGTACAAAAGTAAGCTTCGCGCATCATCTCCAGGAGTTTTGGACTTTGCGCGAGGTTCAGGGTGGCTTCACAGGCAAATTGAATGGGATAACCGTTGCGCTGTTGCCAGTCAATTAAGTGGGGTAATAGCTGCATTGTGGCACGGCGATCGCCTACAAAGTTATCATCCACAAAATATACTGCACCGATATTCCCAGATTCCAGCATGGCATCTAGTTCTGCCAATACTTGCGCTGGGGTCTTCATCCGTGGGCTTCTACCGTAAAGTTCAGGAATATCACAAAACTCGCAACGATAAGGACAGCCGCTAGAAAACTGGACATTGGCTAAGAAATAATGATTCAGATTCACCAAATGATAAGCGGGGGTGGGAAACTCACTCAGGGGTAAACGTTCCTTGGTTTCAAAGCGAATTTGTTGTGGCGGACGTTGGTGGTGTTGGTCGAGATACTCAATCATGCGATCGCTGGCATCGCCTAATTCACCCAAATGTAAAATATCAAAATCTGGATAATATTCTGGACAACCAGACACCGAAGGTCCGCCTAAAACAGTAATTTTGCCTTGCTGATGCGCCAGTTGGTTAATGTGATTAATCTGCGGTTTTTGGATGTGCATCCCACTGACAATCACTACATCCGCCCATTGATAATCAGATGTTTTGGCTGGGTGTAAATTCTCATCAATAAAGCGTACTTCCCATTCTTGTGGCAAATAAGCAGCCACAATCAAAATCCCTTGGGGTGGCATAAAAGCCCGGACATTTCCCATTAGTGGATAAGCATGATGAAACGTGCCGAAAGAGCGACTGTATTTGGGGAAGATACAAAGAATGCGTCGATGATGTAAAGGAACGTAGCGGGCTTTTTTCGGGTTAGAAGCAGATGCCAAATCAGTCGCTACAGGAGTTTGGTTCTGAAAAGACTTTAACTGCACAGTCATTGTTAATTTTTCACCAAAGAAAATAGCAGCTAATTTTGCAAATAAATTGTCAAATTAGCTGTAATTTCAAATAACTTACTGTGATATTTTAAAATTCTGTAACTGTCCAAATATACACATTTTTCTAAAATCACCACATGATTGGGCATGGACAAGACAGATCCTCATCCTGTTGTTTTTTAATGCAATCACATGAGGGTCTGTCATGAATTTGATTGATTTTCTTTGGTATCCTGCCGGGGGAGATGGTAGCGATCGCGCTCTATTGTCTTCAGCCGCGCCACTTCCAGACAAGAACGATTTTCCCAGCAGAATCTATTACCTACGTATTTACTACAAGGTAGAAAGTAATATTCTCTTCAATAATTACCCCAAGCAACTGGTATTAAAAACAGCAAATAATTATCAGTATGATGGCTGCCAATTACCAGTGAACAGCAATATTAAAGTCCAAAGCATTACAGTAGGCTAAACAAGTGGTAAGACAACAAAAGTCTAGAGAGGCAATTGTTGGACAACATTCCCTATCAGTTGGAATACTCGTGGATTTAGA
This sequence comes from Anabaena sp. FACHB-83, assembly GCF_014697485.1. NCBI lineage: Bacteria > Bacillati > Cyanobacteriota > Cyanophyceae > Nostocales > Nostocaceae > Anabaena > Anabaena sp. FACHB-83. Next base: position 30,390 of record NZ_JACJRY010000051.1, on the reverse strand, counting down.
GTGGGGATTGTATGCCGGCGGTCATGTGAAATGTTGGGAAAGATTTGCGGAAGCGGCAATTGATTTTCCCCAGATAGACTTAACAATTTATTACCTGGGAAATAAGCCCCAAGAAATAGCGATCGCGCCGAATGTACGTTACCGCATCTTGCCACCGATGTTGGGAACTAAGCATATACCATTTCTCCATGAACGTTCTCGCAATACCGACTTATCGCCCTACCATTTAGGTTTAGTTTGGCAACTGCGACAGCACGATGTTTTACACATTACCAGTGCCTTTAGTTTTGCACGCACAGCCCACTGGATAGCGCAACGGTACAAAGTTCCTTTGGTATGTTCCACTCACACAGATTTAGGCAGTTTTACACGGATTTACTCTCAAGAGATTATTCGCCGGATTTTGGTTTGGGAATGGTTAGTCAATTTGATATGGGAACGGTGGAAATTAGGTGAGCGCCTAGAACAACAAATGATGCGGCGCTGGCACAAGTTGATTAGCGATAGTGATTGGGTGTTGCTCTCCAAACCAGAAGATTTCCCGGTGATGCAAAAATTTGTCTCTCAGTCGCGCTTGTCTCGACTACGGCGAGGGATAGATCAGCAGCGATTTCACCCCCAACACCGCGATCGCGCTCTTTTACAAACCACCTTTGGTATCCCGCCAGAAGTCCCGGTACTGTTGTTTGTCGGACGGGTAGACGAGAGTAAACGCATCATGACCTTAGCTCAAGCTGCCTGTCAATTGCTAGACCAAGGATATGCTTTACACGTCTTGATTGTGGGTGAAGGCACTGCCAAAGCCAAGATACAGCAACTTTTAGCACCCCATATCACCCTAACCGGTGTGTTACCCCAAGAAAGCCTTGCTTGGATTTACGCCAGTGCAGATATGTTTGTCTTTCCCTCCGATAGTGAAATATCTCCGAACGTGGTGTTAGAAGCAAAATCATCAGGACTACCTGTATTTGTAGCCGCCCATAGTGGCAGTGTGCAGTTTATCCAACAGCCTGATAGAGATGGCATTGTGATTAAAAATTCTAGTCCCCAAGCTTGGGCAGAGGCGCTGAAACCTTATCTCCAAGATTTGCAGATGCGCGATGGTGTGAGTCAAGCGGCTCGCCAATATATTGAACAGTGTCATCCTTCTTGGAGGGAAGTTTTTCAAGAGGATTTATTACCCATTTGGCAGAAAATGAAATTTCTCTCTCATAATAAGCTGGGTATAACTAGTACAGGTCGGCGAAAATAAACAGACCACACTTCGGCTGCGCTCAGTACAAGTACGCTCAGTGACCATAAGAAATTGCTAAAAGGCTTGTGGGATGAATATTCTTTCTTTTGACCCTCCGAATTTTAGATTTTGGATTTTGGATTTAATCTAAAATCGCAAATCTAAAATCCAAAATTGTTTGACTTTTGCCTTGTGAGTGGTGTTAAACTTTTTTCTTCATCTACGGCTGTGCTGATAATCTATACTGAATTCTGACTCCTGAATTCTGTAAGATCAACTACCAATAAAATTGGCTCACATTCCTGCTATGTATAGATTATGGCTGAATAAATAAAATAGATGTATTATGGGAAGTCCTTATGTAAAATTAGAAAGTTGCAAAAATTAAAAATTGCTAACACTTCTAGCTAACAATGCTAGAGTTTCAAAAATTCATCAAAAATTTTCAGCGAGTATCAATGCTGAAGCAACTTAAAAAAAACCAAGTTCCTATAATTATTGGCGCGGCAGTTTTCGCCTTTTCGGCTGGCGCAATGGTGTCAGCACCGGAGATTGGCAAAACAGTGGCTCAATGGCTGAAAATAAATCAAACTCAGTCAGACGAACTATCAGAAGCCAACAAAGTCAAATCGGCTGTGTTCCCATTGGTGGCACAATCACCAGTGGAAAGAGCCGCAAAATTAGAAGCGATCGCTAAAGGCTCGGCTTCAGCAGACCGAAATCGCGCCCGCTATCTGTTAGCCAGTGATTTACTTGAAACCAGAGATGCTCAAGCAGCCCTAGATTTATTGACAGGATTAGAAAAAGACTATCCTGTATTAGCGCCATACATTTTGCTGAAACAAGCCCAAGCACAGGACTTGTTAGGTGAACAAGGCAAAGCTTCCGATTTGCGCCAAAAAGTCCTGAAAGCATATCCCAAAGAAGCGGCGGCGGCGAAAGCATTATATTTAATCGGTCAACCAGAATCTCAAGATCGGGCGATCGCCCAATTTCCTTCCCATCCCCTCACCTGGGAAATTATTCGTCAGCGATTGCAAAAAAATCCCAATCAGCCCCAGTTAAAATTAATTTTGGCGAAATATGCCTACAATCAGGCAGGAATCGTGGGCATCTTAGATCAATTGGTAAAACAGCCCAACCTCAAACCCGCCGATTGGGAGACTATTGGCACAGCTTATTGGGAAAATACCCAATTTCGGAAAGCTGCGATCGCTTATACAAAAGCACCCAAAACTGCCCAAACTCTCTACAGGATAGGGCGCGGCTTACAAATAGGTGGACAAAGCCAAGAAAGAGAAAAAGCGATCGCCTCCTACAAGCAATTAGTCCAGCAATTCCCCAAAGCCGAAGAAACGGGAACCGCATTGTTACGTTTGGCAGATATGGCTAAAACTCGCCAAGATGCCATACCATACCTCAATCAAGTCATTGCCCAATTCCCCGAACAAGCCCCCACCGCCCTAGCCACCAAAGCCAAAATTCTCGCAGGGCTGAATGATCAAAAATCGGCACAACAAGCCTGGGATTTACTACTAGGCAAGTATGGTGACTCTGATGAAGCGGCAGAATATCGCTGGAAAATTGCCCTAGATAAAGCCAAAGCCAGAGATTACGTCACAGCTTGGGAATGGGCGCAACCAATTACCACCAATAACCCGAACAGCATTTTGGCTCCCAGAGCCGGGTTTTGGGTAGGAAAATGGGCGGTTAGACTCGGCAAACAACAAGAAGCCAAATCAGCCTTTGAGTATGTAGTTAGCCAGTTTCCTCAGTCTTATTATGCCTGGCGATCGGCTAATATTCTGGGGCTGAATGTCGGCAACTTTAACAATGTCCGCGACCTCAACCCGGAAGTTGTGCCGCGCCTGCGCCCAATTCCCACCGCCGGTTCTGAGACCTTTAAAGAATTATATTTATTAGCTCAAGACCGTGATGCTTGGTTGCAATGGGAAACAGAATTTCTGAATAAAAAACAGCCCTCAGTTGCCGAACAATTTACTGAAGGTTTGATGCGTCTAGCTAGGGGCGAAAATCTTTCGGGAATAGATATTATTTCTAAGTTGGAAGATAGAGAAACAGCCGCAGAAAAAGAACAATATCAAGCCTTAAGTAAACAAATCACTTACTGGCAAGCCCGCTATCCATTTCCTTATCTCAAAGAAATTGAAAAATGGTCGGCCGAACGTAAACTAAATCCCTTACTAGTTACAGGATTAATTCGTCAAGAATCACGATTTGAGCCGGAAATTAAATCAGTGGCTGGTGCTGTTGGACTGATGCAAGTGTTACCCAGCACTGGTCAATGGATTGCTTCAAAAAATAATTTAGATGGGAAAAACTTTGATTTAACAGTTCCCAATGACAACATTAGTGTGGGTACATTGTATTTGGATTATACTCATCAAAAGTATGGGAATAATTCATTGCTGGCTATAGCGAGTTACAATGCTGGCCCTGGTAATGTTTCTAAATGGTTGCAAACTTTACCCAAAGAAGACCCTGATGAATTTGTCGAAGAAATTCCCTTTGATGAAACTAAAAATTACGTCCGTCAAGTTTTTGGTAATTATTGGAATTATCTGCGACTTTACAACCCAGAAATTTCGGGCTTAGTAGCAAAATACTCCAAGGAACATCCAAAATTACCAACTCAGTGATTTTCAAATAAACTGCGATATTAATCCTGGCACATAGAGCCAAATTTTCTTTTGATGGCGATACCAAAGCCAGCCGCAGTCAAGCTACCCAGAATAGTTAGAGGTTCTGGTACAGATTTTTTTGCTGATAACTGAAAGTTGGCGTAGGTGAGTTCGGTAAAATCGAAAGTTGAAGCGTTAACTCTGCCTACGCGAGCGAAGCCAATATAATTATCATCAATTATTCCCCGCCACCAACCTGCGCCAAGACCATCACGAAAAACAAAGGGAATATTCCATTGATGAGATAAGTTTCCGTCAACATCTTCTATAGAGGAAAATAAATTACCTGATGAGTCGGAGAAATTAATTAAAGTTTGCCAAAGAGTTATACCAGCTTGACGGGCAAGATGCTGATTGCGGTAAAAAGTTGTAATTCCTCGGTTTGTTGGTGATAAATCTTCAAAAGTTCCAGTAATAAAATTTACATCATATTTATTATCGAAAATTTCCAAGTGTTTGATAGCTTTTAAAGAATTTTTTTCTTGATCAAGAATAAATGTTGGCCCATTTCGATCAGGGGTAATGCTAAAAGCTTCAGCTTTGGTGGTGATACCACTGCACATCAGTGCGAATGCTGCTATGAAAACAGCGAAAGATGTTCGAGTCATAAAGGTAGAGTCAGGTTTTTTGACGTTTATTTGCTGTAGCTTTTCAAGCTAAATTTCTTTTACCGTGTTTTTTTGTGCTTTCGCAATATTTAGATAAAGTTGTGATAAAAAATTTAATACAATACCTGAATGATTTTGGTTTACTGTTTCAAACACAAACTGCGATCGCTCTGACTAACTTTAGGATTTTTCTGCAAATAATCATGTAACAAATCGCAACCCCGTCTCAGCAAATTTTCGAGTTTAATATCTGCTAAAGTCCGAAAAACTACCATTCCTTTACCGCTACCTGCTGCCAGAGTTTTACCATCTGGGCTAAAATTCACACTCGTTAATTCTTCTTTATCACCTTTGAGTGCAATAAGTAATCTACCATCTCGGTTCCAGAGTTTGAGTTTATCTTCACTGGCTGCTACCAACATTTTGCCATCGGGACTAAAACTCACACTAATGAAGCTATCACCGTCTCCCGAAATATCATTGAGTAGTTTACCGTCTCGACTCCAAATTTTAACTGTGCTATCAATACTTGCGGAAGCTAAAGTTTGACCATCACTAGACCAAGCCACACCATTCACCGGACGATTATGACCTTTTAAAGTTTTTTGTGGTTTGCCGTCCCGACTCCAAATCATCACTGTTTTATCGTCGCTGGCGGAGGCTAACAATTGACCATCAGGGCTAAAATCTACCCAATTTACAGCGTCTTGATGACCTGTTAAAGTGTGCAGCAGTTTGCCATCCCGATTCCACAGCTTGACGGTTTGATCTTTACTCGCTGAGGCGATAACTTGACCATCGGGCGACCAAGCTACCGCCAATACTGTATCTTGATGACCTGTTAAAGTATGCAGCAGTTTACCGTCCCGACTCCACAGCTTGACGGTTTTATCTTTACTACTTGAGGCAATATTTTGACCATCCCTTGACCAAGCCACCCCCCAAACTTGACCTTTGTGACCTGAGAAGGTGCGTAAAATTTGCCCTTGGCTATTTAAGATTTTGACTGTGGAATCTCGACTGGCGGCGGCGATGTTGCGGCTATCAGGGCTAAAACTGATACTGGTAATCCAGTCAGCTTGGTCACTATTGGGGTTACGTAACAGCACATCATCCCAGCGCCAAAGTTTTACAGTTTTGTCCCGACTCGCGGAAATCACAGTCCGGCTGTCAGAACTAAAACTCACACTGTTTACCCAATTGTTATGACCCCGGAGAGTTCCCAACAGTAAACCTGTGGGACTCCACAATTTCACGGTTTGGTCGAGACTAGCTGAGGCAATTGTATGACCGTTGGGACTAAAACTGACGCTGGTGATTTCTGCTGTGTGACCAGAAAAAGTTCTGATGAGTTGACCTTGGAGATTCCAGAGTTTAATTGTTTGGTCTAAACTGCCAGAAACAAGGGTTTTACTGTCGGGCGACCAAGCTAGACTTTTGACAGCATCATTATGTGCTGGCCAAGTTTTGAGTAATTTACCTTCCCGGTTCCAAAGTTTGATAGTTTGATCAGCACTGGCTGAAGCGAGAATTTGATTATCTGGCGACCAAGCTACATCTAAAACAGAACTTTGATGTCCGCTTAAGGTGCGGAGTAATTTCCCGTCACGACTCCATAATTTTACGGTGTTGTCAGTGCTGGCTGAGGCGATAACTTGCCCATCGGGACTGAAACTCACGCTATTCACTACAGCCGTATGACCTTTGAGGGTGTGGAGTAATTTGCCTTCCCGACTCCATAATCTCACGGTCATGTCTTGACTACCAGAGGCGATAATTTGCCCATCGGGACTAAAACTAACACTGTTAACTATATCTTCATGTCCCAACAGAGTTTTGAGTAAAGTACCATCAGCCCGCCAGAGTTTAATTGTATTATCGGCGCTACCGGAGACAATTAAGAAGCGATCTCGGCTAAATACAGCACTATTCACCCCTCCGGTATGACTTTCTAACCTGTTAACCTCCCTGACACCTGACACTGCTTGGTATAACGCCGTTTGCACTTGCTGTTGTGTGGAGGGGTCTACCCAAATAGCCTGTTCTAATTTTCTCCCGGCTTTGATTCCTTCTTTTAACGCATCGATACCTTTTTGGGATGCAAATAAAGCTTCACTAGAAACACTCAGGGTTTTAATTTCGCTATCTAAAACGCTAATGATGGAAATTGACAAGCCAACAATTGCTAAAAATGCTACCGATAAAGCAACTTTCAAAGAACGGTTTAACCTGGCTTCGTTTAGCCTTTGTTTTTCTTGGGCGGCTGCGAGTTGCGCTGTGAGTTCCTTTTCTTTCAACACCGACCTTAATTGTTCAATTTCTAACTGACTTAATTCTTCACGCTTGCGTAATTCTCGTAATTCTGTAACTAAATCAAACCCTTGCGGGGGCGGAGATTCTGGGAGTCTAGCTTGTTGCTTTTTTTGGCGCAGTTCACTTTTGAGGCGTTCAATTTCAAATTCACTTTGATCCACTTTGCGGCGTAATTGATCAAGTTTGGCTTGTAAACTTGATTCTTGTTCTTGCAAGTACCGAATCAAATCTACTAAGTAATCATGAATGAGTTGATAGCGTTCCGGTACATCAGGAAATAACACAACCAAACCAGAACTAACTAAAATATTCAAGACTAATTCTAATTTACCCGCATCTTCTAATTCAGCAATTTCTGTAGTTAATTCGGCACGGGTTTTAAAAGGTCTTTGATTAGTTTCATCTGTGAGTAAATATAAAACTAATAACGCGGCGCGTTCATTTTCGTGGCCGCAATCTTTGATTAATTCTTTAATATACCGCTCAATCAGTTTGTTGGGGCGATATGGTTGATATTGGGCTAATGTATTAATCCGTTCATCTTGGAGTTGTGCGCCCACAACTTGTAATTCTATTGGTCGGACTTCGCCCAAATCTGCGGATAAATCTTCGACCAAAGCCTCGATTAACGCAGGTTCTAAACTCATCTGCGATCGCTCGGTTAATTTTTGAATAATTACCTTGGCATATTCGGGAGAAAAATTGTTTAATTGATATCGAATATTTTTATCGAGAATATTATAGTCAATTGCTTCTAAGGCAGCGAGATTTTTAAATTCCAGCAACCGATATAAATAATCTTCCCGGATGGAAAAGATGATTTTCACAAAGGAAACATTTAAACAATCTCGCAAAAATCTATCAAATTTTTGCCTCTCTGCTAACTGACTACAAGTAAAGAAAAATTCTTCAAATTGGTCAAAAATTAAAACTGTAATTAAATGTTTATTGGCATTTCCAGTTAATTTGGTCAAAATATCCGCAGTGGTGATGGGTATATTACTATCAGATGCGCTGACTTCTATGACTTCTTCTCGCTGAATGTGAGACATCGCCGCCGTTAAAGCTTTCCCAAATTCACGCACCCAATCTGTGTAAACTTGAATTACCACAGGCACGGCAATTTGGTCGCCGACGGTACGATTTTGTAAGGCTGGGACTAACCCGGCGCTAACGGTGGAACTTTTACCGACACCAGACTGACCGTGAATAATCATTAATTTTTGGTCAGCACGGCTAATTTTGCCAATTAAGTTATTAATATCGCCTTCTCGCCCGGAAGCCGCAATTTCTAAAGCAACGCTGCTAGTTCCCGAAGGTGACATCAAAGCGGGGTTAGTGGCTTGTCGTTGGGGTTGTAAACGTCCCGCGCCAATGAAAGCCCGAAAACCATATTGTTGTTCGACAGAACGCCGTTTTTGGCGGATAGTATAAGCTTCTGAATATCGCCCAGCCGCAAAGTAAAGCGATCGCAGTGTGCGTAATAAGCGAATATAACGATGGGCGTTATATTGATGGGCGCTATTTTCTAACGCATTTGGTAGGGCTTTTGCAGCTTTTTCTAAATATTCATTTGCAACTTTATGGTCGCCTAAACTTTGTTGAGCTTCGGCTAAAATTAAATAATAAATTTGCGCCAGTAATAAAGGAAATAAATATTGATGGGAAGCGCCTTGTCTTTGAGCTTCTCCTAATTTTAATAAAGATACATGGGCTAAAATACTAGCCTGCATCCACCGCGACTGCTGCAAAGCAACTTGGGCTAAAAAACCATAGTCACAAGCCAGTTGAATTTGACTACCATAAATTTGATGTAGTTCTAAAGATTTTTGCGCTACTGTCTGTAATTCTGACCACTCTTCTAAATGTTCTAAAACTTCTGCGAGTTGACTAATAAATTCGGCAACAATATCAAATCGTTGCGCCAACTCCAAAACATTACATGATTGTTGTAAATAAGCTTTCGATTCATCCCAACAACGACGATTTTCAATTTGATTTTGTTCGGCGAGGCGGATATAACACAAACCTAAATAATAAAGTAATACACCTTGACGGACTAAAGGTGAAGTATGATTACTGAGAATATCTAATTCCGTAGTCCAAGTATTGGGAATGGTGGAGAGAGAATTTTCAGTACGGTTTTCTAAGGCTAATTGTTGCCAAACTTTTAAACTTTGTTGAAAATGAGTTAAGGCTCGCTGAATGCGATCGCCCACATAATTATCCAAGCCAAACACAAACTCTAAACTGGCGTATAATTCTGGTTCTAAAGTAATTCCGCGATGACGTAATTCCTGAATGGCAAAATGCAGTTCATCGTTATGTTCCCAGATTTGCTCTAAGGTAGAATATTGCTCATTACCAGAATTATCTTGATGTTGTGTCGGTAAAACTGTTGCAAATAACGAGTCAGTTTCTTGGCGTAAAAAATCTTGCAGTTGTGTCGTTGTCATTTCAAAGCGAATTGGTGTCGCCGCCCAACTCGCAAAATCTGGTGCTAACCGCACGACTTTTTGCAATATTTCATCATTCACCCAAAAAATCATCGGGAATAGGTGACGTTTGGGAAATTCATCCCGAATTTGATTAATTGAACTGAGTAAATCATCAATATGTTCTACCGATTCTAAACCCAAAATATTCAATGCAGATGGTTGTGGTTCATCAGTCCGCAACTGGATATGAATTGTGCTGTAAAGACTTCTCGCATTTTGGGGAATCACGAGTTTCTGGACTGGACTTGATGCAGATGCTTCTATTTGTTGGAGGATTTGCGTTTGTAAAACCCGATAGTTACAACAAACCAACACTACAGAAAATTGTCCCCGCGATAGGGAAATTGCTCTGCTTAAACTGCGTAAAGCCCGCTTGTTAGCTGATTTTATATCTGCTTGTGAATCTTCAACCATGATTGAAATTTTTGTGTCTCAGCGATAACTGGGTTGACAGCAAACCAAGCACCTCGATGGTCACGATATTCAAAGACAAATAAACTGCGTAAAAGAGCGTGATAGGCGATGTCACCACCAACTCTTTGCTGTTCTACCACCTGAAAAATTAGTTCCCATTCATGGGGGTCAATGGCGTGGGCGCGGTAGTCTCGTTGACGTTGAATTACTAGTTCTACACAGTCACGCTCAAAAGGTGGATCTTGTTCTCTTAAGCAGTCAAACAGCAACCCCAGTAAATCCCGGACATGACCACCGCTAATTAAGCACAATCGATCCAAAGTTTCCAGGTTATCAAATATCTCTGTAACTAAGCTTAAGCGATCGCTCACTTCAATGTCAGGAAAAGCTCTGGCTAAGACCATTTGTCGCATCAGTGATAGCCCTTGGTTAAATATTTCCCCAGAACGCAAACGTACAGGGATCATCGGTAAAACCTTGGGCGCAACCCCACCACCCAAACGATGTTGCAGTTCGGCGCTATCGTTAGAAAAAATTAACGACAAAGGGATAGTGTAAACTAAATGACATGCTAGTTTACGTAATTGTTCGCCACGTTCAATAAATAAGTATTCTGGCAGCGATCGCCCCGATGGTAAAGGCCGAATTGCGACCCTATCCAAGTTATCAACAATGACCACTAGACCTTTCTTACCTTGATTTTTTAGTTCGTTGTTGGCGCGTTCTAGGAGTTCTTTATTGATGGACTGCAAAATATTTTGGGTACGCGGTTCGAGATAATCTCTTAACCGTCGCCGCAGTTGGGGACTTTCTTTGGTTTTGGCGGTGATTTTCGCTATCCCCACAGATAATTCTGCTTCTACACCAAAGTCAATTGGTGTTTGTAAAAAATCGACAACTTCTGTAAATAATTTCGTGAAGTAACTCGGCTTGAGGCGGATTTTTTTCGCTTCCAGACTTTCGCTCACCTGTCCTGCGATCGCCAGTAAAATATCTGTTACATCCACATCCGCCATTTCTAAGACATGGGTAGACTCAAAATAAACTACATGAAATTTCTGCTCTTCTAACTCGGCTTTCAACCGCAATAATTCCGTCGATTTACCACAACCCAAATGTCCCGTAAACAATTGACAAGTGGGAGTATCAGGAGAAATTCGCGTAATTGTCCGCAGCAGAGCCTCAATAATTTTGCCGCCCCGCACCGCCGCAAAATCGATATAATAACGGCGATCGCTTGCATCTCCCATGACCAGAGGGCGACTAGGATTGCAAGCCTGATAAAATCTTTCTAAATCTAAAGGCATAATTAATTTTATTTACTCTGGGAACAATCAGGGAGAGTGCAACCTGCTCAATAAATATATTTATCTTGATTAATTTATGTCGTGTGCAACTTTCTCTTAAACCTAACCCCCAACCCCTTCCCTACGTTCGCGCAGCGTGTCGCAGACAGGGAAGGGGAGCAAGACTCAAAGCCTCTCTCCGCGTCGGGGAGAGGTTTGGAGAGGGGTTTAAAAAATAAGTTGCACATCGTGTTAATTTAGGTATTTATACAATAAGAATTACTGAATAATCCGACTGTAATTAGGATTTTTTAAGTTAATTTATATTTATTTTTTTTATATCACATAGTCGCAGCAAATTGAGGTCAATCACACAAATTCCATCCGCGTTCATCCGCGTGCATCTGCGGTTAATTATTTTTTCCTGTACCTCACAGAGTCGACAACCACGATATATTTTTCTTCAATACAAATAGATCCCCGACTTCTTCAAGAATTCGGGGATCTGCTTTTCCATCGCATATTTTAATCAACAGTTGGATAAAACCAATCCCGTAAACATCAACTGCGCTTTTTCTGCAACTTTGTTAATCTATCTTTTAACACCAGTTCGCGTTTCGTGTCTTCTAGAGTATTGGCGATCGCAATTGCTCGTTCGTAAAAATTCTTGGCTGTGGCATAATTACCTAACCGCTCATAGAATGCCGCATAAGATTCAAATGATTTTAACTGTTCTGGCAGATTTTGTAATTCTTGGGCGATGACTAAACGTTCTTGGAGTAATTCAAAAGCGCGTTCATTGCGTCCGACAGAAGTATGCGCCTTGACTAAACCATCAATGGCGCGTAATTGAATATTGCGATCGCCATTCAGTCTCGCCAACCGCATTGCTAACCCATAAGCACCGATGGTATCGGGATAATTCCCCGCCGCCAGATAAGCATCACCTAAATTATTCAGAGTGTTGGCTTCCCCAATCGGATCATTTTTTTGGCGGCGATAACTTAAAGCAGTTTCATAAAGTTTAATCGCCTTGTTATAATCACCCAGTCTGGCAATAACTAAACCTAAATTGCTCAAAGAAAGTCCTTGTCCTTCGATATTGTTCACACCTTGAGCGATAGTTAATGCTTCTTGCACAGCTTTTCCGGCGGCGACAGTTTCCTCTTTTTGCAGAAGAATTGCGGCAATATTATTTAAGGCAAAAATTTGGGCTTGAAAATCTTTGCTATCCCGTGCGATCGCTAATCTTCGGCGTAAAGCGTCTTCCCCTTCTTTGTAACGCTCTTGTTGAATATAAGCTTTAGCTAGTAATTCATAAGTTAACCCGGTAGCTCTGACATCACCAATGGAATGATAAATCTCTAAAGCTTGTAAGCAAGAGTCAATAGTTTTTGCTGCATTACCTGAGCGATATTGCTGTTCACCAATCCGCAGCAAACTATCAGCTTCATCTCTGTCATATTGCCAACTTGAACTGTTTACAGGACGATGAAGTTGTTGAGTAATATCACTCGCATTGGCCACAATTGGAGTTAATAAAAAAGTCAACAGTAAAAAGAAAAAACTAAAAAATGGGAAATGATCACCCCGCCGCCCAGTAGTGATACCTTTAAGCAGCCAAAATTCGTAGCTTCTAGAATTTAAGGTGTGAGCAGATGGGAAAAAATGCCGTTGCTGCATAAAACTTACCTGTGGAAATTCGGCTTAAAGTATAAAGTTTCAGTAAAAGTTTTATTTTGTGCGGCATAATTACCAATAACACCAGCAATATTACGTAGTTGATGATAGAACCAAATCTTCTCCCAGGTATATAGAGCGGATGTCAGCAGGTAATTTAGCCTCTAGCATACGATAGCCTTCCTGGAGAAAATTGGCTACTTCGGCAGGGGCAATTCTTTCACCTTCCGCTTGCAAATAAGCTGCAATTCTGGTTTCACTCCAATGGAAAGTTTGTGCCATCAACACCATCAAACGTAAAATCGGGGGTAGCTGGTCTAAAGCTTTTTCCACATAACACCATAAAGGCGGCGAAGTGGCTTGCAGCGAATAATGAATGGCTTCCGTAGGTGGAAGTTCAATCTCGTTAATACAAAAAGCTGTGATGTTAATTAGCCAATTTTGTAAGGTTAAACCTTCTTGTCCGGGTTGGGGGTTTTCTAAATCCAGTCCGCCCAGTTCGTAATAGATATGTCGCCAAGTCAGGGCAAACAGATAATCTGCCTGGACAGGCGATCGCGCTGAATGTTGAATTAAAGTATATACAATCGGGCTGTAACGACAAAAAATCACCGTGAAATACTTGCCAGCCTCTGGATATCGTTGAAATAGACTCAGCAGTTCCTGGTCATTGTGATGAAACAGCGACTTAACTAGCGGGTGATTTGTTTCGGGAAAATGAGGAATTTGCATAAGCCTTTTCGCTAAGAGTTGTTAAGATTAATGTTTATAACAATAGCCCCAGAGTGCAAACCGTAAAATTTTCGTTTATGTCTGTTTGCTGTCCCAGATCAGACCACTTTAGTATTGATACACTAAAGACAAGGACTTAATATTAGTCTCTATCAATAAAAATAAAAGCGGCTCCCTTATACAATCTTCAATTTGTTCATGGTTATAGCAGCTAATGTAATGCAGTTTTTACTTGCCCCGTTGACTTTTGGCTCATTTTTACCATCCCTGCCTTTAGATAGTCTGTTTTCGACTCAAGGCATTATGGTCATGCTGCTGGCGGCTTATGCTGGTGCGATGTGGATGTTTCTCAGCAGTGCGCCCAAAGTTCACACAGTGATGGTGTCAGATTTGGAAATTGCTCGACAGTTGTACGAAGGGCTACTCGATTTACCAGCCGCAGAAGTGCCTCTGCACTACTACTACAACTATGAACAAACCATCGGCACAACAGCGATAGATCCTTTGTATATGTCCGCCAGTCCTAGTTGGTCGGGCAAAACAATGAACAATGCCAACGAAGGACTCTGGTATCAACTGAAAAAGAATACCCAGCTACACGTCATTACCGGAGCGAGTTTAGGCAGCAAAAATCAACAGCGTCACGTTTGTTTTGACCGTGACTGCTTAGAAATGATTTTATTGCGGGTAGAAACCCGTGGTTTAAAATTTAAAATTCGCAACCAAAAGCCTTTAAATTTCTTAATTAAAGACTATGAAGGGCGGATTATTGAACTCGCTGAAGTAGCGAATTAATTAGAGAAGTGAAAAATTGAGAAAAAATGTAGAGACGTAGTAATGCTATGTCTCTACATTTATTTTGGGTCACTGCAAAATAATAGTAAGTTTTTCAAGACTTTTTTGATTAATGTTAGTATTTGCACTACAGCCTTTACTCGTCTGTTGAGGTACAAATTTATCTGCGTCCATCTGCGGTTAATTATTCTTGCTTCCATTTGCGGAAGAGTGTCTTCAATTTGTTGCTGAAGGTCAGCATTTCGTTTCACAAATTTACAGAATGCTCACTTAAATTTCGGCGTTAAAACCAGAAGTCTCATTCTTCTTCTTGGTTCAAAGATTCGCGCAATTGAGCAATTACACTTTTGGCTGATAGAGGCTGAAAACTACCTCCACTGAAATCAGCTAAACTTTGTTGAGTATCCGCAGCAATTTCATCTTGACGGCTTTGGTGGTGGCGATTTTGGAGAATTTTAATGAACATTTCTTGTTGCTCGTAGGGTAATTGCAAAGCGGTTTCCAGCACTTGGTCAAGGGTAATCATCATCAAAGCTGCTTGTGAAACTGAGTTGATTGAAACGCTTATTTTTAAGTAGGTGACTGATTCAAGATTACTTCTTACATTGGCAAACCTAATGCTTGAGTAATCAAGGGTAGCAGTTTTGCACAAGATTCAATAAGTTGAGTAGCTTTTGGAACAGCATCAACAGTAGCTTTGAGGATTTTAATAGCTCTACGTCCAATAGTTTCCTTATCTGCCTTAGAAGGATGTTTTGCCAATTCAGCAAGAGTTTTGATCTGTTCAAGCGCATCAGCCTTATCTAAATCATTCAGTTCTGAGGCTTCAATATTTTGTTGCAGTTCTTCAAGATAATTTTTCAGCTTAGATTCATCAGAAGTGGCGTTAGGAGACAATTGATTAATTGTGTTAGTAACAGTTCCACTTAAATCTCGCAAGTTGACAACAGAGTTGGTAGCGTTAATGCTTAAACTTTCACCAACGCTAATAGATTGACTTTGCTCTGGACTGTTATTCATAACTTTTGCAGTGGTTTGGAAACTAATTGGACGATTGGCAAGAGAATTGATTACTGCCCACATATTTACACTTTGTTCACGATAAATACTGATTTCACTCTCTTTTGCTTCTAGTTGCACCTTGTATTGAGCTTCAAGAAATTTTAATTCTGACTTATACTGGTGCATGAAATCAGAATGAATTTTGCTTTTGTTGATTTCTGATGATGCATTGACCCGAACGATGATTACGCCGTCCCCTTTATTCTCGATACTTTGAACAGTGAGTTCAGTACCTTCATTGTCAACTTGAACTTTGTTAAACGCCGCAATAAAAGCTTTCCAATGAACGCCATTTTGAAAAATGAGATCAATAGTACTAAGAACTTCCTGAAAAAGCTTGGTAAACTCACCAGGAGCAAACTCACCACTGTTGGGGCGACGCTCTTGCTGTTCTGTGAGGAGGTAGATGTACTGGCAGTTAATATCATCAAGTTTAGTTGTTACATCAATATTCCAATTTTCTATACACGCTCCAGTCATATAAGACCTAGAGAAATCAGTGCCAATAGCCTTTATTTCTGTAAGATTTGCGTTTTGCAGGTCTGCATTCATGAGAATAGCATTGCTAATATCTGCTTCTCTGAAGTCAGATCCATTCAGTTCAGCTTTAACAAGGTTAGCTCCATTTAGATATAAAGCAGAGTATTTTTGGTTAATACCTTTTCCTGTAATAAGGAGTTGACGAACCTGAGCATTGTCTAAGATCGAATTTCCCAAACGAGCTGTATCAAGTTCTTTAACACCTCGCCAGCAGGCATGAGTAATAATTGTATTTTGCTTACGAGAACGGTGAAAGTTCGTGTTCTTCAATCTAGCATTAGTAAAATCGGCGTTAGTTAAATCAGCACCAGCAAAAGAAGTTGCTCCGACTGTTCTATAGGTAACACTAACAAAACGAACAAGAAAAAATCTTCTATCTCCGCGAAGAGCCTTGTTTGCCATGAGGAAATAGAGCAGAAAGTTAATTACTGTTGCGCTAGTTACAAATATAAAGGAAATTACCAGGAAATTAAATTTTATTGTTAATCCTAAATCTTTATACACATCCAGAGGTATATATTGTAACAAAAATTCAATACTACCCAATAACAACAGTACTGTTACTAAACCCATTAATGAGCCAGTTACCATCGTTTTGCCTGCACCCATTCCTGCTGCACCAAATATAACTGTTAGTACCATCCCACCAGTGCTAATAAGTGATGGTGCAAGCATCCATAAGAAAAATACAAATACTATAAATATGTCAGCTTTAAAGAACAGAAGGGATGAAGATAAAGCAGACAATAACATTACTTGAATTAGTATTGGTAAAGTAAAGCCTTCACGAACAAAACCGAATATGATGAACTCAGTAATTGCCAAAATACTAAAAGAAACTATACAGCCTTTTATGTCTGGGGATATTAATAATGGAAATAATGTAATAACTATGTTAGATAGTAGTATGGGAAAGTTTAAAATAATTGATAAGATAAAAGCAGCGATAAACTTGATGGCTATCCATCGTTTTTGTACTCCTGCTATTGCTCCTCTAAAACTCGACATCTGCAAAATACAATTGCTAAAATCTGCACCCCTAATATCTGCATCACTAAAATCTGCACCTGTCAGGTCTTGACCACTAAAGTTACGCCCGCGTAGGTTTTGACCAGAAAAATTCTTCATAGAAGTAGAAACGGGTAATTTTAAACTTACGGGGAATAGTAGCCTGAATTTTTTTACCTTAGCTTCACTTTTCTTGCCCGTACTTGTTAATCAAATGCCAGGCAAGCTATAAATAATAAACACTACCAATTAATATCTTTCAGGTATTACCCCCACCCAGTAACACAAAACAGCACAACTATTTGTTACACAGAAATTTTCCGTGTATCGTCTTCATAAATTGTAATAGAAGTATCCCCGATCAAAAATCTAGGGAAAGCTTCTTGTTTAGACCTTTTTTAGATATTATACAGAATTTTTCCACATAATCACCTTTCTGGGGTAAATTATGTGGAATTTTGACCTAATATCCCTTGAGAAATCCGTGTAAAATCCCTTGCTATTTAATTAACGATAATCTGGGGTTTGAATATTCCGTAGACGGGCAGCATCACGCATACCATAATCAGCGCGGGTAAAGCGATTTAATTGCTGTTCAAAAAACTCACGATTGGCTTGCAAATGTTTAGGATTAGGGTCATCTAAGGGATATAAAAGTGCAGTTCTTAGGGCTTGAATAACGGCAGAAGTAACGTTATACATTGAGCGTTGGAAACTAATACCCAACTGAATCAACATATCGTCTTCACCACGGCAATGTTGTTTGTAATAATCAACAAGATATTGTGGTAAAAAGTGCAACATATCTTGCATTAATAATGTTGGTGGAATACCAGCAGTTCCCACAGGAAAGACATCGGCGTAGAGAATGCCGTAGTGGAAATCTTTTTGGTCATCTGGCACTTGTCCGGCTTGGGCGTTGTAAGATTTTGTGCCTCTGAAGGGGGCGGTGCGGTAGAATACAGCTTCTACGTAGGGTAATGCTGCTTCGTACAGCCAGGTGAAGCCTTTTGATTTGGGGATAATTTCGTAGCATTCGCCACGGATATAAACATGATGGTAAATGGGACGACCTGCGATCGCAAATATGCCATTGACCAAAAAGTTCATTGCGTCAGGTACACCCTTAAACCCACCTTCGTCGTAGATGTCGGACATTTCAAAGAATACCGGGGCCATGACTTCCCAGAACAAGCCGAGGTTAGAGTAGTAGGACATCTGGCGGCACTGTTCCAAAAACATATCAGGAAACAGTTTGTACAGTCCCAGCATTACGGGGTTGCCTTGGAAGTAAGCTTTAATTGCCCTGTCGGCGTTGGCTTTGTATTCTTCGGAGTCGAGATACGCATCAAATTGATTGACTGGCGCATACATCTGTCTATGCCAAAGCATTGCCCGCATACAAGCTTCCGCAAATTCCATGTTGATGCGATCGTGGAATAAGTGATGCAATAATTTTGGCATTTTCAAGGTTTCACCCTTTTCCATAAATGCCAAAAGTTCAGGATGGGCTGTTGCTTCACCACGCCAAATTCTTAAATCAGCAGTATCGCCAGCGTAATGATTATGCAGGTCTAAATACTCTTTGGGTAAGAAGTATTTAAAAAAGGCAAATGGCTCTAAAAATACCTGTTCAGCTATATATAATAAGTCACGCCAGTAAAAATCCATCGGGACAGCGTAAGCTTTATAAATCCCGATGATTTGCATTAAGTTTTCTGGCGTGTCTGGTAACATTGAACCGCCAGCTTCTAAACGATGAATTACTTCCGCAAATTCATGTTTTGAAGGTGGGATTTTAGTAACAGGTTTTTCTGGAGTTTGTACCATATTGGTTCCTGGATATTAAATGTATTTTTAGACAGTAGAAATATCGGTTTTTTGTAATTGCTGACGTATTTTTAAAGCATGAAAAATACTCAAAACATCATGCGTCCACACTGGCAATATTAACGTCATCGCAATTTCTTCGATGCTGTAAATAGTTCCGGCAATACAAGTTAGCCATAAAGTTATGCCAGCGTAGTTAAATCCAAACAATGCCACAATGGCAATAAATAATGTAATTCCCCAAAACTTAGCTGAGTAAGTGTGATAGCTGGCGGGTTTACCATATTTAATTAAGTTCACTATCCACCACACAATTTGAGCAAAAATCACCATCAATAAAGGAAGGCAATAAGCTATCAAAATATCTTGGTATCCCAGCCAAGCACTTAAAAAGATACAACTAAAAAGGCAGGTATCAGCCCAGCTATCAGCTTGTCGCAATTTGGCATTGCTAACACCAAGTCGCCGGGCAATAATGCCATCAAAAATGTCGGAAAGAAAAGCAGCAGTAAAACCTACTAAAAACCAAATACTCGTATCACCATCCCAAGCATCCCACAGGAGGAAGGGTGCTATTAAGAAGCGGAACATTACAAGACCACTGGGAATTAAGGTGAGATTCATATTTTCTCCTGTATCGGTTGCGTAATTCTCTTTTTACTTCAACGCAACCTGAGAAATTACGGTTTTTTCCGCAGGGGTAATTGCTGCTACCATTGCCGTGGTTGTGGTTTCACTCCAGCGCACTAACCAAGTAGGTTGGACTCCTAAAAAGATGATGAGGACTGCCAAAATTAAGGCTGGTACTTTCTCTGACCACAAAACTTTGGGATAGTAGGCTAAATCATTGTCGAGTCTACCAAAACAGGTGCGGTTCAGCAGGATGACGAAATATACCGCCGTTAAACCACTGGCGACAACGCATAATATTGTCGGAATGGGGAAAACAGAGAAACTGCCCTGAAAGACGA
This sequence comes from Anabaena sp. FACHB-83, assembly GCF_014697485.1. Lineage (NCBI taxonomy): Bacteria > Bacillati > Cyanobacteriota > Cyanophyceae > Nostocales > Nostocaceae > Anabaena > Anabaena sp. FACHB-83. The sequence goes on along the minus strand of NZ_JACJRY010000051.1, from coordinate 10,717 downwards.
TAAATTCAGCGATAAATCCTGTTAAACCGGGAATACCAGCACTAGCCATGCCACTTAATACAAGTAAGGCACTAATTAAAGGTATGCCACGAATTGGACTCATTAAACCGTTGAGTTTGTCTAACTCGCGTGTGCCGGCTTTAGCCTCCACGACTCCTACCAAATGGAAGAGAATGGCAAGGATGATACCGTGGCTGAACATTTGGGAAACTGCACCAACTAGGGCGAGGGAAGTACTAGCAGCACTGGCAAGCAATACATAGCCCATGTGACCGATAGAACTGTATGCTACCATCCGCTTGATATCTTTTTGGGCGATCGCTACTACTGCCCCATATATCGCGCTAATTGCCCCCCAAATTGCCAAGGTTGGGGCAACAGTACTCCAAGCGTTGGGGAACATCCCCATGCCAAACCGCAATAAACCGTATGTTCCCAACTTTGCCAATACACCACCTAACAAAATGGCGATGGGTGCGGAAGCTTCCACATAAGCATCAGGTAGCCAAGTGTGGAAGGGAACGAGAGGAATTTTGATGCCAAAACCAAGGATAATTCCTGCTAGTAACAGCAGTTGCAGTCCAGCAGACAGGGTTTGAGTGGAGACAGCATCAAAGGCAAAGCTTGTGGAACCTGTCAGCCACACCATACCTAAAAAGGTGGCTAAAATTAATGCGCCGGAAACCGCCGTGTAAATTAAAAATTTAATGCCAGCGTAAGCCCGTTTTTCGCCGCCCCAAATTGAAATTAATAAATAAAAGGGAATTAATTCTAATTCGTAGAACAGGAAAAACAACAGTAAGTTTTCTGCCAAAAAAGCACCAGCAACGCCGCCACTTACTAACAAAATCATTGAGTAAAATAGGCGGGGTCTTTCTGTATCTTTGCTGCTGCTGTAAATAGCAATCCAAGTCAGGAGGCTATTCAAAATCAACATTAATATTGATAGCCCATCCACTCCTAATTGATAACTTAAACCGAGGGTTTCGTTCCAAGGTAGATATTCTTGAAACTGCATCCCAGGAGTGCTGAGGTCAAATTTAAATAGGATGAATAGATTCCACAACAGGATTAAACCAGATATGGTAAGGGCTACCAAGCGCACGCGATTTGGTGGAATAGCATTACTAGGCCAAAACCCAATAATTAAAGCAGCGATGATTGGTGTCCAGATTAAAACACTCAGCATGGTAATTTAGGGATTTATAACCACAGATGACAAATGACTAAAACATTAACTCTAGAAACTGTACGCCCCAGTATGGCCATGTCACCCAAGCGCCTAAAAGACCAACGCCTAAAAGGACTGTGAAGGCGTAAGTTTGGGTTTGTCCAGAGGTGCTATATTTCAAGCCTTCGCCACCGAGGAGGGAGAACAACCCAACAAAGTTAACAATGCCATCTACTACGAAGCGGTCAACCATATCAGCAAATTTTGCCAGTTGGGCAACGCTGAAAATGATGGTTAGGCGGTAGAGTTTGGGGGTGTAAAAGTCGTAAGCTAACAAGTCTTGCAAACCTTTCCAAGGTAGGCGGACTGGTTTGGGAATGTTGCCAAGATAAATTACGCCACCGACGCTACAACCAAAAATACTCGACCAAATTAGTAGGAGTGCAACATCTTTATTGAGGCTTGCCCAGTCGGGTAAGAGTGATAAGCTTTGCAACACTAAAGGTAAATGGAGGACAAATCCGAATAAAATCACCATTGGCAACACCATCGGCCAGTGAACTTCTGGCGATCGCTCACTCATTTGCTTAGGTTTACCACCAAAAATCAAGCCAAATTCTCTAGCTAAACTAACGGCTGTTAATGCGTTAACTGCTATAACTATCCCAACTAGCCAAGGTTGAGTTTCCCATAACCCATCGGCTAATTTCATCAATGCCCAGAAACTACCAAGGGGTGGAAACCCAATTAATCCTAATGTGCCGATAATAAACGCTAAACCAGAGATGGGACGACGTGACCATAAACCACCTAGTTGGGTGACATCCTGGCTGATGCTATTCCAAATCACGCCGCCAGTACTCATTACTAACAAGGCAGCAGATAAGGCATGGGTAAGTACTAATAACAGTGCAGCATCATCTTGCTGTGTGCCTACAGCGATGAACACTAAGCCCATGTAAGCACTCACAGAATAAGATTGGCAGCGTTTCACGTCAATTTGTGCGATCGCAATTAACGAAGCACCAATAGCTGTTACTGCCCCAATCGCTACCATCACAGTAGAAACTAGGGGTGATAAAGTTAACACGGGTTGCAGTTTAATCAGTACCCATGCACCACTGGCTACGACTACCGAGTTCCGCAAAATTGTACTGGGAACAGGGCCTTCCATCGCTTCATCTAACCACAAGTGCAGGGGGAATTGGGCGCATTTACCCATCGGCCCGGCAATTAAGGCTAAACCCACTAAACTAATTACTGTCGGGTCAACTTCCGCAGTTTTCGCCCATACAGCCAGTTCGTTGTAATCCCAAGTTCCCGCCAGAGGCCATAAACCTAAAACCCCAATCAGCAGAAACAAGTCTCCTACCCGTTTGGTTAAGAAAGCGTCTCTCGCACCTGTTACCACCAAGGGTTGACTAAACCATAAACCTACTAACAGGTAGGTTCCCAAGGTGAGGACTTCGAGGATTACATAACTAAAGAACAAGTTATTACATAAGGCAAGGGCGCACAATCCCGCTTCAAATAGTCCTAATAAAGAATAGAAGCGTCCCCAACCCCAATCCATTTCCATGTAACCAATAGCGTAAATCTGTGCTAACAAATTTAAACCACTGATTACTACTAACGCGCCTACACTAATTGACGAAAGTTCAACAGCAATGGTCAAATCTAAACCTGCTGTTGATAGCCAATGAATAAATACTTCTTGGGGTGGATGATTCCAAGTTGCTTGTAAGGCGATCGCACTATGGACAAACGCCAAAAATGTCATTACTAAATTTACATAACCTGCTGGCCTTGGCCCAGTTTTGCGGATGATCCCCGGCGACCAAGGTACGGCTAAAAGCCCACCAATTAAGGCATATAAAGGAACTAGCCAAACAGTCTCTAGTAGAAACTGAGCCATGAAAATACCCCTAGATTTAAACAGAAATTAGTGTTTTGGCACCAAATTGCTTTGATCCCGCCACTATGCACTATTCAAAAACGCAAGTTTATATTTGCTTAATTTTGTTAGATTAAGCTTACCGTTATCTGAGGCAAAAGGGAATTAGTTGATTAGATAAATCAGCGATAATTACTCTAATTAATTCTTATATATCTATGGATTGAATTAATAGATGATAACTATTGATTTATGTCTATGGTTTTCTATACATAAACCAATATATAGGAATACGGTTTGATTCCTGAATCTAGTTGTGTAAGCAGGGAGTAGGGAATGGGGAGTAGGGAAGACGGCTGATCTGGCTGTACTGATTTTTTTCAGAAATCAAATATGAGTCCTATAGTAATTATTACTCATTTCCTGGGATAAAACTAGTTTGTGTATAAAAAAGTACAAATATAAACAACTTTTTCACCTACTTTTCACACTTCAGACTTCTTTTCCCCAATTCGCAAACCCATAATAATTAAGTCCCGTTCGACCCCATCTAGTTCTGCTACTTGCGGTAAATATCCCCAACGTTGAAAACCTAATGTTTCAAACAGCTTGAGGCTGGGGTGATTATGGGCGAAGATAAAGCCTAAGAGCGTTTTTAAACCTAAATTGGGGCTTTCGGAAATTGCAAGGCTTAACAGTCGTCGTCCCAAACCGCAATGATGAAAAGTTGGGGCGATATAAATACTAATTTCGGCAGTAGCTTGATAAGCTGGGCGACCGTAAAATGATTGGAAACTCAGCCAGCCAGCAATTTTGCCTTCTTGTTCAATTACCCACAAAGGGCGAAAATGAGGCGATCGCCCATGAAACCAAGTGCGCCGACTTTCCACAGATACAGGTTCTAAATCAGCAGTAGCGAGACGGCTAGGAATTGCCGCATTATAAATAGCTACGATCGCAGGTAAATCAGCTTCAGTCGCATGGCGGATAGTCATCGCTACCGTGTCGGAAAGGATATTGTAGAAAATATTCAAAAATCATACAGTGTTCATCGAAAGAATTCTATGCCTGATTTAGTACTAGTTGGTGGTGGTCATAGTCATGCGATCGCCCTCAAAATGTTTGGGATGAAACCACTACCAGGAGTACGTTTAACTTTAATTACCCCAGCATTAGACACACCTTATTCAGGAATGTTACCCGGACACATTGCTGGATTATATAGTTACGATGAGTGCCACATTAATTTGTCAAGATTAGCTGACTTTGCCCATACACATTTATATGTAGACCGAGCCATTGGTTTAGATTTAGAAAATCGTCAAGTAATTTGTGCTAATCGTCCGCCGATAAATTTTGATGTACTGTCTATTGATATTGGCAGCACTCCCGCGACAATCTCTGTACCAGGTGCAGCCGAATACGCTATTGCAGCTAAACCAGTAGCCAAACTCCTAGACTGTTGGTATAAACTACTGCAAAATGTTCACGAAAATCCTCAGCAGCAACTCAAAATAGCAATTGTCGGTGGTGGTGTGGGTGGCGTAGAATTAGCACTCGCAATGCAAGCACATTTACAGCAAATCTTGATTGCGAACCAGCAACCAGTTCAAAATCTGGAAGTTCATTTATTTCATCGCCATCAGAAAATTTTGCCGCATAATCATCACTCAGTGCAGCGTCAAGTAAAACAAGTTTTAACTCGTCGAGGTATTAAGCTGCATCTAGGCGAGTCTGTTTCTCAGATTACACAGATAAATCAAGAATTATTAGCAGTCAAATCTGAATCGGGGCTAGTGGTAGAGTGTGACAAAGTTTTTTGGGTAACACAAGCAGCAGCAGCAGACTGGTTAAAAACTACCGGACTCGGAACTGATTCACAAGGCTTTATTTTAGTTAACGACACCTTGCAATCTCAAACCCATCCGCAGGTATTTGCTGCTGGTGATATTGCCACAATGGTAAATCATCCACGTCCCAAAGCTGGTGTATTTGCAGTGCGTCAAGGTAAGCCGTTATTTGAAAACTTGCAACGAATGATTTTAGGCAAACCGCCCAAAGCTTACATCCCACAGCAACAATACTTAAGTTTAATTGGTACAGGGGACAAAAGAGCGATCGCTACCAAAGGCGCATTCACCTTACCACCCCACCCTTTACTATGGTGCTGGAAAGATTGGATTGACCGCCGCTTTATGCAAATTTTGAGTGTGTAAGCGCAACACAGAGTAAGATATTATGAACTATAACTTTCTCGTTGACCCCAACAGTTAGCAAATTCATCTGCTTTTTATATCTGCATTCTTAAAAAATGTATTGATTAACACTTTGAACAGTTACATTTGCATGGTCAAATAAAAATGATTTAATAACTAACTTTTTGGCATTTCTCATAACTACATAAATATTTCTAATGAACACTGCCTTTCTTCGTACCACAGCATTACTACCCATTTGCGCTTTATTTTTCACTGCCTGTAGTAGCTCTACCATTAGCACAAATCCGGCAAATAATAATGCAACTCCACAAACATCAACAGTTATTCCTATAGGGATTGCTGTAGCCCAAACCAGTAATGTTGCTTTACTTGGACAAGAACAAGTAGCTGGCGCTAAAATTGCTGAAAAATATTTTAACGATCAAGGTGGAATTAATGGTACACCTATTAAATTAGTCTTTCAAGATACTGCTGGCGATGAAGCTGGTACAATTAACGCCTTTCAAGCATTAATTAATAAAGATAAAGTTGTGGGGATTGTCGGCCCGACTTTATCACAACAAGCCTTTAGTGCTAATCCCATTGCTGAACGGGCTAAAATTCCTGTACTTGCACCCTCAAATACAGCCAAAGGTATACCAGAAATAGGTGATTATATTGCGCGGGTTTCCGCACCAGTTTCTGTAGTAGCACCAAATTCAATTAAAGCTGCGCTCAAGATAAATCCTAACATTAAAAAAGTTGCTGTTTTCTTCGCGCAAAATGACGCATTTAGCAAATCAGAAACCGAAATTTTTCAGCAAACAGTTAAAGAACAGAATTTAGAACTAGTTACAGTCCAAAAATTCCAAACTAGCGATACAGATTTCCAAAGCCAAGCCACCAATGCAATTAACCTCAAACCAGATTTAGTAATTATTTCTGGGTTAGCTGCTGATGGTGGTAACTTAGTTAGACAACTGCGAGAATTAGGTTATAAAGGCTTAATTGTTGGTGGTAATGGTCTTAATACATCTAATATTTTCCCAGTTTGTAAGGCGCTTTGCAATGGTGTACTAATTGCTCAAGCATACAGTCCAGAACATCCTGGCGAAATTAATACTAAATTTCGTCAAGCATATCTAGACCAATTTAAAAAAGAACCACCACAATTTAGCGCCCAAGCATTTGCCGCAGTTCAGGTATATGTAGAAGCCCTAAAATCTTTAGATCAAAAAAGTAAAGTTAATAAGTTAGAATTACCAGCATTGCGGACTGAATTGAACAAACAGCTACTGACTGGTAAATACAATACACCCCTCGGAGAAATTGCTTTTACACCCATAGGAGAAATAGTACAAAAAGATTTTTACGTAGCTCAAATCAAAATGGAAGCAGATGGTAGTAAAGGTAAGTTTACATTTTTGAAATAGTAGCTACATGGATATTAGTCTGTTTTTTCAGCAATTGTTAAATGGGTTATCTATCGGCAGTGTCTACGCAATTTTTGCTTTAGGATATACCCTCGTTTATTCGATTTTAGGCATCATTAATTTAGCTCATGGTGCAATTTTTACCCTTGGCGCGTATTTCACCTACGCACTCATGGGTGGAACTTTTGGGTTTAACGGCTTGCTGGCGAATCTGACCCTACCTGTACAATTACCATTTGCCATATCCTTAACTATTGGCAGTAGCCTAGCCGGATTGGTAGGAGTTGCAATGGAACGTGTTGCTTTTTTACCTTTACGCCGCCAAGGATCTGACCCTTTATTAACTGTTGTTTCTAGTTTAGGTGTTGCAGTAGTAATTGTTAACTTAATTCAGTATTTAGTAGGTGCAGAAAGTTATACATATCCCGCTAATACTTTTGGTAATTTACCACCTGCAATTAACTTCGGCACTGTCGAAAAACCAATTCCCATTCGCACTGTGCAGATATTAATTTTTGTGGTGTCAATGGTAATTGTGGCAATTCTTACCTATTTTATTAATCGAACTAAATATGGTAAGGCTATGCAAGCGATCGCCGAAGATGCAACTACAGCTAGTTTACTAGGAATTAACAGCGATCGCTTTATTGTTTTGACATTTTTCATCAGCAGTTTCTTAGCAGGATTAGCCGGAACATTGGTAGCATCCAGCGTGAGTATTGCAGGGCCATACTTTGGGATCGCCTTTGGTTTGCGGGGTTTAGCCGTGATCGTCTTGGGTGGTTTGGGTAGTATTCCTGGTGCAGTTTTAGGAGGATTACTCATCGGCTTAGTAGAAGCTTTTGTCCCCGCCGAATACTCTGGTTACAAAGATGCTGTAGCATTTGGCATATTGTTTATCATGCTATTAGTTAGACCTCAAGGTTTACTTGGTCGGCGGTTCGTTCAGAAAGTCTAATAAATTCTGCATTCTGACAATTTATGGCTGAATTTTTTTCAACTTATGGTTCACTAATTGTCTCAATGGTGCTAGGAGCATTATTAGGACTTTCTTTGTACCTACCTTTAATGACTGGACAATTATCTTTAGCCAGTCCAGGATTTTATGCTTTAGGTGGATATATTGCAGCGATTTTATCCACAAAAGTATTTACATCCAGTAGTAATTTATTTCCCCTACATTTACTTTTATTGGAAATGTTAATCGCTGGCTTGGTGTCCGGGATACTGGGTTTATTAGTAGGTATTCCAGCATTAAGGTTACGGGGAATTTATCTAGCGATCGCCACCATTGCTTTTGTTGAAGTTCTGCGAGTTCTATCGTTAAATTTAGAAATTACAGGCGGTGCTGTCGGGATTTTTGGTATACCCCAACCCTTCCAAACACAAATCGAATACCTCTGGATTGCGTTACCATTGCTCTTGATTAGTATGATCTTGTTTTATCGGTTAGAAAGAGTCAGAGTTGGTAGAGCATTTACAGCCATCCGCGAAGATGAATTAGCTGCCGGTGCAATGGGAATTAACCCAACTTATTACAAAGTCTTAGCCTTTACTTTGGGGGCAATTCTAGCTGGTATTGTAGGTGCAATTAGCGCCCATTTTCTCAACACCTGGAATGCGAGGCAAGGCACATTTGATGCCAGTATTATTTACCTAACTTTTGTCTTAATTGGTGGTTCCAGAACTTTTTTAGGTTCAGTTGTAGGTGGTATGGTATTTACAGCCCTACCAGAAGTTTTACGCGGTATCGCCGACTCAGGTATTTTTCCTGGTTGGTTAAGTTGGTTAGCCCAATTCCTCCGAGATGGTAGATTAATTATTTTTGGTTTACTCATAGTCATAGGTACTATCTTTTTTCCTCAAGGTTTAGTCACACCCGATATTTTTAAAATGGGTAAAGTCAGAAAATAATTTAAATATAAATATGTCTGAAATTAATTCCTCAGATAACAGTAAATGTATATTAGAAGTAAACTCACTCACGCGCCGCTTTGGTGGTTTAATTGCAGTAAATAATGTCTCTTTTAAAGTTAATCAACATGAAATTTTTGGCTTAATTGGCCCTAATGGTGCAGGAAAAACAACTTTATTTAATTTAATTACAGCCATGATTCCACCTTCTGAGGGTGGATTGATTTATCAAGGTCAAGAAATTGCTCAACTGCGACCCCATCAAATTGCAGCTTTAGGTATTGCGAGAACCTTTCAGAATATTCGCTTATTTGGCGAATTATCAGCCTTAGAAAATGTTATCATTGCTCGACATCTGCATACTAAAAGTAATATGATTACAGGAGTTTTGGGACTACCACCCGCTCCTACTGAAGAAAATCAAAGTAAGCAAAAAGCTTTAGAATTATTAGAATTAGTTGGGTTGAGCGATCGCACAGCAGAAAAAGCTAAAAATTTCGCTTACGGTGATCAACGTCGTTTAGAAATAGCCCGTGCTTTAGCCTTAGAACCACAAATCTTGCTTTTAGACGAACCAGCAGCCGGGATGAACCCCAGTGAAAAACAGCAACTGAGCGAATTTATCCGCAATATCCGCGATCGCTTCAACTTAACGATCATTCTGATTGAACACCACGTACCATTAGTCATGGGTTTGTGCGATCGGATTGCTGTATTAGATTTTGGTCAATTAATTGCTTTGGGTGAACCGGCTGTAGTCAGAAATAATCCAGCAGTCATCGAGGCTTATTTAGGAAATGAATAACATTAGTTGGCATAGCCACCCAACTCAGTTACTTGAATTGAGGTGACTAAGATTTGCCAAAAACTAAATATATAGGACTCATATTTGATTTCTGAAAAAATCAGTACACTCAGATCAGGCTTCTTTCCTACTCCCGACTCCCCATTTCCTATTCCCTACCTACACAAATAAATTCAGAAATCAAACCGGATTCCTATATATAGTTTTGCAGTTGGAATAACTCACACTGCGGTTTTCTTCAACAAAGGATAACCCAGATTTTCTCGCTGTTCTACATATAGTTGTGCGACTTTTCGCGCCAAATGACGAATCCTCGCAATATAGCGAGTTCTTTCCGTTACCGAAATTACTCCTCTCGCATCCAGCAAATTGAAAGTATGCGAACACTTCATCACATAATCCAAGCTTGGTAAGACTAACCCACGTTCTGTTAACTGATTAGCTTCCTGCTCATACAAATTAAACAGTGTGAGCAGCATCTCAGGATTTGATGCTTCAAAGTTGTAAGTACTCTGCTCAATCTCATTTTGCAAGAAAACATCCCCATAAGTAATGTCATCTGTCCATTGAAGCTTGACAATTGCTTCCACTTGCTGGAGATACATCGCTAACCGCTCTAATCCATAAGTAATTTCAATTGATACAGGCTTACAGTCTATACCGCCGCACTGTTGGAAGTAGGTAAATTGAGTAATTTCCATTCCATCTAACCAGACTTCCCAGCCAGTTCCCCAAGCACCTACCGTTGCATCTTCCCAATTGTCTTCCACAAACCGAACATCATGATCTTCAGGGCGAATACCCAAAGCCCTCAAAGAATCAAGATAAATCTCTTGAATGTTATCTGGTGAAGGCTTAATTAAAACTTGGTACTGATAATAATGTTGGAAACGGTTAGGGTTTTCGCCGTAACGACCATCTGTGGGGCGGCGACATGGTTCAATATAAGCCACAGCCCAAGGTTCTGGCCCCAACGCCCTTAAAAATGTATGGGGATTCTTAGTACCAGCACCCTTCTCAATGTCATAAGGCTGGGCGATCAAGCAACCGCGATCGCTCCAAAATTGATGTAGTGTGGCTATTACTGACTGAAAATTCACGCTCTACCCTTCCTTTCTCTGTACAGTGCATTCACTATTGTGGACTAGAAAGCCTATGAGTAGAGAGTTCCAAGGAGAGAGAAAAATTTTTTTAGAGAAGAGGTTGACAGTGAGGGGAAGGTTAGTTATATTGGATAAGTGCCTGAGAGAGGGGGCGCTGCAAAGCGAAGCTCGCTCGAAGGGAACCGAACCATGAAAAGAT
>NZ_JACJRY010000050.1:0-41676 GCF_014697485.1 Anabaena sp. FACHB-83 | reverse complement strand
AGAAGCACCCAAACAGCAAAATCAATCAAACTTGATGAACCAATGTGGATATGTCCTGTTGTTGAAGTATTATGTGAATTTATCATTTTATTGAGTTATTTAGAAAAATCTAATGAAAATAGCTAACCTATTCAAAAATTGGCTTAAAATTTTAATTACCTAAAAGTTATAAATTAGGAACGTTACTATCTTAGTATGCAAAATGTTGTATCAACTAACTGTAGGCGTAATCAACAGTAGCTTGGACTTCTTTAATTGCTATCGGAAAGTTTTGAGGCAATTTACTGCTTACCTGACTTTGCAGATTACTTTTGTGTTTTTAACGGGAAATTGGGTGAAAACTTTTGATAGTTAGGTTTAAAATGTTTGCTTGTCAGGAAATTTTATGGAACAGAATAATAAATAAAATCCAAAGAGAACCTATATTTGTTATTGTGACTTAGTTTTAAGTTTTTGAGCTTTTCTATGAAACTGTAATTTTAATGCTCCACCATAAAAAGAACCGAAGAATCACAATGTTTTAGAAAAATAAAAGCCCGAAAATGGGGCTTTTATTAATTAGCTTTTTACACTGATTTCAGCTTAATCTTCTTCTTCAAAAACAGTACCATCTGCTTCGTCTTCTGATTCCCAACGTCCAGTTATTCCACCTTCAGAACTATCTTCTGGTTGGGTTGTGGTACTATTGATTTCAGTTGTGTCAATCATAAAATTTCTCCTGTGTTGATGAATAAAAAACCTTGGTCAGTTACTTATATTATAAATAACTGACTATTAATCTGCTGAAAATTGCTCAAAGTTCATCAAGTTCAATAACCACTAGTTCACGAATTTCTCCTGATGTAGTGACTGGATATTGTTGAGACTTGACATTACTTACTTGAAATCGAGTATGTGGAGGAAACAAGATTTCTCCCTCGCGGTTTGCACGTTTAATCGGGTCAACATATCTGCCTTTGGAGGCAGGGTTAGGATTGATGTGAAAAACCGCAGTTGCCTCTTGGCTATATCTTTGCATCAATCCTACAACATCTTGCCAGTAAGTTGTACTAGTAAAAGTGGTTTCAGTAATTGTTTTTCCTAATTTATATTTATCAAGTCTTTCTCTTGACAATTTCTTGTACCGTTTGAGATATTGATATTCGCTTGGAGTAGGTTGAGGCAAAGCTTGTAATTCATCTGTTGTAATTGCGGGAATTTTTAGAAGTGCAATTGTCGCTGCTTTGGCTACAAGTAAGAATTTCTCTGGTTCTTCATCAGAAGTTAAAGCATTTACCAAACTTAAATTGATATTGCGATAGTAATATGTCGGGCCTAAATACATTGATAAAGCCCAAGCCTCAACACGGGATAATGAAGGTGCAAAATTTAAGGTAAATTGAATTTTAGACTCGTGATAGCGACTGTCGAAGAGTCTTTCTGGGTTTGGCTGATTTGGAATTAAGGTTAGAAGGCGAAATTCTTCAACTTCACTCAATTCTAAGTTAAATGGTGGAGTCCACATTTTGTTTTATTCTGCAATACTTCACCAAAAATGTGCGAAGCGAAATTGTTAGAAAAAAATAAGCCACTCTACTAACCCGAATTTCTCACGTATGGGTAGCGGGTGTGGAGAGAGGGGAGTGTGGGGAGTGTGGGGGGAAAGATTTTTTCACCATCCTCCCACACTCCCCACCCCTCCCACACCCCTGGATTTCTCACAAGAGAGAAATCCAGGACTAAGAAAGTGGCTCAAGCCAGTTAACCCAAAATGCCTATCACTGCCGCCAGCACATCAGCAGCTTTATCTCTAGTTGGCACAAATACCCGCTTACGCCAATTTATAATTTCGGTGAAACAACCCTTAGCCACAAGTCTCTCTGCGAGGGAAAGAGCTTCAAGCAATTCCAAGCGAGGTTCACCAGCAATGTAAGAGCGACGCAACGTTACGCCTCCGGGCAATTGCTGAGAATAGCCTTCGTTGAGAACCAGAGATACTAACTCTTGTGGAGAAAGCAGCGTGTTCTTCAGCCCAAGCTGTTCAGTAACGGTCTGGATGTCTGAAGCATGAACCACACGCCCCAGAATTTTCTGACCATCGCTGGTTTGCAACCGAAACACCCGGCTGTTCTTCTGTGGCAGAACTTTCCAAATTGGTAGTAGGATTCCTGTGACCAAGTGCAAGTAGTCAGTTGTGAATCTGGGTAGTTCGTCTACTTCCTTTGACCAAGCTGTAACAAACTCCTGTATTGAAACTTGTTTCCAGGTGGACGATTCTAATCTCTCAACAGGTACGCGCATTTGATTTTGTGGTCGTACTAGCAACACTCTAGGTACTACACTACCATCACCATCGAATACACTATGCGTAGGAATTGATACTGCGGCTTGACCAGATTTTTCATTGATCAAGAACCGCCCCTGGTGCTGAGTTGAAAACTCCAACATTTCGGCAGCCGTTTTGATGTTGTTCCTTTGGGTGCGTTCTATCTTTAGGTAGTTAGTTACGCTACCAGTAGCAGGGTGAGTATATACGGTTTCGCAGCTTTCCACAGTGAACCGTTCAGCCCGAAGCGTTTCTACTCCGATTTCAAAAGTACCATTGGCGATCGCAGTTTCAATCTGTTGACTCAACAACAGTTCAAAACGCTCGAAAATCACGTTTTGCATCCCGATTGTCAAAGCCAGCAAGCGATTGAGGAACTGTCGCAACGGTGGTAAATCTATCTTCATCCCGCCTTCGTGAGAAGTCAGAGATAAACCCGTCATCTGCTCGAACTTGCCCAAAGGCACTTCGTAAAATCGACCTTGGAATATCTGCTTAAAGAGTTCGTACAGCGCGTACTCTGCATACTGAGACTCAAGGTTATCCTTAGTGTCGAAGATGCCATTACCTCCGGTTTGCCGTTGCCGCTTATAAAAAGCTACACATATCAGGGCAGTAAAGCCCAAATCTATGTAGAGAGAAGTTAGCGGTTTATCTTCTTAGGAAATCGTCTTTAACGCCTTTGCTTGCTCTTGTCAGATTTCTCTGACCATTGCTTGACCAAAGACCCCCAGTTAGAGATAGCATAGAAACTGTGACGCTTAATGCTAGATTTCCGAATTAATCTATTTAGTTGATTCCACAGGCTCCATACGTGCTTTCCATCCTTCACGGACAGATAGGCGGTTATAGAGCCTGGAAGATTTTCCGTCAATCGCATACCACGTCTAGCAATGGCTAAAGCAGCAGCTTCATCACTGGCTAAACCGTACTGGCGTGCATATTTAACTAAACCAATTAAACTGGTGTAAGCGGGATTCACTTTCATCAAGTAAATGCCACGATTACTTAAAATACTGTCTAATAATTGATAAAAACGGTTATAAGCCCAACCAGAAAGCATCCGGGCATACTTTCTTCCACGTTCTCTTAATTCCTCTTTTTTACTAGAAAAGTCTAATTCTTCACAAACAATCGGACAAGCAAATATTGTGGCTAATCTCGCCAGATGTAAGCAAGCATGAACAATCTGCGCGTCTTGTTTGCCTGATGGCAGTCCCATCTGTAGCGGGATTTGACCGTGAGATTTAAGATTACCATCTTTATCAATGTATGCCCAACCAATAGAGCCGGGATTCAAATCAATCCCAATGCAGCCGTAAGCCGAATGGCGAGAAACACGCTCAACTGGTTTTGGTGTAAATTTTACGGCTGCATTCCATTTGTTGTGCTTGCGAAAGAAATGCCATGTCTTTGCGCCATCTTTGGGCAATCTGTTGATATTGCGGTCAAAGTTGCCTAGCTTTGTTATGACTTGTTTACCAAACCGTGATTCTAGACAAGCTGGGACACGAAATTTTAAAGTATGACCGTCCCATTGACAAACTTGATTACCAAAGCTTTCATCCTTGGAACCAACTACAAATACTTGATTTTTAGAAATAACTGTTTGAATGGGGGCTATGTTTAAGTGTTCGATTTGTTGAGATAACTTGTAAGCCAGACGTTTTTTATGGTGAATTTGAAAGCGTAAGTTGTTCCAGTTAGTGTTGCGGAGCTTTAAAGAACAATACAGTGGAAAGCGGCATCCTGTTTTAGAATTACGCCAGTTTTTTTGAGCGTAGAACTTAGCCGAATCAGATAATTTTTTCTCTGATTTTGTAATCCAAGAGTTGAGCGATTTTAGTTTTCCTTCCAGTGTTTTAATATGGAGTTTACGGTGTTCCTTAGAAGCATCAACCGCACCTTGAGCAAAACTGATTACACCACTGGTCTGTCGTCTTGATATGCCATAAGTCTTCTGTAAATGAGTGTTCCACTTTGATTTATTAAATGAGCGAGTGGATAAAAGATGATTAGCTGTTTCACACGCTGCTTTATGGAATACCGAGCTATAAACAGTCAGAAACATCTCAAATTCTGTGAATCCTAAGCTATTTAATTCTTCTTTTGGAGTCGGTAATCCTTTAACATACGTGAGAGTCGGCATTTATTTCAACTCGTCAATTATCTTTAGAAACCCTTAGTTTTACTACGAAAAACTACCCCACCAAATACCGAACAACCTGCGGATCTATTGCTGCAATCCGATGTCTAATTGGCTGTGGAGGATGTTTGAAAAACTGTTTTAAGTCTCGGCTTTTGACTTGATAACGATTAGCACAACGCTTTTTGGCTTTCAACCAACCTTGCCTCACCCAATTAACAACTGTGCTTGGAGGCACACAAAGGTTGTTGGCAATTTCACGGCAACTGTAATTATCAAGAACTGGGCGGATAGAGTAACCTAAAGAATGTAATTTATTCTTAACTGCTGATACTGTGCGTGTATATCCTCGTCTTTTGAGTCGAAAAGCTATTTGTTTTGGAGTATACATCTCGGCCATTTCGTCGAGTGTTGTTAATTCATTTTCATCCCATTTAATGCCCATAACTAAATTCCTGATATTCAATGTTGATAAATCAAATATTTCAGGCAGATTTTGTAGTTTTTTATTAGTTTGCTTCTACTGCCCGTGCTTGCTTTAATCGCTTGTATTCATCCCAATTTCTGGGATTGTGGCGTGATAACATTGCTTCTTCAAAATCCCAATTTTGAGAACTGATATCAAACAACTCAATTGCCGTATCAAAACCGCATTGCAAAAATCTGGTATACGATTCTTCTGACCAAAGAATTGATTGAATAATTGCTATCAAAAGATTGAGATTAGTTTCGCTTGCTGCACCCTCTTTTTGCAGCCAATCAATGGTGTTTAGTAATTGTTGTTTGGTAGAAGCCGCAGTTGATTCTGGCAGTGCAGCAATGGGGGTAAAACCTGTTAGTTGTTTCATAATTAGTTAGTGTGGCGATTCATCGGTGAACCGCCATTGTTAGTTTTTAATTACCTTCTCTTGCTGGGTACAACTGCCTGATTCTGTGGTTGTAACGATGCCCGTGCCTCTGTTTCCGAAACTGCTGGCAATGCAGGTCTAATCTCTGCATTTAAAGCCCAACGCTCGTAAGTCTCGTTAGTAACCCAGCCCAATGTCGCCCCAGACTCCGCACCGCTACGTATCATTTCAGCAGCTTCCAGTGCATCCTTTTCAAAATCAGACTGCGGGTTGCGGTATGACCACTGAATGAACCAGTACGTACCCAGCGCACCTTCCACCTTTTGAAACTCGGCACAGAAGATGTAGTTTTTCAACACACTAGCGATCGCCGCATAGCAAAACTCTTTCGGATCTCCCGGCATCCCTTCCTCGCACCACTGCTGAAAAGCACGATGCGCGAAGTGGTTGTACAGTCCTGCAAACGAATCCTTGCTCCGGCGGTGCATCAGAAAAGAAAGCAGCATCGAGGCTGGCCCTTTGAACTGGTCTTTTAACCCACCAGCAACGGGAATCACCCACAGTTCGGTAAATGGCTCGTTGGTGAAGTTCTCGTTAATGGTCATTGGGCGATCTGGGCGAGAAATAGCGATCGCAAAATCAGCCTTGTTACCTTTGAGGTATCCGCCCTGCTGTGCTTCTAAAATTGTCAACTTAGGAGGACAATCGAGAAGAAATTGCCCGTACTCCTTGGCGCAGTTGGCTTGTAATTTTGGTTGGCTGGGTGGAATGAGAAAGACGCTGTTGTTAATTTTGATTGTTTCCATAATTGGGTTGCTTTTGTTGAAAATTGCGTTGATTTGGGATACTGTTCGGGTTAGCTATTTGTGACAGAAACAGAGATTGCTTTAGCCTTAGTCAGCAATATCTAATGCAGGACTTTGATTCGGTTCGAGTTCCAATTCCAAATAAGAAAGCGCAGTTTCAGCATCGCCAATTGTTAAATCTGGCTGATATCCAAGTGTTAGATAATCGGGGTGTTTGGCAATTTCTTGAATGAGGAACTTTGCACCATTAACCAAATCATGCAGAGATGGATAACGCGGTTCCTGGGGCTGTTTGGTGCTTTCTTCAACCAGAGAATTAGCCGCTAAAACGGTGACACCAACTGCTTTCAACTCATGCTTTAGTGATTCAACTTGGTGCAGATGGTTGGTGATTTCGGTTTCTAAAACTGTTTTTAACTCCTGTGGTGAGAGCAGTTTTATGTCCTCTTCAATCCGTGTTTCATCGTCTTCAGTGTTTTTGTTTGGCAGCAAAATATAACGCCAACCCGCACCGTATTCGTCTGCTAAGTATGTGTCTTCGGTGTAATACTTCATGCCGATTATTTGCCCCCATTCTGTTCGTTGTCCAAAGCCAAATCGGGGGTATTGCCAACCCGGAGGAATCGAGATTGTGGGTTCCATGATTGTATTGATGAAGAGATTGGTATAGTTGATTACGTCATTGGATGAGGTGAAGTGCAGGAGGTGAGGGAGTGAATTTTCTCCCTCACCCCTATTTCTTCTCCTCCGCTACGCAGCTACAAACTCCGCACTATCCAGCAGATGCTTCAGTTCCACCGATGGCATTTGCTCAAGCGGTCGGTACTGCAAGTATTCGTCAACAAAATCGGCACACCCTGGCAACTCCGACCTTGAAACATACCAAACCGCGTCTGATGCAGAGTTACAAAAGACTTGCTGTTGATTCGCGTCCGAGGTGCGAGTGAACCACCAGTTACCGCCAGCGCAACCAACTTGTCCAAGTTTCTCGTCGTTGCGGTAAATGCCGTCATCAAGCAGTTCCAGTCCCAGGTTTTCGCATTCTTTGAAAATCTGCACCATGATTTCGTTACCCGTACAAGAGGCAACGGGGCAGGGTGCAGGGTGCAGAGGGGAAAATTCCTCACCTTGTCTCCCTGCTCCCTGCTCCCCTGCTTCTTCTTGAACTGGTAATGAGCCATCCAAGTGATGTGTGTAGATGTAGCGATAACACCTACCCCATGTATCAGCGCGGAATTCTTCTTTATCGTTGACTATTACCAGCCATCTTTGAGTCACAAAATCGCGGTGGTCGTAGGTGATGTGGGCGATGAGTTGACCGTAGGCGTAAATTTCGTGGTTGTAAAAGTCGATTTCAATGCTGGTAAATTCTTCTGGGGCTACAGCTTGTGCTTGCTGGCTGATGTGGTGTTCCAGTTCGGCTTGGGCTAGGGATTGCGCGTCAACTGGTTGCTCTGTATGTGCAATGTAGGTCATAATAATGGTTTCCATGTAGTGGATAAAAAGCGATCGCAAAGTTTGTCAGGCTGGGCGGTCGCTTTTGATTTTTCCGAACGTTGTGGGGGAGCCACAACGCATTCACAGATTTTTGGCGTAGCCGTAAATCGAATCTCAAAGCTAGTGGCATTTGAGCATGACCAAGGCAAACAGGGATGGTTGCAAAAGCCAACTATTGATTGCGCTTGTTTGTGCTGGCTGTCTTGATAGGTTTAATTTTGAAAATTCGGATCTTGGATGTCTGCAAACTCGGTCTAAATTAGGTGTTGGCAGTTTCTTTTCCCTATCTCATACATATAAATATATATGAGACGTAGAATTATGTCAATAAAAAAGCTAATATTATATTTATGAAATTTACTAATATCTATCACGCGTAGATAAAGCTGATTTTATTTCTGTATACTGATCAGTAGTCGATTTATCCAAGCAAGACGAGGATTAAACTAATGGAGGTGTCGCATGAAAAAGCAGATGATTGTTTGGAAGTTAAATGAAGTGATGGCAAGGCAACGCATCAAAAACAAAGACTTGGCAGCATTTCTAGGAATTGACGAAAATTCTGTTTCTCGACTTAGAAAAACAGATGAAATGCCTCGTTTGACAGCAGAAAGGCTGAATGGACTTTGTATTGCTCTTGGATGCCAACCTGGAGACTTAATTGTTTTTGTCCCCGATGATGATGCAGGGGTTGGAGAAGATAGTTCACAACAAATAGGAATAATACCGGCTGTTAAACGCAGAATTCCAAAGACTAGTGAACCCAATACACAGGATATTGCAGCATAAAGCGATCGCCCGCCGCCAAGCAAATGCGATCGCCTGCTCGTTCCTTTGACTGCAAAGTGAGCTAATTATAATGCTGACATACTTTTGGTTAAACCTAAAAGTCAGTAAGAGACTCACTTTGGTTAAATTGCATTCCTTGTCTGTTTTTGTGCATTTACCAATAGTGGGCAATAATCATGCTGACACTAGACCGCGAAACAACATCACCACCCAGCTATAGCATTCTCAATACCAGCATCAAAGAAACCTTCACCGCCATTGACCGCTTCGAGTGGCAAGCTGTCGAGGAAATCTTGCAGATGCGTGACAATCAGCTTTACCGTGAAGCTGGTTACAAAAGCTTTAAGGAATACTGCCAAAAAGAACTATCGGACTGGGGTGGATACCGAAGAATTAACCAATTGCTGGGAGCCAAAAAAGTTAAGGACACAGCCGATGAATTGGGTGAATATATCAAAAATGAGCGTCAAGCCCGTTCGTTAATGCGATTAGTCAAGGAACCAGAGAAACTGAAGCAAGCCGTTACGATCGCACTCTCTGAAAACCCCTCACCCAGCGAATCAGACTTTGCCGCAGCTGCAAATAAAGTAGTTCCTCGTCTACCACGCCAAAAAACTCAGGAACCAATGGTTCCTAAAATTGAAGAACCAATTGTTTCTCAAATCCAGGAACCACTGGTTCCCCAATCTGCCAAAGTCACGGTTACGTCACCAACTCATCCAAGACATGGGCAATCAGGAAGCATCTCAGCCGAACCACCCAATCAAAGGCAGCAGATTGTTAGCTTTGAGGATGGCAGCAGGGAACTGGTCAATAATGCGGATTTGAGTAATAACGCAATTGAGTCATTCCCCACCGAAAGAACTTACCCGAAAGAATACGCTGAAGCTATCGCACAACTGAAGCAGCAGCACCAGCAAGAATTGGAACAACTGGAAAAGGATTTGAGGATTGGCTTACTCTCGGAAGCAACGACCCAAGCCCAGCAACAGGTACAAGAACAACTCACCACTTTACAAAACCTGTTTCAGCAGCAGAGGGAAGAAAACATCCAGCTACAGCATCGGCTTTTTGAATTGGAAGGCTTGAGGCAGTTGGAGCTTGAGAACCAGCGATTACAAAAACGTATTCAGGAATTAGAACTTGCTGTACAAGAACGCCCTGCTCAGGAGTGGGGTAATACTCTTACTAAGCAAGCAACCAAAGCGTTAAATAAGGAAGTCAAGCGATCGCTAGAAAAAACTATTGATCTGCGATCACTTGCCGAAGAACCACCCAAAGAAAACGCTCAAGAATGCCTACGACTGATGGGTATTGCGTTGGGTAATCTGGCCACAGCTATGAATAACACCCAAGCCCTGCAAGCTGCGGCGTTAATTCTGGGGAGTGAACCAACACCCAAAGCGATCGCATATCGAGCCGAACAATTGCAACTACTCCCGCAAGCTGTTAGTGATATTCGGGCGGTGCTATCCAAGCCTGGGTGTAGTTGGTGGGACTATTTAGAAGTTGCCCAAGAGTACGAGGTGATCAAAAAAGATTATCTGGCAGAGTTAACCCCACAAGAAACAGAACTGATCACCGCTTTGGAGAAAGCCGAATCCTCTCAAATTACGGAACCATTGGTTCCTGAAGAAGCCCTTACCGAATCTGTTGTTTCTGATGCTGAAGTGATTGGGCTTGGCTCTATTGTTGCCCATGCCGATATTTACTGCGCTTTATATAACGCTAAGGGTGAAGTTATCGAAGACATGGGCGAAGAAGTTTGGGTGGCTTGGGAGCATTGGAAAGACAAGCCCAAGAAAACTGACCGTTACTTCAAAGATGAGTTGCGTTTCTGGCAAGAAACAAACCAGTAAATAGAACTCTCGCTTATTGCCAAAAGAACTGAATGCAGCATGGCTCAAGTGCTGCCGATATTTTCATGCGTCAAAAATTGGAGTCAATATGAATATAATCGCATCCAATCAAGCTACTGATAGCCCTTTTGACCAAATCAAGAAAATTGACGAGCAGAATAATGAGTATTGGTTAGCGCGTGATCTCATGTCCATTCTGGGATATCAGCAATGGCGACAATTTGAGGATGCCATAGACCGAGCGATCGCCGCTTGCGAAAACATTGGTCAAGATAGCAAAAAACACTTTTTGCGTCTGCCCGCAAAAAGTTCAGGAGGTAGACCCAGAGATGATTTCAAGCTTTCTCGTCATGGTTGTTACCTGACTGCAATGAATGGAGATTCTCGAAAACCAGAAATAGCTGCTGCACAGAATTACTTTGCTTACAAAACTCATGAGGCGGAGTTATCCTCCCAAAACTCAGAATTACTGACCCAATTTTTAGAACGGTTGGAACAGCAAAGTCAAATCATCGAGGCGCAAGGCAAGGCTCTAGCCCAATTACAAGCCCAAGTTCAAACCCTGTTACCTCCATCATCTGATTTTGCACCTCCTGGCTGGGATGCCGAAGTCTGGCGATCGCTACCTCCACAAGATAAACGCCATTTCCGGTTTTTGTTCCGTCGCCGCAACTTCCGACCATCTACAAAAAATGAAACCCTGGCTTTACCTGCTGTAGACACTGAACAGATGAAGCAAAGGCAACGCGATGAAGTAGCGCGTTTGGTTGGTGAGGTGTCACCCGAAGAGAAACAGCAATTACAAGCCGCTAAACGCCAACAACTTCGAGAGTTTTGGTCGCAAGCCCCAGAAGAAGACCAAGAAAATATGCCGTTTTAGCCAGTCAGTTTTTAGAAATTATGGAAGGTGAATTATGAGCAGCATTGCCTCTACTGAGAAATTTTCTATCCTGGTGATATTGCGCCGGGAGTATCTTGATATCACTGGTAACTTCTGTGCAGCCAAGCTGATTGAGTATTTTCGGCACTGGACAAAGTGGAAGATGAAGAATCACCGCACCCCTTGGATTTATCAGCCTCTCAAGAAAATTTACGCTGATTTGATGGGTGAACATAGCCTTCATGTAATCAGGAGTGCGATCGCTCTACTTGACGAGATGGGTATTATCTCCAAGCAGAAGAACCCAGGTAATGGGCAAGATAGGACGTGGCAGTATAAATTGAACTTCGATGTACTGAATAGGCTATTAGAACATGGCAGGTGCAAAACTGAACCTTCAAGACTCAATGCAGAACAATACCACAGATCCCATCCAGAAGTTTCAAAGCCACAGCAACACTCTGCTGTTGAGCTTGAAAAAAGTGAACAGGTGGAAACCGAAATTTTGGACTATGACCAGGAAGGGATTTGTCAAACCTCAGAACAAGATTTACCCGAAATTACTCACTTCGTTGAAGAGATAGAACAGGTTGACTCGACTATCGAGACAGATACTCATGAGGATCGTTCTTCCGCCGCCCCTGCCGTGTCAAATTTTTATGATGAAGATGCTAGTGATGATGATTGCGCTTTTGAGCGTGTAGAAAAACCAGTGCAGCCGAGTAAGCAAGAAGTTCAAGAAGTGCTGCAACAGTTACGAGAAATACCCTGTACTCCACAGTTTCGACTCAATGCAGAGATTCAACGCACGGTTAGGCGGTGTTGGGAGAATGTGCCGGGTGCGATCGCTTATTTGAAGGAGGCGATACGGACTTGGAAAGGGATCAAGTCACCGGAGGCTGTATTCGTCGCTGCTTGTAAAGAAGGCAGGAAACCGGAAGCGCAACAGGCCAAGTCTAGTGTGGTTGCTTGGTTTGAGTGGGCGAGGAAAAACAGGATTGTGATTGCGATGTCTGGTGAGGTCGTGTATACGCCGGATGGGGAGGCGGTGGCGTTGGCTGAGATGATGCGGCGGTTTCCGTCAGAAAGCCCATACTCACAAGATTAATCATTGGCGAGGTGGTACTGGGTCTACTTGCAAGGTTAATGCTTCAGGCTCAAATTGTTCTATACACCGTTTGAGTATGCCTAACATAAATTCAACACTAAACCCCATTACTGGCGGTGTGCTATACAGCCAGCTACTGTATGTCGGCCTTTCTTTCCCACCGTATAACGACGAAATCTCATGCGCTCCCTTTCCTGCTTGTCCTTCATGAATATAGGCATTTCGGAATGCTTTGTAAGCGATCGCGCCATATCGGGAAAGAATCAGCCATTGCTCAATTTCATCTCGATTAGCGTCAGGGTAATTTGTAACGACTTGATAAACAACATCATCTATGTTCAAATCATCTGAAGGCGAGCGAGTTGTTCGCGCATCCATATCAGAATCGTCTTCATATTTGTAGATACTAGAGCTATTTTTCTGCCTTTTAATTCCGCTTAAAAATATACATACATTCTTAGGTAATTTGGAAACATCGCCTCGATCTGCTCGACTCCACACATCCGGGAGCGAAACCAGTTGAAATACATCACCGCCATAACGTGCAAGAAACGCATCAAAAATAATTCGCTTACTACTATTACCACACTCCTTCTTGCCGACCTCCTTTGCCCATAAATTAGAAAGAGCGTCAAAAGCTCCCCATAGTAAAACGTTGGCTTCGTACCTTTGTTCGCTCAGGTCTAACTTACTGATGAATGCGTGTCTTTTTCTCCAGTAATCAAAAAAAGCTCTGATGCGCCATTCTAAGTTTTCATCCATATTTTATGTTAGTTAAACTTGTTCCATTTTAAATTTATGTCATTAAATAGCAAATTATAACAGGTTAACTACTTCCTGAATATTGGAAGTGATTGGCTAACGCCTCAATTGTTCCCCTTAATGAGTGTTCTTTTTGGCCAGTGTTACATTTCAGCAGAAGAAGCATTATGGCTTGGTAGTCAGGGATGGGCATACAGTGTTTTCAGGGGAGATAAAAATTTACTGGAGGATAGCAATTTATACTTCAATTGGAAACGGCAAACTAGACAAAGCTTGAAAAATTATATTGGTTTAGAAAGAGAGATAATATCTTCTTTTATGGCGACATACCAATCACGATCAGCATCCCATAGTTGCATACCTCTTGACTTCCATAGGTAATAAGCTCTTTCTCTAATTTCATTTTCTCGCAGAGATATATAACTGTTTCTCACACGTTCGTAGAGTGAACTGCCAATAGTTTCAACTCCTTCCTGAAGGATACATTTCATATTATAAGCAGCACTCGCCGAATTACTCAAACATAGATTGGCAATAATTTCTTCATGGATTTTATAGTGATTTCTAAAGTGTATATGTCTATAGTTTTTATCTGTACATATAAATCCTGGTTGATATGCAAAAATTTCAATTTTAAGTTCTTTATTATCTAAACGTTTAATATAGTAGTTCTTTAAAGCATCCCAAAATTCATATATAGTGGCTAATGATTCAACTCTTATCCCAGAGGCTCTATGATGTTCACCATAAAATAGAGGAGCAAGTAAATTTACTGCAAATTCAGTCAACCAAGAATATGAACGAATTCCAGTATGGATATAGATATTTCCCCACTCATAAATCCGTTTAACAACATCAAACCTGGGATGTACTGATATTTTATTACTATTTATAAATGTTCGATAAACTTCAAGAAAGTCACTCATGTTACCTGGACTTTTTGAAACTATATATCCTGATATTCCCATGCTCCATTTCAATCGAAGTTCGATCATAACTCGAATTAAAACAGGGCTAACTTCACTCTGATCTGAAGGCTCATCAAATTGTAATTCACCAAATATAATCTGTTCACAAGTATCATAGTAGAGACTGTAATCAGGATTTTTAGTTAAAGATATCTCTGGAAATAATATATTTTTGTCCTTCATATTAGAATAATCATTCATCAACAATAAGCTATTTAAAATACATTTTCTGATCAATCCTCTCATCTTTACTGAGGCTGAATTTCTAATATTTTGACTTTGCAATCTCTCTAAAATATTTCTTATGACAAGATTAAATGCAGAACAATTTCCTCTATAATAAGCAATATTATTGATCTTATTTTCGTAATCCGATGGAGTGGTATAATATATTGATTCAGCTATTTGGATTTTGTTGGATAAAAAAGCTTTGTTAAACCCTAATATTTGAGTACATAAAGCTTCATATAAACTCAAGTATTGTTGGCATTCTGTGATTAAAGTTTCTAAATTTCCTGAATAAGAAATCTGTTCAATAAAGAAATATTTTTCTAAAATTTGTTCTTTCATGTAATTAATAGCCATATAATAAAGACTACTGAAAATAGAATATGAGTATGAATATTTTAGGTACTATTTTTTGTATATTGACGCTTAAGTATTATCATTCCAGCCCCAATTCTAGCTGCACAGCTTCTTCCCCTTGCAGTTGTTGTTTTTTGGTACGTTGAGTGCTTGTGTTAGCTGTAGATTTCTTAACTGTTTTGGTTTGGAGTTTGTCTCGTTCTGTACGGATGCGTTCTAGCAGGACGGATGCGGGTTCATCGTTGGGATCTTGGTTTACAAGTTCACCGCGAAACGCTTTGGCTAGGATTGATTGATCAAGTGTTACCGCTAACTCCAATTTGTTATTTACCAAGGTTTTTAATTCTGATACTGTTGAAATTTGATGGTTTAGTAGTTTTATAATTACTTGAAGTTCCTCCTGTGGGGGTATCGGAATTTTAATATTACGAACAATTTCTGTGTTCAAATTAGGTTGAGCAGCACCTTGATTTATTTTTCTTAAAGTTTGAGTTAAGGTTGTTAAAAAATAGTAGAGATAAATCTGAATTTCTCCATTAACAAACAATAAAGCTACTGAACCGTCATTAATACATCCCCCAATTTTAGTAATTTTTGGTACACCAAGAGTAGCTCCACTATTAGTCAGCAAAAAAGTTCCAGGCTCAATAAATCTACTAGCTTTGCAACCTTCTTCAGTTACAAATCCAGATGTTTGCGTTAAATATATCTCGTCATCCTTAGTAATTTCGGCAACTGTAATCCAAGGAATATTTCCACCGAAATATTTTGGATCACCCGCAGGACGTGGAGAAGCACCACGAACTACAAAGGAAATATTATTGATATCAGTCCAAATCCATCCTTCAGGTATTTTGGGCAATTCCTCATTACTAAACGCTTCAGGTTCTTTATATTTATCCTTCCATTTATCATCCTTCGGCAGTTTACCACTTGCCTCCATTTTCTTCCATTCCGCTTCTTCCCAACGGCGGCGACGTTCTGCACGAATGCGCTCAAGTAAAACCGAAGCAGGTTCAACATCAGGATTTTGCTCCCGCCAATCAGCAGTGAGGTCGCCACGAAAGGCAGCAGCGAGGACAGATTGCCGGAACTGGTCTAGCAGTTGAGGGATATCCTCAAGCGCATCCTTCACTCGCTGGCTTCTGGCTTTCAGTGACTCTACTTTGGCAACTATACGGCGTTGTTCGTTGAGGGGTGGAAGCGGTAGCGTAACGGTTTCAAGCGTACTCAAATTCAAAGTTTTACGTGCAACTTCTCGCGCTCCACGTACCAAGGAATCTTGCATAATAGGAGTTTGAAACCAGAGTGCAGCCCAGTGTACATCTATCTCATCAACTAACACAATCTTAGCTATTGCACGCGCGATATTAGCCCCGCGTGCTTCTATTGGAACAATAGCAACTCTTCCAATTGTTCCAACAATAGATATTAATAACTCCCCACCGTATACTTTGGATCGTTTATACTCTTTATCAACTTTATGATCAATTGTTCT
The DNA here is from genome assembly GCF_014697485.1 of Anabaena sp. FACHB-83. NCBI lineage: Bacteria > Bacillati > Cyanobacteriota > Cyanophyceae > Nostocales > Nostocaceae > Anabaena > Anabaena sp. FACHB-83. Next base: position 25,625 of record NZ_JACJRY010000050.1, on the reverse strand, counting down.
TAATGATTCAAGATTTATACCATTACCGTGGATATTACAAACACGAATTAGTGGTACGCCTTCCTTAACTTCATTGCCAGGCTGCACAACACCATAGCATAATGGGTAAAGTGGTGATATTAGTTCTGACAAAATAGCCCATTGCCATTTATTAGGTAATTTAATAATATTAGTAATTTCATTAGACATTTAACTAGTTTTCATTCTCCCTATATTTACACCGCAGATAGGAAATATTTTTGTTAAAATTTAGCCCATCAATTTGATTCATTATGGGTTTATTTTTACTCTAAAAGCGCAGCTTCTTCCTCAGTCACTTCATCCCCTGCCAGCAACGCCGTCAACTCCTCCATCTGGGCGATCGCTGTTTGCAACTTCGTCATAATAGCCGCAGCAATCACATCAGGTTCAGGTAAATCATCCCCTGACTGCAAACTTTCATCCCGCAGCCAAGTTATATCAAGGTTTTCGCCGCGTTTAGCAATATCTTCGCGTGTAAAACACCGCCAACGCCCCAACTCTCCTTGATCAACACGGGGACTGTTGCCATTGGAGTCATCGCCGTAGGCTGACTCAAACAGTTGAAAATGCAGCTTAGTTAAAGGTGTGCGCTTGCCAAAAACAGGTATATTCGTCCGCATATCGTAAAACCACACCTGTTTGGTGTTCCCCTTGTCTGTTGTCCCCCTTTGGAAAAACAGCACGTTAGTCTTGACACCTTGAGCGTAGAAAATTCCTGTGGGCAACCGCAAAATTGTATGCAGGTTGCACTTATCCATCAAATCAGCCCGGATGTTACGCCCTTGCCCATCTTCAAACAGGACATTATCAGGTAACACTACCGCAGCCCGTCCTCCGGGCAACAGCCCACGATAGATATGCTGTAGAAAAGCTAACTGCTTGTTCGACGTAGGATAAGTAAAGTCATCCCGTGTAGGCAACCCGCCGCCCTTCTTCGTTCCAAACGGGGGATTAGTCAAAATAACATTGGCTTTTGGTAATTGCTGGCCATCGCTGGAAAGAGTATCGCCTATGTCTACAGCCCCTTCAATGCCGTGTAACAGCATATTCATCAGTAACAGCCGATGGGCATCCTGTACTAGCTCAATGCCGTAGAATGCTTGATGACGCTGAAACGATTGGTCTGCTTCACTTAAATCAAATAAATCATCAGTATGTTTTTTGATGTAGCGATCGGCAGCAATTAAAAACCCACCAGTTCCGGCGGCGGGGTCTTGTATCAGTTCCCCAGGCTGCGGCTTGATGAGTTCGACCATGCAATCAATCAAAGGACGCGGCGTAAAGTATTGCCCTGCACCTGATTTTTTCTCACTGGCGTTTTTCTCTAGCAGTCCTTCGTACAAATCGCCTAAGCCTTCTTCCTTAGCAGAGTACCAGTCAAGCTCATCAATGCTTTTGACCAGTTTATTAAGGATTTGCGGTTTCTTGAGGGCAGTTTGGGCATTGGCAAAGATAGCTTGCACTCGTGGCGGACTGTCGGAACCCAGCTTCAATAAGGTGGCGCGGTAGAAGTTCATTTGGTCGATGCCATCCTTGACCACCAAATCACCCCAACGACAGCCTTCAGGGATTTGGCCTTCTGTCCCTGTTTCCTGCGCCATCTTCAGAAACAGCAGGTAAGTTAGCTCAGTTACGTAGTCCAGATAAGTAATCCCGTCATCCCGCAGGACATGACAGAGATTCCACAGTTTTTGTACGATGTCGGTAGTTGCGCTCAAGGTTTTAAATAAATGCTCAGTATACAAATGCTGCTTTGTAATTATAAGCAATTGGGTAATGTTGTCAAAGCTGATTGCTTTTATAATTAGGTAAAAAAGATAAAAACAAATAAAGATATTTGTATGGTTAATTATAGAATCAGCTTACTTACCCCAGGTATGTTAGTTGTTGAATCAAAACTTGATTACCCATTAGATATATTTTAACAGTTAAAAATCAGTAAGATATGCTAACACAAACTTAAAATATTATTGATAGATTTCAACATATTTAAAGGTAAAATCATGACTCAATCCTTACCTGAATTAATTACATTTGATGAATTTATCGAATGGTATCCTAACGATGGTAAACGGTATGAATTGCACAAGGGAGTAATTGTTGAAATGCCGCCGCCAACCGGAGAACATGAGAAAGTTATTGCTTTTTTGTCACGAAAGTTAACTATAGAATTTGATCGCCTTAACTTAACCTACGGGATACCCAAAACTGCATTTGTAAAAACGCCTTCGGCTGAATCTGCTTATTCGCCGGATGTGTTGCTGTTAAACCTGGATAATCTCCGCAATGAGCCGCTTTTTCAAAAACAGTCAACAGTAACCCAAGCTGCATCTGTTCCTCTAGTGGTTGAGGTTGTATCAACTAACTGGCGCGATGATTACTACAGTAAGCTTGGTGATTACGAGGAAATGGGCATTCCTGAATATTGGATTGCTGATTATGCGGCGTTGGGGGCAAGAAAATTCATCGGTAATCCTAAACAGCCTACAATTTTTGTATGTCAATTAGTTGATGGGGAATATCAAATGACCCCGTTTCAAGGGAACGCTGCGATCGCTTCCCCGACTTTTCCCGAATTAAAGGTAACGGCACAGCAAATTTTTGATGCGGCTAACTAATTGACAGGAAATAATTCCCATGACAATCAATTTACCTCTGAAATTGACCCACTTGCCCAATAGTCTACCTTTAGATGGCGCTGTTCGCATCGAGTTAGTAGAAGGAGTGCCAATATTTCGTGCATCCAGTTTAGTCCAAGGACGAATTGAAGCTTTATTAATTAAACAAAAAGACTCGGCTCTAACTTCCGAAGAAGAAACCGAATTAGACGGATATGAAGAATTAGACGATTATTTGAGTTTGGTGAATCGGATTATTAGGAATACATCATTAATTCAAAACGAAAGCTAATTATAGGAAATTAGAGATTTGTCTGCAAATCGTTATATTAGTGAAGCTACTCAAAATCAAGTTAGACAAAGAGCCAAGTCTCTGTGTGAATATTGTCATGCGTCAGAACAATGGCAGTATGTTTCTTTCACTGTAGACCATGTGATTCCTCTTTCCAAAGGTGGCGCTAATTCAATTGATAATTTAGCTTTGGCTTGTTTTCATTGCAATCGCAAAAAATCTGATAAAGTTAAAGTATTTGATGAACAGTCGTCATCGGAAGTACCTTTATTTCATCCGCGTACTGACAGTTGGCAAGAACACTTTATTTGGTCAACAGATACACTTTCTATTATTGGCTTAACACCAACAGGACGCGCCACCGTAACAGCATTGGAATTTAATCGCTCCAGAATAATTAATATTCGCGCTGCTGATAGAGAAATTGAACGGCATCCACCAACTAATGACCCAATTCAAAGTTGAAGATTTATCAACATACAATATCATCCCACATCCTGCCACAGTGATTCATTAATCTGCACCAAAATATCTTCTAATTGCCCGTTAAAAGCTTTATTTAACCTAACAAAACCACCACCTTGGGTTTTAAATTCGCCTTGGTCTAATGATTCCCTATCCACAATAGTTTCTATCTTTAATTGCTTACCAATACGTTCTAACCATTTACGTTGAGGTGGTGTCCAGTTTTGAGAAGTCAGAATGTTCTTCATTGCTTTATCTACCCTTTCCTCATAGGAAACCAAGGCATCACCCAAAGTTGCTTGACGGATAAAGCCAATGATTGAGGCAGCAATATCAGCATTAGTCATTTCTCGCCATGCTACTTGCAATGTTTTTTCGGAATATCCAGCAAGGTCTAGCATTAACCGCAATTCTTTCAACTGCGTCCTAGTCAACTCACGCGGACGAGTAGTAACAACGGTCAAAGCTGGAATTTTATTGATGTTCTCGCGTAGATATGCGCTGAAACTGTCTAGGTAATCTTCGGGTTTTTGGGCATTACCGTAACCCCGTTCTACACGACGCAATTCATCAGCATGGCGGGAAATGAGTATTGGTTGCCTACCGCCATCTCGTGCATCTAACATTTGCGCGATCGCTGCCCTTTGTTTAAACCATTCCTTGAGTTGCTCTTTGTTGCTTTGTCGCAGGTGGTTAATCATCTCAGGCAACGGCATTCCAGCAGCAGCTTCAATATTCTCCCGGTTGCGATCGCCCCATCTCCTCTGTTGGCGTTGCAGTTTGGCTAGGAGTTGTTCAACAATGGTAGCCGTAGCTGTGCTGTCGTTAACTGTCTGCAATTCTTCCACCAGTTGAGTAAACGAAATCTTGGGGTTAACTGCCACTGGTTTCATCGTGGACAGAGGCGACAGGGCTGAATATAAATTTACTGCATCGTAAATGTAGAAGACTTCCTTTTTAATTTCATCACAGCGACGTGTAGCCCTTCCTAGCATTTGTTCGTAAAGGATGCGCGAATTCACCCGGCGAATGAAAACTAAATTGCAGATTTCAGGTACATCAATGCCAGTAGTCAATAAGTCTACTGTCACGGCAATTTTAGGATTAGCTTCGTTTTTATAACGGCGAATTAATTGTGATGGTTGGTCTGCCTTGCCAGTTATTTTTAGGACTGCATCATCTTCAACGCTGCCATACTGCTCAATCAAGGCTTGTTTTAATAAGTTAACCACAATATCTGCATGAGAGTCATTCACGCAAAATATTAATGTTTTCCCTGGTAGTGAAGGATCAATATTTTGGGCTAAGTATTCACAGATGACTCGATTAAATTCTTCGGTAACAACTTGGCGGTTAAAGTGTTCTACTTCAATTTTGACTTCATCAGGGGCATTAACTAGATCAATTTTGCTTGTAATGGGGTCAAAATATTCCATCTCTGCCCCTGGTTGCCACACTATGCCATCTTCACTTAGGGCTGTAACAATGCGGATGGGAGGTTCACAGTCGATGAGGTATCCATCAATTACCGCTTCTTTGTAACTGTAGGTATAAACAGGTTGACCAAATATTTGGGTGGTTTGTAGGGCTGGGGTGGCAGTCAGCCCAATTTTTACTGCGTCAAAATGGTCGAGGACTCGGCGATACTTGGAAATGTAATCATCATAGTCGCGGAAGGTAATTTCACAATCGCTTAATTCCCGATCTAGCAAATACCCTCTATGGCATTCATCCACGACAATGCAATCATACTGGTCGGCTGTAGGAACGGTTGCGTTCTCGCCTGGGTAAAGAATACGTTTAACAAGGGCTTGCACAGTGGCAATGTGGACTTTGGTATCGCTTTCTGGTGCAGCTTCCCCCAGTTCTTTAATCCCAAAAATATCAGCAAAGGTTTGCAAATTCTCTACTCGCGTTTCTTTAAAGACATTGCCTGTTTGTTCTCCTAATGCTCTGCGGTCTACCAGAAACAGAACGCGGCGAAAACGTTTGGTTTTGAGAAGGCGATAAACCAGAATAAGGCAGGTTTTAGTTTTACCTGTCCCGGTGGCCATTGCTAGTAACAGTTCTCTAAAACCTTTAGCTAATCTATCTTCGACTGCTTGAATGGCTTTAATTTGGTAATCCCGCAGTTGCAGATTATAGTTAAAACCTTCTTCGGCAAGTCGTTCATGTGCTTGGTCTACATCTTGATTCAGGGCATCAACGAAAGCTTCTGGTCTGTACCAAGTCGTCAGAGGACGGCGGATATTTTCAGGGCGGCGGACATCACAAAACCATATACCGCTTTTGGTTTGCAACTGTCTCAAGAATTCTCGCCCATTGGTGGCAAAGACGAAAGGTACTTTGTATTCTCTCCAGGGGCCGCCGGGTAAGGTTTCGTTATCCTTAATTTTGTAACCGCGACTGTAACGCTTGGCTTGGTCGATGGCAGCATAAACATCTGTACTTTGGCGTTTGGCTTCGACTACCGCCATTACCTGAAGTCCCACAAACAGAACGTAGTCAGCGCGTCCTTGGTCAGTTGGCCATTCTGCGATCGCAATATTTTTTCCTTTTTGGGGACGAGTGCCTGTACTGTACGTTAGCTGTTCTGAGTCCACTTCCCAACCTGCTGACCGCAATTGAGCATCGATGAGGCGACGGGTTTCACGTTCATCTAAGTCAATGTTATTCCCTGCTTGTTGCGAACGCTGAATGGTTTCTTGAATTGCTTGTGCAGGTTGGGTTTGAGCTACAGTTTGAATTTGAGCAAGATGATTTAAAGCTGCTTGTTTTTGTGCTTCGGCTTCCTTGGCTAATTCTTGGGCTGATATGCGACGCTGTTCTTCTTGCTGGGCAGCTATTTGTGCTAGTTCGGCTGCGGTGCGGCTGGCTTGTAATTCCGAGCGCAGATGTGACAATTCTTGTTTAAGTGCTAAGTTTTCAACTGCCTCATCTGGAGGCGGAACAAACGGGCCAGGGTTGAAATCGGTATTTTTAGTGTTAACTCGATGAAACCACACCGCTAGTTGACGCGCATACTTCAGGTTGCTAAGGGCGGTTCCTTGGTCAGATGCAAATGCGTGTGTAGCATCATTGCCAGCTAGACGTAATTCGTTAAACAAATCATACGCCCTGCCTTTTAAGACTCCTTTATCTCGCAAGCGACGTATCAAATCAATTTGTCGTTCTTCACCCTCATATATCCCTACATTAGCGGCTATCATCTGCGCGAGGAGTTCGCCAAACTGACGCAGTTTTATCAGGCAGGTGTTGGGATCATCAGTAAAATATCTTTCCGCTAAAGCTCCCAGGCGCACCAGTTGGGGGTCATGGACTGCTAAAAACCCAAAGTTTGGTGATACTAACATTGTGCTAGTCTTTCTCCTGAGAGCTTGGGGGTGTAGATTGCTACCTGTCTACTATCTTTTTAACAGATGATTACTTAATCTACAATCACAAGACTTTTGGAAAATTTTAATCAACGGCATACACTAAATTTTTTCTTTACATCAGGAGCGGTAACAAAGTAATCTTTGAGGCGATCGCATCCTTCATTCAACAATTCATTTAATCCCCGGATACGCCACACAATCACTGTTTTGTCGGTACTGGCTGTAGCCAGAAATTTACCATCCGGGCTAAAATCTGCACTTTTAATATTGCCTTGATGACCTGTAAGTTCTGCAACTTGTTGTCCTGATAAATTCCACAGGCGGATTTTGTTAGTCGCAGAAGCTGTAGCTAAGAACTTACCATCCGGGCTAAAAGTTATGTATGTAACTCTACCTTGATAAGTCTTAAATGGTTTTGTTACCTCCTTTCCAGAGAAATCCCACAACCTGATCATTCCATCATCTCCAGCAGTAGCAAGTTTATTTTCCTTTGGGCTAAAACTTATAGTGCGAACATAGCCCTGGTCTAATTTCAATTCTGCTAATGGTTTTTTGTCATCATTAATATTCCACAACCGTCCTCCATTCTCTCCAACTGTAGCTATGAGCTTACTGTCTGGGCTAAACCTGGTAGTTTCCAGCTTGCCTGGATGTTTAAATTCTGCTAACTTTTCCCCTTTGCTGTTCCAGAGTTTGACCATATCATCATCCCCAGCGGTAGCAAACTCGTCAATATTTTTATTAAAATTGATACTTCTAATTGGTCTATCATGACCTTTAAATTCTTTTAGCCAGTTTCCACTATAGTCCCAAAGACCTATTTTGCCATTCTTTCCACCTGTAGCAAGTATGTTTTCTTTTGGGCTAAAGCGCACACTAGCAACACCTTTGTGTTTAGTTGGAAATGACGTTATCTGCATAATCGTATCTCCTTCCCTCTTCCAAAGCTTAACGGTGTCATCATCTGAAGCTGTAACCAGTAAGTCACCCTTTGGGTGAAAACGAACACTATTAACAGTTTGTGTATGTTCTTTTAATTCCGTTAAGGGATTTTTGGGTTTGATTGATGATTTTCGTGGAACAGCCCAGAATCTTACTGTACCATCATCTTTTCCAGCACTAGCAAGAGTATTGCCGTCATCGTTAAACCGGATGCTCACAACATTGCCTTTATGACCCTTTAATTCTGCTTGCAGCTTGCCATTAAAATCCCACAGTTTCACTGTGCCATCGCTACCTGATGTAGCAATCAGCTCATCTTTAATACGAACTGTCTCCACACCTTCAGGGTGAGCCTCAAATTTTGCCACTTCTTTTCCTGAAAAATCCCACAGCCTGAAGGTACCATCATCTCCAGCAGTAGCAAGTTGCTTTCTCTTGGGGTAAAACCAGACACTATTAACACTACATTTTTTAGTGTCTTTGACATTGCATTGATGACCTTTAAATGTTGCTATGGGTTTTGTCTGATTGATATCCCAAAGCTGTGCCAGTCCATCCTCTCCAGCCGTGGCAAATTGCTGGTTATTATCAGGGTTGGGGTTAAGGCTTTTGATACTTTTCTGATGGGCATTTATGGTTAAAATAGGTTCTTTTGTGACAAATTTTCCTTGGAAAGACCACAGTTTGACTTTGCCATCATCTCCAGTTGTTGCCAACAGTTCCGAATTTCTCCCAATAAAACGGACATTGTTAACACTACATTTCTGATCATCCTCTTTCACTGAGTCGTCTTCTATGTCACATTGATGCTGGATAGATGCTATGTTAGGTGGTGTCCATTGCTGATCTTGTGATAAGAAATTCTGTTTCTGTGAGACATCCCATAGCTTCACCCAACCGTTACTTGCACCTGTAGCTAATATTGTTTGGTCTTCGTTAAAATCGATACTCTTGATACTATTATTAGGATGCAGCTTAACATATTTTAATCTTTCCAATTTCTTCTTCTGATAATTCCACCAAGTAACCGTGCCATTTTCTCCGCCAGCAACAATCAACTCTTGTTCCTCTTGTTTGTCTTTCTGAGTGAAATTATTAATAAAACGGATACTATTTACACCTTTTTGATAAGTATTGATTTGATTTGTTTGATGAATATTATCTAGAATCTTCTGTAAAGCTAGTAGTGGACTTGTTGCTGGACAGTCTTGTAAACATTGACTATTCCAAAAAGTTATCTTTTTAACTTCTTGTCCAGCTTCCATTGCTGACACTAAAGCTTCTATCTCTCCATCGCCAGACTCAAAATTTCTTAAAGCGGTGACTCCTGAAGCTTCGACTTTAGCCGTCCATCGTAGCCAAAATGCTATCACAGCCAGCATTGAGACTACTACTAAACCACCTGTCAGTCCAAATAGAGTCAGCTTGCGGCGACCTTCTTTTTGCTTGCGATCGCGATCGCGCAGTGCCAAACTCAGTTGAATGAAACCTTGCTCTGCTTGGCTCAACTCATTTTGGCGTTGCTTAAGCCAATTTTCTGCCTCTGCTAGTGGAATACCTCGCAGCAATAAATCCTCGTCTCGTCTGGCATTTTCCCACTCTCTAATTCTTAATCGTAATATTTCTTGCCAAGTGCGAAAGATGCGATCGCTCTTTATCCACCCACGCAATCGTCCCCATTCTCGAACTAGGGCTTCATGCACTAACTCAACAGTATTTTCTCTAGAGTGTTCATTGTGTCCTGTCACTACCAGCCGTGCTTCATTGCCTGCTAAAAATGTCACCAACTCCCAATTTTTTACTTCTGCACGGGTCGCTAATCTTCGAGTATCTTCTGTGCCTTCACCTGGACGAACTAATTGTAAAAAGATAATCTGTGCTTGTTTTTGTGCCTCCTGACTGAGCTTGTTGTATACTTCTTCTGCATGATTGGCAAGAGCTTGTTCCACTCCTCCAATCTCTGAGTATGCTTGATGAGTTAATACACCTTGACGCTGCTTTACCCACAGTTGCGTCAGGGCAAACTCTAGCAGAGGCAAGTTTCCTGGTTCTTGCTTAACATCATCCAGAATGCGTTTTACTAACCCCGCTTCAAAGGAGACTCCCAACTTTTGAGCAGGTTTCTCAATCACTTGTGAAAGCTCAGAGTGGTTCATCGACCCGATCAGTTTGACATCGGCTTTTAATACATCTGCAAATATAGGATACGCAAGTGCATTTCCTAAAAAATCTGTTCGCATTGTTGACACCAACACAGGAGGCGATGAAAACTGCTTAAATTCAGATTGAAAAGTAGTTATTAAGGTATCTAAAAAACTGTAACGGATTTCTTCATCGCTACATAAGGTATAAAGTTCTTCAAATTGATCAGCAATTAAAAGCACCCGATGATTGGCATAGTTTCTTTCAATTCGCTGAAAAACATCCTTTAATGGAACAGAACCATTAATCAAATATTCAGCTAATTGACGAGCCTGATACATTTGCTCAGTAGCATTTATTTCAGACTCATAAAGTGGAACAAGTGCTTGTGCCAGAGCATAAAAAGGTTCAGAACCAGGCCGAAAGTGAGTAAATAGCCAGTGTCCTTGCTGTTGGAGTTTCGGTACTAATCCTGCTAATACAACAGAAGATTTACCACTTCCTGACGCACCCAGCACAGGGATAAAATTTTGGGTTTGAGTTGCCCTAAACAGTTCTTCTATAAATACTTCTCTGCCAAAAAAGTATTCGGCATCATCTGGGCTAAAGTGATATAAACCACGATAAGGACATGGCAGTTTTTCATCAGTAGAAAAATCTGACGCAGGTTTAGCAGCATATACCCGAATATCTTCCCGGTAATAATAATTTATGATGTGAATATTCTGGGTAATGTTATTACCTTGAACTACTGTGTTATCATCACCTAAAACAGATTGGTTTTCATTACCTTGAATAACTCGGTTTTGATTTCCCTCCAGTGAATTTTGAGGTGTATAACTATGTGCCTGCTGCGTTGAATTTGCATTAGGCTGTTGTGGTTCCAAGCTGTTAGGTGGCTGAGTCATAAAGAAATTTTATAATCCCAACAAGTGAGAACCAGCCGCGACACTTAACCAAGTGGCAATTTTTACGATAATTGGCTTGGCAGAACTCCAAATTTTTTGTCCTGCTTCTACACTCTTGCTACTTTTCTCAAGTGTTTCTGCCACACCTGTTAAACGGTCTAATGCACGTTGTTTATTTGGTTCTTCCTTATCCGTGGCTTTTTTTGCAGCACTTAAATCTTCAACTAATTCTTCTTTTGTATCAGATGGTAATTCTGCTTCTTTAATCAAAGTTTCAAGTTCTGCCAGTAGCTTAACAACATCTTCTTTAGTAAGAGATTCTGCTGTTTCTACACCGACTTGATTTGGTTGTGTTACTTGATTATTCTCACCAAGTACAGCTTGATTATTATCTCCTTGAACTGCACGGTTATTATCACCTTGAACGTTGTTAAAGTTGCCGCCAACGGAACCACCAACTGAAAATCCACCGGGATTGTTGCTCATAAAACCTACCTGCTCAACATTTGAATAAAAGCTGGGACGCTCCAAGGCAGTCATCACCATATTTTCTAATCTGCGGATTTGATTTTCTTTTTCTGCCAGTAATAATTTAATTTCTCTGTCTGGTAAATTTTTAAGTTGATTATAGTTGACGAAATATTCTGCACTCAGTTCGGATTTGTCGGCAGTGATCGCAGTCTTGGCACGGAGCAGAAACTTGTCCTGACCTCGTTTCTCCATTGCGACTATCTCAAGTTCTGCGTCAGGGTGATTTTCGGCTAACTGTTTAAACGAAATGGCGATCGCTCTGGGGTCAACACCTTGGCTGTGGTACAAGTCGAGTGTGTCGAAGATGGGCTTAATAAAATCCCCAAACTCTCCGTCTGCAAACACTTCCTGGCGATTGTCTGGTTTGCGGTGCGGATCAGGGTTATCAGGGGTCGGCAAGCGCATATAAACGTACTCACAGCGCACTCCGTCGAATTTGGTGTCAGTAGTGATGTTCCAATCTTCGATGTATGCTCCCGTGAGAGTCGCGCCTGTGAAGTCAGTGCCGTCGAGTTGGGTTTGTACTAGCTTGGCTCTGGTTAAATCTGCGTCTTGTAAGTTCGCTCCGCTCAAGTCTGCACCGATCAAGCTGGCATCTGTTAGGTTTGCTCCTTGTAAGTTCACTCCCCGTAAATCCTCACGGTCAAATTTTTTGTCTTGTCCCTGACCTGTGACTAACACATTTACCACTTGCGGTTTTTGCAGGTAAGTTGTACCAGGGCGAATATGCTCTAGTTTTTTCGTTATATGGAAACAGGTACGAGTTAAATTAGCTTTTCTCAAATCTGTACTTTTTAGTGTGGCAGATGTGAAATTCGCGTCTGTTAAGTTGGCATTGCGAAACCTTGTACTACCTGTAGCACCACAAGCGACGGCAATGTTGCGAATTAAAGAGTATTTTTCATCTCCTTTCATTGCTCTCCAACCGATGTAAATGCTAAGTAAAGTTCCGGCTCCGTCTAAAATTACTGCTCCAGCCGAAAATTTATCAAAGGTAAAATCTAAGTTTATGCCTTGGGTTGCCAAAGCAAAGGCATAGACTAGAGCTATGGGTACAACTTTGCTTCCAGCCATAGCAAAAGCTACAGCTATAGCAAAGGACACAGCCAAAGTTTTGTTTCCAGCTATGGCAAAGACTACAGAGCTGCCGATAGAACCGCCAACAGAAGCAGCTACGGCAAAGGCTAAAGCTAAAGCTCCTGCCCCAGCCCCTATTCCTACTCCTCCTTCGAGCGCAACTTTTACTCCAACGAAGACAAAGGCGACAGAGCCAGCTACCGCAAAAACTGCGGCCCCGGCGATGGCAAAGGCTACGGCTCCGCCTACAGTACCTACTCCTTGAACAATTGTGGCAAAAAAGTAGGCAATCAATAAGATTAAGATAGTCCAGCCCACTATTTGGTTTTCTAATCCAGAGATGTCAAATATCAGTGATACCAAGTAACCATTTATCGACCAGATAAATCCTGAAACTCCAGACAGCACCCAAGAAACACAAACTAAAAACATAGCCCAAGGCTTTTGCAGTCCAGCAGTAGCATGACTAAAGTTTGCAAGAGTTAAATTAGACCCTGTAAAATCTGTTCCTCGAATATCTGCATAGCTAAAGCTTGCCCCAGTAAGGTCTTGACCCTTGAACGAACGACCTCTGAGATTTTGGTGAGAGAAGTCTTGCGGCATGATGAGGCTAGTGAAAACGAGGATTGACGCTAGATACACCTTGAATATGCGCTTTTACGGACTTTTGCACAAAATTTTTGAGCTATTGCGATCGCACTTGTATGCAGTCAGGCAATTCTGGGATAAGTTTGGCAAACATAATGAGTTCTTAAAACTGTTTTAAGATTTACAGTATAGTTTTTTAACCTATAACCAGTAGTATAAAAGTTTTCGTGTTCCAAGCTACCGTGTTAACTCTGCTTTTAACAAAAGTATTAAACCCACAAATACAATCTAAAGTCGATATGAACAAACAATCCTTTAACCAAAAATACGCAATCGTTCCTCTATTAGGCACTTTAATTATTAGCAACGGATTTTTCGCCAAAGTATCTGCTCAAGACATTTCTGCTCCAAAGACTACTGATTCTGTTGCCGTAACTGTCAAAAACCAAGAGTTTCCCCAATGGGGATATTACACGGTACGAAGAGATTTTCGCAGATGCGCTTCTCCAATCTGTGGTGGATATTTCATCAAGCAAGTCAATTTAAAGGCTACTCCTTGCGTCGATGGTGTTTTTCGCTCCGAATGCTATGTGTCGGCAATTGATTGGAATTCTTTGAAAGTCTCACCTTCCCAATTGGCAAAAATTCAAAATGATGATGGTAGTCGTTTGCTCCTCAGAGGTAACATCGTTCCAGTGACATTTCCTGGATTAGGTGAGTTTGGGAATTTGCAAGTCAAAGAAGCATTCATAGCCGCTACAAATGCCCCAGCGAAAGGTACTTTTGCGGGACTAAAAGACAATGGTATTCGCTGTATCACAACTCCTTGCTTCTCTACAGATCAGCTAGTTCTAAACAAGCCTTATATTTCTCAAGTTTCGTCAATCGATTTGAGTCAAACGGGTGCAACACAAAAACAACTTGATGCAGCAGCAAGTGAAATTTTTGGTCAAGGTTTGATTGCTGTAGGTACAACAAAGGTAGTCGAAAACGTAGATCCAACCAAGAGAGATACTCAGTTTGTGGCTACACAGTTTTATTTGAGAGTGGAACCGAATTAAAGGAATTTTGGAGAAACCATGAAATTTATTAAGCTGCTACTGAGTATTGCACTCATTTACTGTGCTTGGATTAGTCCAGTGCAAGCTAGTCCATTAGCTCAATTACCAACTACTGCACCTCCATCTCTGGAACGGGAAACAACATCTTTAAAAAGCTCAAAAAATGTATTGACAGTTGCTACTTTTAATGTAGAAAATTTAGGTGCTAACGACCGACGTTTTGATAGAATTGCTCAAGTTATTGTCAATAATTTAAACGCACCTGATGTCATCAGTTTAGTTGAAATTCAGGATAACAACGGAGCAATTAATGATGAAGTTGTTGAGGCTAATGAAACTTACCAAAAACTGATTAATGCCATCAAAAATATCAACGGTTTAACCTATAACTTTGTTGACATTGCACCCATTGATGACCAAGATGGTGGGGAGCCTGGAGGTAATATTCGTGTTGGCTTTTTATTTCAACCAAGTCGGATAACTCTAGCGAAACTGTCTCCCGGTGGTTCATTAGATGCTGTGGCTATTCGTAAAGGTTCAAATGGTCTAGAACTTTCTTTAAATCCTGGTCGGATTGACCCTACTAACAATGCTTTCGATGAAAGTCGTAAGTCGTTGACAGCAGAATTTTTATTTAATGAGCAAAAACTGTTGATCATCGCTAACCACTTTGCTTCTAAAAGGGGAGGGACAGCCAGTGATGAAAAACGGGTGAAACAAGCCCAAGTTGTCAATGGTTTCGTACAACAATTATTGCAGATTGACCCGCAAGCAAATGTAATTGTACTGGGGGATCTGAATGACACGCCCAATTCTCCAACTCTGAAAACTTTGAAGGGTGACATTCTGGAGAATTTACCGGAAGGTTTACCAAAAAATGACCAGTTTAGTTACGCATTTAGAGGAAATCGGGAATTAATTGACCATGTGCTGGTAAGTAAAAATCTTCTTAGTGCTGCAAAACCGAAGATTGACATTGTGCATATAAACATTGGTTTCAGCAGACCCGTTAGTGACCATGAGCCAGTTGTTGCAGCGTTTACATTACCTGCTAACACAACCACTTCTCAACCAGTTCCCTCCAATCCATCAACTAACAAACCTACTCCTGTCAGTGACTCAGCAATTATATTGCCGCAGTTATCTAACTCAGATTTAGTTAAGGAATTAGAAAAGAAGTATAAACCCAGCAAAGTTTTGGGTTATGACCGAGCTAGAGACACAATGTTTGGTCTGATTGATAACCAAGCAGGTATTGTCACTGATGTTTATGCTGGTTACTCAATTCGTTTAACTGGTAGTGGTGATCCAAGCCAAGAAGCGGACAAACTCGGCTTGAATACTGAACATACCTGGCCACAAAGCAAAGGGGCTAACAAAGGTAACGCCCAAAGTGACCTTCATCATCTATTTCCAGCACGAGAAAATATCAATAGTGATCGAGGGAATAAACCTTTTGCTGATATAGCTGATACAACTACTAGCAGATGGTATCGAGGTAATTCTGCTCAATCTACAATTCCTATTGCTGCAATTGACGAATTCAGCGAATCAGCCTCTTCTAAATTTGAGCCGAGAGAAAAGGTCAAGGGTGATGTAGCCAGAGCGATGTTTTATTTCTACACTATCTATCGTGAACAGGCTGACCAACAAGATCCAGACTATTTCAAAATACAGCGAGAGACTTTATGTAAATGGAATCAGCAAGACCCTCCAGACAATACTGAAATTGAACGCAATCAGGCGATCTCCAAAATACAGGGTAACGATAATCCTTTTGTGCTAGATGTTACATTAGCGCAACGAACATACTGTAATTCTCAAATGTAGTATTTGAGATTAAAGCTCAAATAGTAGGATTATTGCAACGATCCATAAATCTTTGCAATAACCCTACTACACTTGCTAACCTGAATTTCATGTAGCACAAGAATAGTAAGGCTTGAGCCATAATCTTACCTTTAAATATGTTTTAAGCGATAGCGTAGGGTGGGATAGTTCATATATGTTTTACTTGAGCGACCGTCTAATTTTCACTACACTTCTACCACACAAACTAATTCACCAGCTTCAACTCTTCGCGCTTGCTGTTCGACCCCACCATCTTAATCAACTGCTGATTCAGGTAACTCTGGGCTGAAACATAAACGTTATCCCAAATCACCGGGTTACGGCAGATTTTACTGCCAACAGTATTACCTGCTAATTTCTCCGACACCAAGTATTTTTTGTAATAGTTGTTCCAAAGGTGTTGCAGAAAATCTTCTGCAAACTCATCAAAGGGAATTATCCAGTTGTACTGCTCATCCAAAAACACCCGATAAGCAGCAACAATTGGCATGGCAATATCAGCAGGTGCAGCAAATCCAAACGAATACCTGCTATCCGGCAGCAGCGTATTCTTACGCGGGTCGATTGAAGCGAGGTCAACGACTCCCTTTCTTTTGGGTTTAGTAATATGTTCCTCGATCATCTGAAATAGCCGTTGCTCAATCCATAACCCTTTGGGCAGTAACGGTAACAATTTCGACAGCCGTTGTCTTTCCGCCTCACTCAATGAAGGTGTATTGCTGACAGGTGGGTGTTTGGTTCTACTTTTGCTGTCTGGGTTGTATTTATTCCTGTCCAAGCAGTTCATCAACTTAATGAGATGGTTGACATTACACTGCGGACTTTTGGGCGCACCGCTTTGGTTTTGGTAGTAAGCAATGCGGAATTTGGTTTTTTCCTCTCGCTCCAGTTGAGTTAAAAACTGTTTCAAAAATTTATAATCACCCCTAGCGTTAACTTTAGAACGCGCATCCACTGGGGCAGAAGTATTAGAAGCCAGGGCGATGTCTTTGGCTTCGTCTTCGCTTAACCCAATATGTATTGTGACTTTGACTCTGGCTTTGGAGAGATCGGATTTATTTTCTCTGGCTTGCTGAAAAGCTAAAACTGTATGCCCCCCATTAATGATGCCATCGTTACCGCCCTCACTGGCCTCAAGTATTTCTAGTTCTAGCTGTGTCTTTTTGCTGTTGGGCTTGACCTTGTTGGCACACAGTACGATTCCACTATGCCGCTCGAAGAACTTTTCGGGTTCGTTTGTCAACGAGTCATAGATTTGCTTGTAGGTCGAGCTTTTGCGGTTGGGTTCTCGAATATTTGGCTCTAGCGGCAGGTCGGCGGGGAAGCTGTCAACGTGAACGTTAGCGATAATGCAGTGGGAATTTGCATTGAAAAACTGGTCTACTTTCAAAGCCCAATTTTTTGGCATAATTTCTTTGGTGTGGGGAGCGTAGCTGATATTAAAGAAGGATACAAAATTTAGGAGCAATTGACCAAGCCCTGTAAGTTCAAAACTTTTAAAGGGTTGGAAAAGCCTTTGCTTCTAACTATGAATCAACTGTAACAACGCCTCTGTTGATATCTTGCCACTCATATCAGAACCTTCCAAGAGACTATCCGCTAAATCCCGCTTATGGTGATGCAGTTCCACAATCTTGTCTTCAATAGTATCCTTAGCCACCAAGCGATAAATTGTGACTGGGCGTTGTTGCCCAATGCGGTGGGCGCGGTCTGAAGCTTGGTCTTCTACTGCGGGATTCCACCAGGGGTCTGTATGAATGACATAATCAGCGGCAGTAAGATTGAGTCCAGTACCCCCAGCTTTGAGACTAATCAGAAACACATCACCATCCCCAGCTTGAAAAGCATCTACGCTTTTTTTTCGTTCTGCCATTGAGGTACTGCCATCTAAGTATTGATACTTAATACCTTGTTGCTCCAGAAAATCGCGGATGATGTGCAAATGATCAACAAATTGACTAAATACTAAAGCTTTATGGCGATTTTCGAGAAGTTCGTCCAGCACCTCACCAAAAAGTTGCAATTTGGAACTAGATAAGGCAGTATCAGGCATAACGAGGCTGGGATTACAGCAAGCGCGACGCAGTTTCATAATTTCTGCTAAAACTTGCAAATGTTTCTGTCCTGCATCCGCATTACTTTCACTCAATTTAGATATAGCTTGACGACGCAAAGCTTCATAGAATGCCTTTTCTTCTGTACTCAACTCCACATGAAGCAGAATTTCAGTTCGGGAAGGCAATTCTTCTAATACCTGATTTTTGGTGCGGCGTAATAAGAATGGTTGAATCAGTTTTTTCAATTTATTACGCGCAAGTTTATCTTGATATTTTTCAATGGGGGTAGCAAAGCGTTGATTGAAACTTTCAAAAGAACCTAATAACCCAGGATTAATAAAACGGAACAAATTCCACAATTCACCTAGATGATTTTCAATCGGAGTCCCAGTAGTCAGCAATTTAAAATTAGATTTCAAATTCATGGCTGCCTGAGAACGTTTAGTGTTCATATTTTTGATCGCCTGGGCTTCATCCAGGACAATCGTTTGCCATTGCACTTGAGCAAGCATTTGAGCAACTTCTTCTTGTTGCAATAAACCATAGCTGCATATCAACATATCCAAAGGTTGTAATTCATCTAACAACTTTTGGCGATTAGCACCAGAGAATTGAATGATATTGAGAGTTGGGGCAAACTTTTGCGCTTCACTCACCCAATTCATGCACACAGAAGTTGGAGCAATAATTAGGGTTGGCCCCTGATGGGCATTTCTCAGGATGACAGCCAATGCCTGCACGGTCTTTCCCAGTCCCATTTGGTCAGCCAAGCAAGCTCCTACACCCCAATGTGCTAGACGCGCCAACCAGCAAAAACCTTCCATTTGATAGTCACGCAGTTCGGCTTGGAAAGTAGATGGGAGTTCTGGTTGGAGGTTTTGTACTTCCTTGAGGCGTTTGATATGTTCTTTCCAGTGTTTATCTGCTTTTACCTTACCGACTTCATCAACAAAATCTTCTAATCCTAATGTAGCCAAGGGGTGAAAACGCATCCCTGTACCATGTTTTTCCGAAAACATCCGCAATTCGTCCAGACGTTTGCGAAAAGCTTGAGTTAAAGCCAGAAATTGACCATCTCCAAGCGGAATAAAACGGCTTGGGGTTTTCTCTAATAGTTCTAGTAGTTGCTGCATATCCAGCACTAGGTCGTTATTCAATTTCAATTCCCCAGTGGCTGCAAACCAATCTTGCTGACGTTGAATCGATAAATTAAAGTCTTTTAAGTCGGCATTGTGGCTAACACGCAGTTTTTCTCCTTGCGGCCATTCTATGACGACATTACTTCCCAAAGCTTGCAGTTCTAGCAGCAGTTCTAAACAGTCCTCTGGGTCTTCTATTGTCCATTCACCATCTTGTTCTTCATTGCGAGCCAAAGTGGCGCAGGCTGCTACAGCGTTTGCGGCAAGTTGTTTCTCTTGTAACAAATTTCGTCTGGTTTGTAGACGTTTACCATCAATCTCGGCAATAACAGTTTCACCACCTGTACCAGGACGATAGTAGGGGCCACCTTGGGCAAATGGGCGCGACAATATGGTAACTTTTAAGCCAGCATTGGCAGGCAAAAGGTGGATATGAGGTAATGTCTGAGCGGGTACAACTTCTGCTCCTTCTGCGCCACCACCAATATCCGAATGCACGGTGACAATGCCAGAAACGGCATTAATGGCAGCCAAAACTTGTTTTTCGGCACTTGCTGGTACATTTAATTTATTATCTTTACCAATAATTTCTGCAATACGTCTGTGTTGGGCAGTGATTTCAATAACTTTGATGCGGGTTGGAGTTTCTTTAATATGCAGAATACTCTGCGATTCGATGATTTTGGGAGAAAATTCCAAGGTGAGACGACCAAGTTTCTCTTTTTTAACTAAAAGTTCTGGTTCTCCCTTGACAATTTCTACACGGACATCAGGGCTATCTTCCCAAAAAACTAACGGGTGTCCAATTAAAGCAGAGATGGCTTTTTCCCCGAAAGTATAATCAACTTTGCCATAATAGCCCTCGCTATATACCTCAATACAACTACATACCCGCATATCTTGGGGGGTGATGTAATCAAACTCAGCTAATCCACTGTTCAGACGCTTGAGGGCGATGGGGCGACCTTTACTCCATTCTCCTTTGGCATTTATTTTCTGTTCTTTTGGTTGCAAAACACATCTACTGGGATAGAAGGTAATGAACCATGCTAAACGTAATTCTGACTCTGGTTTTCCTGGTGTTTGTGGTTCTTTCTGGAGATTGGCTAGGGCATTGAGGCACATTTCCCAAGCTTCTTGGGGTCGAATTAAGTCGATAATAGTTTGGATAGCACTATCTTCTCGCAGTGCCTCTGCCTGTTTTTGATAGTTACTACTAGGTTTGAGTCGGGATAGGAGTTCTGCGGTTTCCATTGCCAACCAATGATGCCCTGAAGTAAGCGCTCTCCGATATAATGGCTCTAATAAATTAGGTAAACGTTTTTTTGCAGCGTCGGCATCCATCCAGTAAAGGCAGAGTGAGCAAAACAATGTTTGTAAGCTGTTTTCTTCTTCCACTGAAGAAATGTGAGAGCTAAGGACTAATTGTTTTTGAGTAAGATCACCTTGATGGACTTGCAGTACCATTTTCAGTCTGCCATAAATAAACCTCAGCCAATGATCTGATTGGCGGGACATCGCACTGGTGTAATCTTCTGCTTGCTGGAGGCTCTGCACTGAACCATCTTTTAACAGTGCCAGGATAAAAAATAAGCCCCCCATCGTATTAAAATATATTTGGCGTTTGCCTGTCGCTTTTCTCAGTTTTTTCAGGGCATCTGTATAATACTTCATCGCTTGTTCATTTTCCCCTCGGAGAAAACTTAACCAGCCCCAAAAGATAGCAGCGTTATGTTGATATTCATCTGATATCTGCTCCAAAATTGCTTGTGCTTCTTGAGTACAACCTCGGAGTAACATTTGTTCTGTCAAAATCAAACGTAGATAATCTGAACAATGTTTTCCAGATGTAGAACATTCTTCTTCCAGCAACGTAAACGCATCTTCGGAAATAGACAATTTTAAGGCTGAATTGAGTAGAATACTGAATATTCCATTTTCATATAATCCTTGTGGTAGGGTATTAAACCATTCGGCATCAAATGGGTTATTGCATATCTGCTCAAAGATATTTTGGATGACTATTTTTTCTTCGCTATCAGCATATTTATTGTAATCTTCAATTTGCTGATTAATAAAATTAGGGTCTTGGCGATAAAAACCTATACGGATTTCCCGAATACACTCGCGTAAGCTGCGAAATATCCGAGCATTTTTGTTCCAATGAGTACGTATGGGTAACTTTTCTTCTACTGCTGTGACCAGAATTTCAAAATGTCCGGTTTTTACTGCATGACGAGTAGCAATTTCTGTGAGTAAAGGATGACATTCAGGACTTTGCCTACCTGACTGCACTAGCAAACCTACTTTTAACAATTTATCAATTTGGGGGCTAAGGGTTTTAGTTCCCCAAGGTTTATTATTTTCATCTAAAGCACCCGTTTTACTAATACAACTCACGAATGAATTTTTATCTATCGGTGCATAAATTACTGAGAACAACTGGATAATCTTTTGGGCAGAAGGGTGTAACTCGAAGTATTTCTCAGTGAGTTGTGCTTGTAGTTTTATGGATTTAGACGCAATATTAGTCATTAAGGGCAAAAGACACTTCTGATATATTAAAAATACTAATTTAGATAATTTAACTCAAAACTATTTTGGATATAAATGTTTGCTTTTGGGCTAATGATTAATTGAACATCTTAAGCAGCTATTGAACCTATTTTAAAGGAACTTGTGACGTTATGGTACCTTAATAAAAAGTGCAACTGCAAACCCGAATTTGAGAAAAAACAAAGCGACGGGTAAACACCACATCGCTTTGCGTTCATTAACCTAGAATCTCAATCACCTCACTCAAAACAGCAGCAGCGCGATCTCCCGTTGGCACAAATACCCGCTTGCGCCAGTCGATGATCTCGGTGAAGCAACCTATACTCACCAATCGATCAGCCAACGATAACGCATTGACTAACTCCAGACGTGGCTCACCAGCAATGAAAGACCGCCGCAGCGTTATACCTCCTGGGAGTTGTTGTGTATACTTTTCGTTTAAGACTAGTGAAACCAGTTCTGTGGGACTTAGCAACTGGTTCTTGAGTCCGAGTTGCTCTCGCACAGTTTGGATATCCACTGCATTCACCACCCGACCAAGTACTTTCGCGCCATCACTGGTTTGCAACCGGAACACCCGACTGCTGGTTTGCGGTAGTATCTTCCAAATAGGTAACAAAATGCCTGTTACCAAATGCAGATAGTCGGTGTTGAATCTGGGCAATACGTCCACTTCCTTCGACCATGCCGCGATGAACACTTCAGTAGGAACTTGCTTCCATGTGGATGATTCCAAATCCGTGAGTGTGACGCGAGTTTCTTTTTGCGATCGCACCAACAAAACCCGTGGAATAACACCACCGTCACTGTCGAAGATACTGTGTGTCGGAATTGACACAGCAGCATTTCCCGACTTGGTATTTACCATCAGTCTCCCCTGATATTGAGTGGCAAACTCCAGCATTTCCTCAGCAGTTCTGATGTTGTTTTTCTGAGTTCGTTCTACCTTCAAATAGCTTGTTGCGCTACCAGTGGCAGGATGAGTGTACACAGTTTCCTGGCTCTCGACAGTAAACCGTTCTGCTCGGAGTGTTTCAACACCGACTTCATAGACACCAGCCGCTTGTGCTGCTTCAATCTGCTGAGAAAGCAACAACTCAAAACGCTCGAAAATCAAGTTTTGCATATCAATCCTCAAAGCCAGCAGCCGATTGAGGAATTGACGCAGGGGTGGAAGGTCTATCTTCATTCCGCCCTCATGAGAGGTTAAGCTGAGTCCGGTCATTGTTTCAAAACTTCCCAAAGAAATTTCATAAAACCGACCTTGGTAAATTTGCCGAAATAACTCGTACAGCGCACGTTCGGCATATTGCGACTCCAGGTTATCCTTAGTATCAAAAATACCATTGCCCCCAGTTTGCCGTTGACCGCGAGTTAAAGCACCCAAGCTGTCCAGCCGTCGAGCAATTGTGCTGATAAACCTGCGTTCCCCGCGCACATTTGTTGTGACTGGTCTGAACACTGGTGCTGATGCTTGGTTAGTACGATGCGATCGCCCAAGCCCTTGAATAGCATTGTCAGCCCTCCACCCGGCCTCCAAAAGGTAATGCGATCGCCTACGACGATTCACAGCGTTAAGGTCGGCGTGGTAGCTGCGACCTGTACCGCCAGCATCAGAGAAGATGAGAATTTGCTTATCGCCCTGCATAAATGCAGCAGTTTCAGCAATATTCGCCCCACTGCCACGCGAATCAACGAACAAACGACCAGATTCATCTTTTAAAACTCGTTTACTACGACCAGTTACTTCAGCAACCTGTTTGTGACCGAAGTGCCACAGCAATTGTTCTAGTGCGCCGGGGATGGGGTCAAGGCTGGCCAGTCTGTCAACCAACGCATCTCTTAAACCCACAGCTTCAAGTGAGACAATCGGAGAACCGTCCGCGTCAAACAGTGGTTCAGAGCGTTCTGAGCCATCTTCGGCGGAATGGATTTCATGCAAATGGATTGGGAAAGCACTCATCAAATAATCCATGAGATATTCCCTTGGAGTCAGATCCAAGTTTAAATCCTTCCATTCCTCGGCAGGAACTTCGTCTAACCGTCGCTTCAGTAGTTCTTCGTTTGTGGAGACGATTTGCACAACAACAGCATTCTCCGCAGCTAAATCATTTTCAATCGCCTTAATTAACTGAGGGCATTTCATCCCCGTGAGCAAATGATTGAAGAATCTTTGCTTATGCGATTCAAACTGCGATTTGGCGGACATCTTAGCAGCGCGATTGTACGTTTTGGAGCTAGAGATATTACAAGCCTCCAATGCCTTCTCTAAATTATTATGAATAACCTGAAAAGCGTCAGAATAGCTGTCGTAAATGCGTTCTTGCGTCGGCGTTAACTCAATTTGAAGTGTGTCATATTCTACACCATCGAAGGAAAGCGATCGCGCCAAATACAAACCGAGTGCCTTGAGATCCCGTGCAACAACTTCCATCGCCGCAATGCCGCCAACAGAGATAGACTCCACAAAATTCTCTCGTGAGGTAAACGGGAAGTCGCCAGTCTGCCAAAGTCCTAAACGATTAGCATAAGAGAGGTTTGAGACTTTGGTTGCTCCGGTTGCCGACACGTAAACAACCCTGGCATTGGCAAGTGCATTTTGCAGTCTCAGCCCGACAATGCCCTGCTGAGAAGCTGCAACCATACCGAGCGTTCCTTCTTGCGCCATTGCATTTCCCATGCTGTGGCACTCATCAAATGAAATGACACCCTCAAAGTCCGCACCAGCCCACTCCACGATTTGTTTGAGCCGACTTTTACCGTTCTTTTGTGAGCGCAGAGTTGAGTATGTGCAGAATAGAATGCCTTGGGTGAATGGGATTGGCTCACCCAGCTTGATGTTCGAGAGGTCGATGATGTCTTTGTCAGTACTACCTAAAGCACACCAATCTCTACGGGCATCTTCAATTAATGCGGCACTTTTGGATACCCAGATAGCTTTTCGCCGCCCCTGACACCAGTTATCTAATATAATACCTGCACACTGTCTACCCTTACCCGCACCCGTCCCATCGCCAAGGAACCAGCCACGACGAAACTTTACGGCATTTTCTTCGCCTTGTGCTGCGACTGTTACGTTATCCCAGGAATCATCCACAATATAAGAACCAGACAGAAATTCTGAGTGCGCTTGCCCTGCATAAATCACGCTTTCAAGCTGTGCTTCAGATAATAAGCCTTGTGTGACAATATTTTGTGGAAGATATGGTTTGTATGTAGGAGCCGGTGGTGAGACAAGTGCTAGGGCTGCACTCTCACAAAGCAGCGAGGGATGGGGTAAAGCATCTTTGATTCTAATGCGTTGTGGGCGATATGTTTCATAGAGGGTATCTTTCAAACCATCGGTAGCCGTCCACTCCACTACCTCATACTCCAGAACTACTACATCGAGAATTTCTGAATAGGGTTCTGGTTGTGGCACTGTAGTACGTTTGGGCAGTTTAACAACCTTCGTGGCAATGAAAGCAGCTTTAACAGTGGCAGCTTCAAGGGGCGAACGCTCAGGCAATTGCCCAATCAACGCCAGTATTTCAGGCAAGTCCAGCGTTTCTCGAATACAAGGGATGTCGCCGGAGTTAGATGCCGGGACTTTATCAATAACGGTAATTCGGGTTTCGATTGTTGTCCCATGCTTGGCGTAAGCTTGACCACTGACCCCGACCGAAAGCACCACGCTGGATTTCTCCTGCCACCTAACGAAAGTTTCGCGCCAAGTGGGATTATTAGGAGAGAACCAGTTAGCGGAGATTGTCACCAATCGCCCACCGTCCGCCAGCTTTTGTAGTGCTGAGTTGATATGCCGAGGAGTTGCGTCGGGATTGCGATCGCCGATTCTTGGAGATGAGGAAAACGGCGGGTTCATCAACACCACTGAGGGCTGAGTCTTTCCTGCCAAATAATCGTTAATCTGCTCGGCGTTAACAGAGAACAGTGGAGTACCAGGAAACAGCCGTCGGAGAATTTTGGTTCTGTCTTCTGCCAGTTCGTTGAGCATCAGACT
>NZ_JACJRY010000005.1:0-355982 GCF_014697485.1 Anabaena sp. FACHB-83 | reverse complement strand
TTGAGGTACTCATTTTTTAGCATTTGAGCCTCTTTTTCACTTGCTTTTCTTCTTTTATTTTCCGACTCTGAGAATGAATACTCACACCCTTGTAAAAAACCTACACCTGTCAGCCACACCTCCCACCCTTCCCACCCTTCCCACACCTGGATTTCTCACAAGAGAGAAATCCAGGCGTATACACGCCAGTCCTATTCATCTTGCATTTTTACAAAAATTTTTTGCTTTTACTGACAAACTGTCTCAATAAATCTGATAAGATATGCTCAAAGCTTATTGAATATATATATCAATAAGTTTGGCAATTATATAGCTAACATCAGATATGGCATCCAAAGTCCAGAAGCTTTAGCCAAATAAGATGCAAAACTGCTTTTTGTCTGTTGAGAACAACAGACATAGTTTATTTTGCTGCAAATATCATCGCTAAGAGCTAGATATTTGTTGATTATCAATAGTAAACTTTCTCAATATTGGGGTTGAAGATGTCGCAAAAAATTGGCTTATTCTACGGTACTCAAACAGGTAAGACTGAATCTGTGGCGGAAATCATTCGGGATGAGTTTGGTAATGGTGTAGTCACACTACACGATATTTCTCAAGCGGATACTGTTGATTTTGAAGAGTATCAATATCTGATTATTGGTTGTCCTACTTGGAATGTTGGTGAATTACAAAGTGATTGGGAAGGCTTTTTTCCCGAACTAGACGACATAAATTTTAGTGGTAAAGTAGTTGCTTATTTTGGAACTGGCGACCAAATTGGATATGCTGATAATTTTCAGGATGCAATGGGAATTTTAGAAGAAAAGATTTCTCAACGCGGAGGAAAAACTGTCGGCTATTGGTCAACTGACGGTTATGACTTTAACGATTCTAAAGCTTTAAAAAATGGCAAATTCGTTGGGTTAGCTATTGATGAGGATAATCAATCTGATTTAACAGATAAACGGATAAAAGATTGGGTATCCCAGTTAAAAAGAGAGTTTGGTTTGTAGTGTGAGTATCAGAATTTAGGGCAGGAATTACGCACATATATAGACAATTTTGGTGCGTAATTTCTGATCCTGACAGTTTATATACCTGATGATTGAATGTCATAAATCTTTGAGGTTATAGAGTTTTTATGTATGATGATATTGATGTTGTCTGGATTAGTTCTAGTCCTGTATTGCAGCGTTTCGATCAACCCTTATTACAATACATCTCGCAATATGTAAATGTAGCTCAGTGGGAATATCGTTCCGGTAAAGATGAAGGCAGTTCCATAGATGAGGCTGTAGATTTATTGGATGAGTTTTTATCAGCATGTGCTTACCCAATAAATTTAGCAGGTCATGGTGCGGGTGGTGCGATCGCTCTGACTTATGCGCGGCGATATCCCGAAAAAGTGCGATCGCTTGTGCTTTTATCTGTCGCCTCTCAACCTGCAAACACTTGGCATGTCCACTATTATCTGCAACGACAATTATTTCCTATCAGTCGTGAACAGATATTAGCAAATACCGTTCGTCATCTATTTGGTGAACAACCACATAACACTACCAAAAAACTAATCGCCGTATTAAAGAGAGACTTAGAGCAAACACCTTTATCCCACTCTCTATTTAAGTTAATTGACTTACCTACAGGTGGCGTTTCTATGCCAATGATGGTTTGTGGGAGTCAGAATGATCCGATTGTCAATTCCCCAACATTAGAAAAATGGTTGAAAATGTTTAAACCAGAAGATGATTTCTGGGAATATTCCAAAGGATATCATTTCTTTCACTACTTCTACCCCCAGCCAGTTGGAGAAGCCATATTACGCTTTTGGCAACCATATCATTCACCAATCATAGCTAAAACTCAACTATTTTCTATCACTTTGAAAAATTAACCACAGACACTTTATTTATTCTCCAAACTTTATCAAACAAACTTCTCTCTCTTGTCTCCTTCCTCTATTTCCCAAATAGAACCTCCGTACATACTCTAGGGTCATAAATACTTCCCTAGTTAATTTTTATCTAACATTTAGACAGCGACAAAATCAACTCTTGTCGTCTGTTTTTTGCTGTTTAATTACTCCTAATTTCTAATTGTTAAGTTTTGTAATACCTATTGCTATTAAGAATAATTTTCAATAAATTAGATTTGTAAGCAACAAACCAACTATTAACTTCAAGCTTAAAATTCTCTCTAGTACAGGTTGGCGTAAATAAACAGACCATAAGAAATTGCTCAAAGGCTTGTGGTATCAATATTCCTTCTTTTTCCTTTTGCCCTTTGACTTTTGCCTTGTTGTATCGGTTATTGTGTCAACTGTTGAACTTTGAAGTTAATTAGTCACTACTTGAGTATTTCTAGCAACAACTCATAGATTAGAAACCAATGCAGACATACGATAATCCCAACGTCAAATATGGTTGGTGGGTTGGTAACGCCCGCTTTGCCAATCTCTCTGGCTTATTTATCGGCGCACACGTAGCCCAAGCCGCACTTTCGATGTTTTGGGCAGGGGCATTTACATGGTTTGAAATCTCTCGTTATAAGCCTGAAATTCCGATGGGAGAACAAGGACTCATCCTGCTTCCCCATTTAGCTACTTTGGGTATTGGTATTGGTGCAGCTGGTCAGATAGTCGATAGCTACCCTTATTTCCTCATCGGAGCCTTGCATTTAATCTCGTCCGCCGTTCTGGGAGCAGGTGCGCTATTTCATACCTTCAAAGCACCACGCAACTTAAAAAATACAACTGGTTCTGCACGTAAATTTCACTTTGAATGGAATGATCCTAAACAACTTGGGTTGATTTTAGGTCATCATCTTTTATTTTTGGGTGTAGCTGCTTTATTATTGGTCGGCAAAGCTATGTTCTGGGGAGGGCTATACGACTCCGTAACTCATGCTGTCAGAGTAGTTACTAACCCTACCCTCAACCCGTTGGTTATCTATGGCTATCAAACTCATTTTGTAGATGTTAATAACCTAGAAGACTTAGTTGGTGGTCATATCTATGTAGGTTTAATCCTCATTGGTGGCGGGATCTGGCACATTATTCAAGAACCTTTACCTTGGGCGAAAAAGCTCTTAATCTTTTCTGGAGAAGCAATTCTTTCTTACTCTTTAGGTGGTATTGCCTTAGCTGGATTTGTTGCAGCTTACTTCTGTGCTGTCAACACCTTAGCTTATCCTGTAGAGTTTTATGGTGCGCCCTTAGAACTGAAACTGGGTGTCACTCCTTATTTTGCCGATACTGTTAAGTTAGCCAATGGCGATTTTAGTTCTAGAGCATGGTTAGCTAACGCCCACTTTTTCTTAGCTTTCTTTTTCTTACAAGGTCATTTGTGGCACGCCCTAAGAGCTATTGGTGTTGACTTTAAAGAAGTTGAAAAATCATTGAATGCCATTGGCAGTATTGAATAATCAGTCGTCAGTTGTCAATTGTTGACATCGATCTCTGAGTGATAAGGATCAGTTTAACGTGCTGAGTCTATACAAACTCAGCACCTTTCTCAAGAGGACAGATAACAGTGGTAATTTCTACTGATAAAACCTTTGCAACCAATACAAAATTAGCTTGGTTAATTGGTAATTCCCGTTTAACCGATTTATCTGGTCAATTATTAGGCGCTCATCTGGCTCATGCAGGATTAATTATGTTTTGGGCTGGGACAACTACTATCTCAGAAGTTCTGCGCTTTGTTCCTGATCTTCCTATGTATGAACAAGGTTTGACTTTATTACCACACTTAGCAACTTTAGGTTGGGGAGTAGGTGCTGGGGGTAAAGTAGTTGATACCTATCCTTATTTTGTAATTGGTGTATTGCATTTAATTGCATCTGCGGTTTTAGGTGCA
The DNA here is from genome assembly GCF_014697485.1 of Anabaena sp. FACHB-83. Taxonomy (NCBI): domain Bacteria; kingdom Bacillati; phylum Cyanobacteriota; class Cyanophyceae; order Nostocales; family Nostocaceae; genus Anabaena; species Anabaena sp. FACHB-83. Next base: position 352,140 of record NZ_JACJRY010000005.1, on the reverse strand, counting down.
GGTGGACTATTTCATGTATTTCGCGCCCCAGCGATTTTACACAACAACGGTGGCAGAACTGCAAGATTTCACTATGAATGGAATGACCCTAAACAATTAAGTTTAATTTTAGGACATCATTTAATTATTTTAGGTTTAGGGGCATTCTTACTTGTGATCAAAGCCATGTTTGTTGGTGGTATTTATGATACTCATTTAGGTGATGTCAGCCTAATTAATAACCCGACTCTCAACCCTATTGTAATTTTTAGTTATTTAGTAGGGTTAAAAAATCATGCTTGGCATCCTTTAGGAATAGCCAGCGTTGACAACCTAGAAGATGTCATTGGCGGTCATATCTGGATTGGAGGAATTTTAATTCTGGGTGGTATCTGGCATATTCTCCTACAGCCATTTGCTTGGGTCAGAAAATTTTTACCAATCAAAAACGGGGAAGAAATTCTAGCTTACAGTTTGCTTGGTTTAGCTTTAATGGCTTGGATTTCTGCTAGTTTTGTGGGATATAACACTACAGTTTTCCCCACAGAGTTTTACGGTTCAGAACGTTTTGTGGCAACAACTACCCAATTAATTCTCGGAGTCTTAGCCTTTGTTGGCTATGTTTGGCACAGTTGGAGAGCGCGTAGCATTTCCTAATTATTTCTATTTTCCTCTTTCCTCAACATTAGCTATTCTCATGTTCCTTCCTTTGCCTACGGTTGAATTTTTGAACTGTAGGCAATTTCTTAAAACTTTTTTGGAGTAATAAATAGCGATGGCTATAATTTTATGTGCCTTATTAGCCTGGACAATCATGGTTTTATTATTTTGGAGTGTGTGGACAACTCTCGAAAAAGGAATTAGTTTTTTGTGGAGGTTACATCAAATTCCTTGTCATAAGTGCGAGTTTTTTACTAATGACTATCGGCTTAAATGTACAGTACACCCAAAGAAAGCCTGTTCAGAACAGGCGATTAGCTGTCTTGATTTTGAGCCAAAAACGGCTGCTTGTAATGCTTGTCAATCAGGGCGCATTTGGAAGTTAGATAAAAAAGGCTGATCAGCAAATTAATTTTGTATGTGTAGAACTTGGAAAACTGCGTATTTAACCTATTCTTAATTGACTCTCATGAATACTAACTCTGATTTTTTGGCTGAATTATGTGACTTTCTCTATCCTCGTAATCCATATCATGGACAATTAAAAGCAGAGAATATAACGTTCAATGCACATCTACAAGATTTTTCTCAACGAGTTAACTATATTTGTAGTTTACAAACAGGAGGGAAAATTTCTGCTGAAGACGCTTACAAACAAATTCACCAACTTTGGAAGCAATTGAAACAAATCAAGAAATCTCTAGAAATTGATGGTAGGACAGAAGGCAGTGGTTCGACTACGCTCACCAACCGTTAGGCTACGCTCACCAACCGTTAGGCTACACTCACTAACCGGAGGTAAAAATAAACCCCTCAGACTGAAGTCTGGAGCTATACAAACAAAGCCTGTGAATGCAGGCTAACACACAATGATTTCTGAATCAATGCGATATATTGAGCCACTATAGCAGTCTTAGTTGGTGTGTGAATAACAAAGACAAGGGAGACAAGGAGGAGGGGATAGACAAGGGAGAGGAAGGTTTATAAATCATTTAGGATTGCTATACAATCCTCATTCAGCAGATACTTTTTCTTCATAGTCGGGTAAAATCTTTTCCAAATTTCGGAGCAGTGGCACACTAAATCCCGCTAACCCTACCAAAAACATACACACCGCACAAATTACATATAACATTGCCAGTCCCCCAGCCGTACCAGCCCCGAATATTCCTCCTAAATTACTCACCATACTACCTTCTTGACTAAAAGCAGGGATAAATACTTTATCTGCTAGGGGGCCAGCAACTAAAACGGCAACAGCTGAAGCTAATTGTAAAAGCAAAGAGCGTGCAGCAAAAACCCTTCCTTGCACATTAGGCGCTACTTTAGCTAACCAGATTGCGTTATCGGCGCTTCCACCGGCTGTAAAACTTAAAGAACACAAAAATTGTGGAGGAATCCACACCCACAAAGTTCGACCTAAACCAAATACTATTTTTGTTAAACCAACACCCATCATTCCCAGTAAAATACCTCTAATTTTGTCTTTGAAACCTCCCCACTTATTCACAATTAAGGCTCCCAACACACCACCAAATCCTGCGGCTGTGATTAAGTTACCCAGCACTAAAGTATCATTACCTGTGCGGGCGAGAATCATGGGTATGTAAAGTGAACCTCCTAGGTCGTGGGCAAAGAAAAATAATAAGTTAATGACTAATAGTAATAGAAGGCTTTTGTGGGCAGTCAGGTAACGCACACCATACCCTAAATTTTGCCAAAAATCTTCTTGTTTTTCTGCTGTTTGGCTAGGCTGGAGAATAGGTATAAATAAAATAGTGGAAATGGCAACAATAAAAGTGGAAATATCAATTAGCCAAATGCCAAATAAACCAATTACTTGATAAAAATATCCTGCTAAAGCAGGCGCAATAATAATTGCACTGTGATGAGATAAAAACTCAAGACTGCTGGCACGAGTATAGTGTTGTTTAGGTATCATTAATGATACTGATGCAGAGTAAGCTAAATATTGAAATTGGCTAAAAGTACCTACAAAAGCTGCTGCCACATAAAGATGCCAAATTTGTAATAAATTGTTGATATATAAAAATAGGAGGGTAATAGTTGCAAGAACAGCAACAGTATCACCAAACATCATTAATAATTTCCGGTTATAACGGTCTACAATTATACCGCTAATGGGAGTAATAATAATGCTAGGAAGTAAGCCAAAAAAGCCTACGAGGGCGAGAGTAGTTGCTTGTCCAGTGGTTTCCCATGCCCAAATTTCTAAAGCAATGCCGGTCATTTGGCTACCAATCCCCGAAACTAGTTGACCTAGCCAAATAATGAGAAAGTTCCGTAGGCTGGTGTTAGTTGGTTGTTCTGACATTAAATTTGACATTATAATTATTGGGTTACCGGGAAATAGAAAATGAGTTTTTGAGGAAGGAGTGAGGCCTCATAAATTAGTGTTTAAAATCATGAATCAATCAAGATGTTATACCATTTTGGATTTTAGATTTTAGATTGGGTAAGGGTTGATCGGTAAGCTTTTGAGCCATCAATCTGTCGCAATCATTTTTTAATTTTGTATTAGATATGAATTTTGATATAGCAGTCTGATATGTGAATAACTGAGACAAGGTGAATAAGGTAGATAAATGTTGATCAGTTATTGCTGATTACTATATTTTTATAGTGCTATTGTTATAGATAGATTTTTTATATTTTTATGATTTAAAGTCGATTTATTGTTATTGGTAAACTTAAATCAGAAGCTTGGAAGTATGCGGTTAGATTTGCGAGTAAGAGTGATGGGGATGAGTGTATAAAAAAGTGGTTTCCAGGGAATATTTCTAGTTGAAAGGAATTTTTGGTAAGCGATCGCCACGCTTCTAGTTCTTGAATACTCACTTCTTGGTCTTCCAATCCACCGAAGGCGGTAATTGGGCATTCTAGCGGTGTTTCTTGGGGTTGTTGGGTGTAAATATAAGTTTCGGAAAGTGTAAAATCTGCCCGTAGGATAGGGATCAATAGCTGCATTAATTCGTCATTTTCTAATACTGAAGCAGGTGTACCATTCAGACGACGCAGTTTTTGTTTAAACTCATGTTCTGGTAGGGTGTGGATTGGTGGTTTTGATAATGGGATTTGGGGAGCGCGACTAGCAGAAACAAATAGGTGCAATGGCTGTTTGTCATATTCTTCAGCAAGATGCCAAGCTAGTGCAGCACTGATCAATGCACCCATACTATGACCGAAAAAAGCAAATGGTTTGTCTAAATATGGTAGTAAGATGGGTGCGATCGCTTTCACCAAAGTTTCCATTTGCGTAAATGCAGGTATTTTCATCTGCTTTCCTCGTCCCGGAAGTTCTATGGGGCAAACTTCAACATTTTGGGGTAAGCTGGCATACCATGTGCGAAAAATTAGCGAGCTACCACCAGCATAGGGAAAGCAAAATAACCTGAATTGAGCTTGAGGATTAGGTTTAGGACAAGTTATGTAAGAGTTGAATGTTTGTCTATTGATCATAATCCTCATTCTCAATCATAATTTTTGCAGGGTGGTTGATGGTTGTTTATTCACATCTTGTATTTAGCGGATATATAGCCCTCAGACTGAAGTCTGGGGCTACACAAACTAAACCCGCACTTCGACCCTTCTCCTGCCGGAGACGCTACGCGAACGACAAGCTCAGGGCATTGCAAGCTCAGTGACCTCCTGCGCGGGTTCATCAACAACGCCTAGTGAGATACAAGCAAGAATAATTAACCGCAGATGGACGCAGATTAACGCTGATGAAAACAGATAAATTTGCTTCTTTAGCAAACTAGGAAAGGCCATAAACCCTTTAATTAACAGCAGCAACTTGCATTTTATCTGTTACCACTTCATCAAAATCAGTACTTGTGGATACTTCTTTCCAAGCGTCCAATCCTTCTTTAATAAATTGCAATGCACCATCAATGGTTTCGACTGCATCGCTTCCCAAAGCTAATCTGAGTGGTGGGACATCGCTATCAACTGCTTTAATCATTGCTAAAGCAGCTTTTTTGGGATCACCAATTAATTTAATTTTCTGCTCTTTGACATCTTTTATCCATTGGCTCATGTCTTTAATAATTGGTTGATATTCTGGGATTTTTGTTTCAACTAAAACATGAGATTTGTTGAAAAAGTCGGTGCTGAATGCGCCTGGTTCAACCATTGTGACTTTGATTCCCAAGTGGGCGACTTCGTTAGCTAAAGAACCAGAAATTCCTTCTAAAGCTAACTTGCTGCTGATATAAATTCCTCCGCCTGCACCAGACATAAAGCAAGCTGCTGATGAGATATTGAGAATATGCCCACTACGCTGCTGACGCATATAAGGTATGACAACTCGCAGCATGTCTATAACACCAAAAAAATTCGTCTCAAATTGCCGCCTGATGGCATCATCACTAACTTCTTCGAGTATGCCGGCAACTTCACACCCAGCATTGTTGACGAGTATATCAATTCTGCCAAAGCGAGCGATCGCATTTTTGACAGATTCTCTGACTTGTTCGGGTTTTGTCACATCAAGTTGCAATGCTAATGTCTGTTCTGGAAAGCTGGCGGCTAAATCTTCTAGCTTTCGAGGGTTTCGTGCTGTTAGCACTACTATTTCACCCTTCTCCAGTACTGTTTCTGCCAAGGCTCGACCAAAACCACTGGAGCAACCAGTAATAAACCATACTCTTGTTTGTTTTTCCATCGCTATTCTCCTTTTTTTAAAATTGTTGCTAATGCAATTTATCGGTTGTTTTAGAGATGTTGTGTACAACTTTTCTACAGTATTGATAAATTACAAATTCTCATAGTTACTGAATATTGTTAGAAGTTGCTTGCATTTTTTGTCTGAGACTAAGAGGCCTCATATCAGTCCAAACTTCTTTGATGTAATTTAAACATTCTTGTTTGAGTCCATTTTTGCCAACATCCTGCCAACCAAGAGGATTTTCCCGCTCTAAAGGCCAAATAGAATATTGTTCTTCGTGATTAACTACAACTTTGTAGATTGTTGTGTCTTCTTTCTCATTTTGATACATAATTTACCTCACATTATCCTTGCAGAACTTTATTATCAATAACTCTGAAATACTCATCATGATGAGATTGCCAAAGTTTTGAAATCTTTAGAAACAATTATTAGATAGAGAAGCGAAACATTAGATTTATCTTTTAATTTGAGATTGTATTTATGAAATCATTTTTTTACTCCAGCCTAACCAACTGGCTAACGCGATACTGCTTAACTGGTTCTAATTCCATGACTGTTGCTGAGTTACATGCAGTCATCACCTCACCACAGGTTTCTATTCTGACTTGATAGCTACCTTTTGTTTGAGTATGAGGATCTATAAAATCAATTTGAACTTCTGCCCAATCAGGCTGACATTCTTCCGCAACTTTTTCCATTGCTAGTACTTTTCCTGCTTTTAAATAATTCAGCCAACTCCAACCAGACTGCATCCAAATTTCACGTTCGGCAATTTGCTCAAATTGGTTTAAACCTGCCCATCCTCGGTAGTATGGACGTAAACCCAGAACTGAATTATTTTGTTCCACTAGTAAATCTAATACAGATGACTCCAGATGTCCCCAGAAATATCCTTGTGGTAAATCAATCAGTGTTGGCGCAAACTGATGACCACCAAAATGAGATGATTGCCAGACTCTTAAGTTTCCGTTGCTAAAAGGAGCATATTGTTTGCGTAGTTGCCGATATAAAGGATTACCAAATCTCCCACAAGCTAGGTCTACTTGAGCATGGGTACAAATCATTAATTCACGAATATGACTTGTTTGTTGTTGATATTTTTGAAAATCTGATAAATTATTAGGTTTTTGAATTAACTGCTGAAATATTGCTGTTACTAAAGCGGCAGCTTGATTTTCAGGAACAATAAATTCCTGTTTTTCAAACTTAGAAAACAAATGTGCAGGACGATAGTAGTAAAGTATACGAGTTAAACCAGGCTCAGAATATTCGCGGTCAGGCGCAATTAATAGTGGTTTCAACTGAATTTTATATTTAAAAACTAACTCCTGGTATGCACTAATTAATGATTTGATAGTGGGGTTTTGTTGATAAATTTCTTGCGGCCAAGGTTGGGGAACTTCCATAATTAGCCAATGGTCGCAAGTTATGGCTGTACCAATGGGATCTTCTTTATTGGCTTTAGAAACTAAAGAACAAAAACGGCAATCTATTGTGTTGCTAATCATAGTTGAAGCTCTTAAAGTAGATTTGATCATGAAAATATTGATATGGTAGCAGTCTTTTGTATACTGCAAATAGCCTTAATGACCAAGGATATTTAGTGGGGAAATATTGTCTTTTTGGCTTTTTCGCTTCTAAAGCTTCTAAAATTACCTCGGTTACAGTCTCCAGGGGTGAGCCAATTTCCCGATTATGCTTGATAACATTGTCTATATGAATTTTATGGTTTTTGCCATATAAAGCTTGATGTTCTGGTGAAATATTAGCCAATGTTTTTTGATAATTTAGTTCTTGTTTATCTGCTTGTTCTGGAGTTAATAAGGCATCGGCTGGCAATATTGAAAGAACATCAACGCCGCTAGATTTTAACTCCATTCTTAAACAATCTGTCAGTGATTCCAAGGCGGCTTTTGTTGCGGATAAAATTCCAAAATATGGTACAGCGACTCTGCCACAAACACCACTAATATTGATGATTCTGCCTTTAGCTTTGCGTAGCATTGGTAAAAATGCTTGAGTCACAGCGATTTGACCAATCACATTGACTTCAAAGTTTAATCTAATATCTTCGATGGTTGTACATTCAATTGCTCCATTAGCAGCGACAACAGCATTATTAATTAAAGCAAATAATCCTTGTTCGCCAACTGCTAATGAAACAAAGTCCAAAGCTGATTTAATTTGTTCTGGTTTGGTGATGTCCAAAATGATTGGTATTAAATTACCAGACGCAGCTTGTTTGAGTGACTCCGCATCTTTTTCGGTGCGGACTCCGGCAAAAACTTGATATCCTTTTTTGTCTAGAAAAAGTGCGGCGGCTCGACCAAGACCTGTTGATGTTCCTGTGATGACAACTGCACCTTTATGACTTTGATTCATCTTTAATTACTCCCAGATAAGATATATTTTTGATTTCCAAATCGCTGTATAAATAATATTTGTATTACTTACCTAAAAGTAGAAATAACGAACCGCAAAGAGCGCAAAGTACGCGAAGATATAAGAGTTTAAGAGAGTTATTACGTAAGTTATATTAAATGATTTACAACCATCTTTCTCCCTTCTCTACCTTGTCCCCCTTGTCTCTCTTTTCTGCATAATTCCTAAAACATACCAGAAACAAGAGATACTGACGATCGCTGATGTTGATTTTGAGCAGATACAACCATCTTTACGCCACTAGCAGGGTAACAAAGAAGTCCATCAAATTTTGGTTTTTCTGGTTGTTGATTCACTAGTTTTAATTGATAACGGGAAAGAATGGTAGCCAATACTAATTTCATTTCAAATAAAGCAAATGTGCCGCCAATACAAACACGGGAACCCCCACCAAAGGGTAAAAATTCGTAGGTGGAAAATTGTTTTTCTAAAAAACGTTCTGGTTTAAATTGTTTTGGTTCTGGGTATAAATCTTCGCGCTGATGTGTGGAATAAATGTTAGCAATTAATATAGTGCCTGGACTTAATTGATAGCCCATAATTTCTACTGGAGATTCTACAATGCGAGGGAAGGCAAACAGTTGAGTTGGGTAAATGCGTAAAACTTCGTTACACACAGCGTTGAGATAAGGTAAGGCTAATATGCTGGTGATATCTGGGTTTTCGCCAAGGCTGGTAAGTTCTTCCCGCAGGCGATCGCACACATCAGGTAAACGATGAATCCAGTACAAAGCCCAAGCGATCGCGGTTGCTGAAGCACCTTGCGCCGCCCCGATAGGTGAAATTAATAAGTCTCGGATTTCTTCATCTGCGATCGCTTCCCCCATCTCATCACTCGCTAATACCAAATCTGAGAGAATATCAGTGCGTGATAAATCTGCTTGCTGGCGACGTGCTTTTACTTCATCCGACAACACTTGAAACAGTTCTTGTCGCAGGTAAAGCAAATTTCCTTGGGGACTCCACCTCCCTAAATCCCATCCCCAAAAGGGTAGTTTTGTCAGCAGTTGTACCAGTGGCGAGAGTTCATGTTTAAAAACAGCAGCAAATAAATGTTTTACTTTTTCATAGCGTTCTCCTTCATGCAATCCCATTACTACCTCTATACCTACCGCCAAAGTAATTTCTTCTAAAGCTGAGTAAGCCAGAAAAGGTTTATCAATTGTTTGTTGATTCATGACTCTTGCTGTTAGTTCACAGATGCGTTTCCCACAGGCTTGCATCCGTTCACCATGAAAAGCCGACATTAACAACTTGCGTCGATTTTTATGACGTAATCCATCTAGTTGTAAAACTCCTTGCTCTCCTGTTAATAAAGCAAAATTTTGGTTTAATTCTCCCTTTGCTACAACTTCTTTAGTGTGGGTAAAAATCTCCTTGATTCCTGAAGGATTACTCACGTAAATTGTCGGTGTTGAATCAAACATTACAGTCACAATGTCACCATAACGTTGATAAATAGTATCCATATAGCCAAAGAAATCAGCCTCGAATTGCAAAGCCAGCAACCAAGCAGGAGTTTTTGGCCCAGGTGGTAGTTTCATCAGCCTCTTTTACTCCTTTGACATAGTGAAATTACAAACAGCATCATCAATACAAATTTTTAATTGTTTGGCTAATTCATGAATATGAGGTTCTAGTAAAATTGAGAAATGATTGCCAGGAATTTCAATCACTTGCGTAGATGCACTGCCATATTTACCCCAACCTAAAAAGGGGTCATTAGTAGTCCATTCAGGATTGTCAAAATCATGAACAATTTCTTCTTCGGCTCGTAAGATAGTTAAGGCATCAGGATAAGCTTGCGGTACATAATTTCGCATTGCTTGGACATTAGCTTTGAAAACTTTATAATGATGTAAAAAATCTTGAATCTCAGCTTCTGAAAAAATAAAGTTGGCTTTTTGATTGATTAAATTAAATTGCTCATGGAGTGATAAATCTCGCATTTCTTCAAAAGATAGCGATAAATTTATGCCATTCCAAATTTTTGTTTCTTCCGCCAACCGCAGCAAAAACTTGGCATCATCATCAGGACTTGTTTGAATAGCAGTTTCTGGTAAAATGGCATCGATAATTGCCACTAAACCTACTTTTTGACCTTGTTTTTGTAGTTGCTGGGCTATTTCAAAAGCCAGTATTCCACCGTAACAATGTCCGCCTAAAAGATAGGGGCCATTGGGTTGGAGTTGGCGAATTTCTTTGAGGTAGCGAGTTGCTAGTTTTTCTACGGAAATTATATCAGGTTGTTCGGGATCTGGCTTATATTCTAATCCATAAAATGGATAGTCCTCGCCCAAGATTCTTGATAATTTAAAATAGGGGCTAATGTTACCGCCAGCACCATGTATACAGAAGAAAGGTAGCTGATTACCAGCCGAGTTAATAGCTACCAAAGGAGAATTAGAAGTTTCTCGGAATGGTTGATTAACAATTTCGGCTAGTTCTTCAATTGTTGGGTTTTCAAATAAAGTTGATAAAGGAAGATTATATCCAAATTTATCATAAATTTGCGCCATCACACGTACAGCCAAAAAGGAATGTCCGCCTAATTCAAAAAAGTTGTCTTTGATGCCGATAGGATGAGTGTTTAAGATATTTTCCCAAATTTTCACTAAAGCTAATTCGTTAAAATTTCGGGCAGCTATTTTTGATATCTGGGAATTTTGCTGGATAATTTCAGTTTGGTGTAAGGCAGCTTTGTTGACTTTACCATTAGGTGTGAGTGGCAGAGCATCCAGTAAAATCAAAGCTGACGGCAACATATAATTAGGCAGTTTATGTTGTAAATAAGATGATAATTCGGGAGTTATATCTGGCTTATTGGTAACGATATAGGCAAGCAAGCGGATATTTTCGGGATGCTCATTGCTAGTAATCACAACTGCTTCTTGGACATTTGGGTGTTGCGCGATCGCACTTGCTATTTCTCCTAATTCTACCCGGAAACCTCTGATTTTTACTTGTTCATCACGGCGGCCTAAATATTCCAAATTGCCATCGGGTAAATATCTCACTAAATCGCCTGTTTTATAAAGTTTATTTCCCAGAATCCAAGGATGATCAATGAATCTTTCTTTGGTTAAATCTTGACGATGTAAATATCCTTTTGCCAACCCATCACCACCAATATACAGTTCTCCTATTACTCCTATCGGTGTTGGTTGCAAATCACCGTTTAAAACATAAGTTTGAGTGTTATTAATTGGACGACCGATAGGCACACTCTGGGCTTGAATAGGTAATAAACTAGTATCGTAGTAAGTTGCATTTGCCGAAACTTCCGATGAGCCATAAAGGTTGATTAACTTGGCAAATGGCATTAAGTCATAGAAACCCTGCACCAATTTAATCGATAATGCTTCTCCACTCGTTATCCAGAATTTGAGATGTGATAATTTATGAATCAGATGGCTATAATTATCTAGAATCAACCGGAGTAATGAAGGTACAAGAATAATTCGACTAACTTTGTGATGTCCTAGAGATTCGATAAATAATTGTGGATCTAACAAAGTTGTATTGCTAATAATTACTGTGGTAATACCTTGTAGTAAAGGCGCAAAAATTTCCCAGACAGAATCAACAAAACTAATAGCTGTTTTTTGACAACAAACTTCTCCTGGCTTAAAAGGATAGGTTTTCCATAACCAGTGTAAGCCGTTGATTGTACCGCGATGAGTGCCAAGAACACCTTTAGGTTTACCAGTGGAACCAGAAGTATAGATAATATAAGCAATATCATCCGATGAATAAATGTGAATCGGATTTTCTGTACTTTCTTGCGCCAGTTCTTCTTGATGAGTATCTAAGCAAATAATTTGAGCCGCAGATAATGATAGTTTTGCTAATATTGCTTGTTTGGTAATTAATAGTTTTGCTTGGGAATCAGAGAGCATAAAATTTAACCGCTCTACTGGATAACTCGGATCTAGGGGAATGTATGTACCACCAGCTTTGAGAATAGCTAAAATCCCCACTATCATATCTATATCGCGTTCCAGACATAGAGCTACCAAAGTTGCTGGTGTTACACCTTGTTTTTGTAAAAAATTTCCAAGCTGATTAACTCTTTGGTTTAGTTGACGATAAGTAATTTGTTCAGACTCGCTAATTAAGGCGATGGAATCTGGTGTGAGTTCAACTTGCTGCTCAAATAATTGATGTAGAGATGCAGTTTGGGAATAATCTGTATGAGTTTGATTAAACTTATATAATAGTTGTTCTTGCTCTGAAGTTGTTAACAGCGATAATTCGCTCAGGCGCTGTTCTGGATTAGCAATGATATTTGTTAATAAAGTTTGAAAATGATTGATAAATTTTGTAATGGTTGACGCATCAAAAATGTCAGTATTATATTCCAAAAAGCCTGTTAATCCTGTTTCAGATTCAGACATAGAAAGAAAGATATCTAATTGAGATGTCCCGCTATCAAACTCTAAAGTTTGCAAAGTTAACCCCGCTACTTCCTCCACAGTGCTAGGCGTATTTTGCAACACAAACATGACTTCATAAAGGGGATTTCGGCTTAAGTCGCGTTCTGGTTGCAATTGTTCTACTAGCATCTCAAATGGTAAATCTTGATGAGAGTATGCACCCAGAGTTACTTCCCGGACTCGATGTAAAAATTCTCGAAAACTAGGATTTCCACTGAGGTTATTACGCAATACTAAAGTATTGACAAATAACCCCAGCATTCCTTCCAATTCTGGGCGGTTGCGGTTAGCAATTGGCGAACCAATTAAGATATCTGCTTGATTTGTGTAGCGATATAAAAGGATATTAAACGCCGCCAGCAAACTCATAAATAAAGTTGTATCGGTTTGCTGACTTAATTGTTTGAGGGAGTTTGTCAGGGATTTTGATAATCTAAAATATTGCTTCGCCCCAACAAAATTACTAATTTGAGGTCGCGGACGGTCTGTAGGTAGTTGTAATATAGGTAACTCACCCTGGAGTTGTGCTTGCCAATATTGTAATTGATTGGCGAGTAATTCACCTTGCAGGCGATCGCGTTGCCAAATGGCAAAATCTCCATACTGTATTGGAAGTTCTGGTAAAGTTGGCTGTTGGTTTGTCGAGAAAGCCCCATACAGCGCGGATAACTCCCGCAAAAATACCCCGCAAGACCAGCCATCGGTAATAATGTGGTGCATAGTCACCAGCAAAATATGTGATTCTGCACTCAAGCGCAATAAATTCGCCCTAACTAACAATTCTTTCGCTAAGTTAAAAGGTTGTCTGGCGAATTCCGCCGCCAATAATTTAACTTCCGATTCCCAATTTTTACCAGATAAATGTTCACAGTTAATAAGCGATAATTCCCAATTTAATTGATGCGTAATTTCTTGGACAGGTTCTCCATTGACAACCTTAAAATTTGTCCGCCACACTTCATGACGCTTGAGAATTTCATTTAAGCTTTGTTCAAGAGCGGCAATATTTAAATTTCCTTGGATATGAAAAGCAAGAGGAATATTGTAGAAATCACTCCCATGATAAAGCTGATCAATAAACCATAGTCTTTGTTGCGAAAAAGATAAGGGAATATTTGAAATATTTTGGCGCTTAGGAATAACATCAGCTTTAAGTTTTCCCCCCTTCCATTTTTCTAAAAGAGCCTTTTTCGCTGGTGATAAATTAGAGTATTGTTTATCCATAATTATAAAATTTCCTTAATCGGCGTTTAATTATTCCTGAATTAGAGGTTGTTTGAAAAGTTTTTGGCTGTGACTTTAAGTACATTCAGATCCCCTCTAACCCCCCTTAAAAAGGGGGGAACAAGAATCAAAGTCCCCTTTTTTAAGGGGGATTTAGGGGGATCTAAAAGTCTTTGATACATAGTTAGAGACTTTTCAAACACCCTCTTAGACATTACTTAAGAGTAAAGCTACTTCTTCCTCTGATAATTCAGCAATCTTCTCTAACATCAACTGTTCAATAAATTCTGCCTGCTTCATTGGAGTCATTGCTTCTAATAACAGGTCACGCAAAGGTAAATCCACAGGGAATTTAGCCCGCAAACGAGAAACCAATTGAGTTGCAATTAGTGAATCGCCTCCTAACTCATAGAAGTTGTCATAAATCCCAATTTCTGTAATTCCTAGTACCTCTTGCCAAATTTCCGTAATTTGCTTTTCTAACTCATTTGTAGGCGCAATATATGAGTTATTCAGGCTAGGTCTAGAGTGGCGCGGGGATGAATCTAATTGATGATTAGATTGTGTATCTTGCCAAGAATCAAGGTTAATTGTCTGAGTTTTTCTGGTATTAATATCAACTGGAGAAATAATCATCTGAGTTCCTGGCGGACAAGCAAGGACTCGCTGAAATACTTCTATTGCTGCTGTTGGTGTAATTGCTAATGTTGTTCCAGAAACTTGCTCAGATATGATTGATTCTTGGGCTGGATTTAGTTGTATATTATCCCAGTTAATAATATACCACGGACAAGAATTATTTCGATTAAGTTGATTGCTCCAACTATCAATTAATTGATAAACTGCGGCATCTAAACATAAACCACATCCTCCTAAAATGCTAGTCAAGGAAGAAAAGATACAACCAAAATCTAGATTGTAGTTATGTAAGACTTTTTCTAAGATAGTAATTTGACTATGTTGTGATTTTAAGAGATTTTCTAATTCTCTAGCTGTAATTTCTGCCAAAGAACCAAATATTTGTTCATGCTTAATTCCAGTGGCATAAATCACACCATGAATTTGTTCAACATTTTCCGTAAGGATTTGCTGCATTTGCTCATAATTAGTTTTATCGGCACGCAACAATAAAACTGCTGCACCGAGTTCTTCCAAGGCGATAAAATGTTGAATTTTCTGGCTGATAGTATCATCTGACGGATGAATTTCTAGCCATTGTGAGAAGTTCTCTTGTTTGGGAAATTGAGCATTTTCAATAAATATCAGTTTGGCTTGGCAAGTTGTTGTTAAATATTTTGCCAGCACAAATTCTAGACTGTCTAAACCACCCGCAAATAGGTAAATCCCCCTGTTTCGGAAAGGGATATTATCGGCAACAATGGCATCTAAATGAACTGGTGTAAATGTTTGTACCCAACGATAGCGATCGCGGTAAGCAATGACCTTATCTAAAGATACAGAAGTTAGCTCATTTAATAATTGCTCAATAACCTGATTATCGCTGCGATCGCAATTTAAAACAATGTCAATACACTGGCAAGTAATATGGGGGTACTCTTGGGAGACTACTTGACATAAACCTAAGATTGGTGCTTTTTCTGGGTTTATTTTTTCATTTCCATTTACTTCTAGAATGTTGTTGGTTATCACCTTGATTTGTAGGTGGTTTTTCAGCTTACTAATACTTTGAGTTAAAGATAGTAAACTCTTGCACTCTAAATATTTGTTAGGTTGAGAATTTTCAGACTGATTTAAACTCCAACAGTAAGCAATATTTTCCGGTTGTTGTCCCGATGATATTAATTCTTGAATTAATAATTCATAGTCTGAGTTTGAGTAGGGATTAATTTGATAACTAGTTGTACTGATTTTCTTAAATTCATCACCTTGGTGAACACTAACAACAGTTTTACCTTTATCTTTCAACTTATCAAGTATTTGCTCACCAACTCCCAAATCATCTGCAAACAATAGCCATGTTGATTTTCTGGTTGCGGATGAATGAGTTAGTAAAGAACGTTGCCAAGAAGGAATGTAAAACCAGTCAGCAATATCTTGTTTCGCAACAGATGAAGATTGGGGATTAATCCAGTATCTTTTACCTTCAAATGGGTAAGTCGGTAAAGGCAAACGATGACGCTGTTCATGACGATAAAATCCTGACCAATCAAGTTCTAAACCCGCCAGCCACAGCCGACCTAATGTTTGTAATAAAAAGCAAATATCAGATTGTTGGTCTTTGATATGGCGTAACGAACTTAATACTTGTTGCTGAGAATTTTTACCTAAATGCTGTGTGGTGAGTGTGCTTAAAGTCCGCCCCGGCCCCACTTCTAAAAACACACCATCAAACTGCTGAATTAGTTGTGATATCCCTTCAGAAAATCTGACAGTTTGGCGTAAATGTTGACACCAATAATCAGGGTTTGTGGCTTGTGCTGGAGTAATCCAAGTACCAGTGACATTAGAAATAAAGCTAATTTTTGGTGGATTAAGTTTAACTGTTTTGCAAGTCTCCCGAAATGCTGGCAATATTGGTTCCATCATCAACGAATGGAAAGCGTGAGATGTGTGCAACCGCCGACATTCAACTGCTTGCACAGTTAATTGTTGTTCCAAGGCTGTAATTACACTGCTGATTCCTGACACTACGCAAGCAGATGGACTGTTAATCACCGCAATTTGCAGAGACTCTCTATACAACTCGTAGGTATCTAAGAGTGACTGCACATCTTTGGCGGGTAACTTAATTGCCAGCATACTGCCTGGGGGTAGTTGCTGCATTAACTGTCCTCTTTTTGCCACAATTGCCAAAGCATCTTCTAAAGAAAATACACCAGCGATCGCCGCCGCGACATATTCGCCTATACTATGACCAATCATCGCCTCTGGATGCACACCCCAAGACATCAATAACTGTGCTAAGGCGTACTCTGTGACAAACAAGGCGCTTTGGGTGAGGAATGTTTGTTGTAGTTGATTTGCAGCCGCTTCTGTCGCCTCTGGATGGGGGTAAAGCAGAGAACGAATATCTAAACCAAGATAGGGCTGTAAAATTTCAGCGCAGGTATCTACGTATTTTTTATATGTTGGTTCCAGTTCATATAATTCCCGACCCATGTTTGCATACTGCGTTCCTTGTCCCGAAAACATGAAGATGACAGGACAGTGGCTCGGCTGATAGTGGTGATTAAAAATACGTTGATTATCTTGATTATCTAGCAATTTAACTGCATCAGAATGGCCGTGACAAATCATGATGCGGCGATAATCAAAAGCCCGACGACCGACTTGCAGAGTATAAGCCACATCAGCCAGGGGAACATCAGAATTTTGTGTCAAATAATCGCGCAGTTGGGCTGTTGCTGTTTCTAAAGCCGTGCTGGTTTTCGCCGACAACAGTAACAATTGCCAAGGACGGGAAGAACTAGAAGCAGGAATGACAGGAGCTTCTTCTAAAATGATATGGGCATTAGTCCCGCCAATACCAAAAGAACTTACACCAGCCCTGCGGGGTGTGCTGTTGGTTTTCCACTCTGATAATTGGGTATTGACGTAAAAAGGGCTATGGGCAAAATCGATTTGGGGGTTTGGCTGCTGAAAATGCAAACTTGCAGGGATTTGCTGATGTTTTAAAGCCAAGACAGTTTTGATTAATCCTGTCACACCGGCGGCCGTATCTAAATGACCAATATTAGTTTTGACAGAACCAATGGCACAAAAACCTGTTTTATCTGTACTCTGGCGGAAAGCTTGGGTCAAAGCCTGAATTTCAATCGGGTCGCCTAAAGCCGTTCCTGTACCGTGGGTTTCGATATAACTGATAGTTTCCGCTTCCACCCCAGCCAAGGCTAAAGCTTCTAAAATCACTTCCCGTTGACCGTCAACACTAGGGGCGGTATATCCTACCTTTAAAGAACCATCATTATTAACGGCTGAACCTTTAATAATTGCATGAATAAAATCACCATCATTAATTGCATCTTCTAAGCGTTTTAAGACGACAACCCCCACACCATTGCCAAAAACAGTACCGTTGGCATTAACATCAAAAGCCCGACAATGACCATCAGGAGATTTAATTCCCCCTGGTTGATATTCGTATCCAGTTTTGGGTTTGGCTGCAATCGTCACACCGCCAGCTAAAGCTATATCACTTTCACCATTGAGTAAACTTTGACAAGCTAAATGTACAGCTACCAATGATGTCGAACAAGCTGTTTGAACATTAATACTTGGCCCTCGCAAATTTAATTTGTAAGAAACTAAAGTCGGTAAAAAATCCTTATCATTGCCGATTAAAACTTGATAACTGTCGGCTGATTCGAGAAAACTGCGATTATTATATAAGTTAGAAAGTAGATAATCACTAGCAGCAACACCAGCAAATAAACCGATGCGATCGCGGTAAGTTTCAGAGTTGTAACCTGCATTTTCTAAAGCTTCCCAAACAGCCTCTAAAAAAATGCGGTGTTGTGGGTCTGTAACTTCAGCTTCTCTAGGCGAAAAACCAAAAAAAGCCGCATCAAATAAATCGATATTTTCTAATATGGCGCTGGCTTTCACATAATTGGGATTGTTGAGCAATTTAGCATCTATCCCAGCAGCAATTAGCTCCTCATCCGTGAAAGTAGAAATTGACTCTACACCATTTCTCAGGTTTTGCCAAAAGCCATCAACTTTATTAGCTCCAGGAAACCGACCCGCCATTCCAATAATAGCGATCGCATCTTGATTATTTAAGCTATCAATAAAATTATTAGCCATATCCATAAGTCAAAACCTGACAGTAAATAGAACGGTGTAGAGCGACATCTTGTAGTTAGGAGAAGGCAGGAAGCAGGAAGAGAGAAGATTTTAACTTGATTAACGCGATGTGCAACTTATTCTTGAAACCCCTCTCCAAACCTCTCCCCTGCAAGGAGAGAGGCTTTGAATCTTGCCCCTTCCCTCGTAGGGAAGGGGTTGGGGGTTAGGTTTGAGAGAAAGTTGCACACCACGTTAATTAACCTTTCTGAATATAGTTTTTTCCCAACGACTTACTTAATGTTCATAAATCAATTTATGTTTATACCAATTCTGTATGAAGATGCACTGAATTAAATAACGAACCACAAAGGGCGCAAAGAACACAAAGAAAGAAGAGATATGAAGATTAAATGCAGACTCACATAGAATTGGTATTATGGGCTTGTGACCATATTACAGAAGGAAAAATATATATTTTTCCTCCTGCCTCCTGTCTTCTTCGATTAATATGTCAGTGGCATTGTTGCCGCAATCTGAATTTGATCATGTAAAACTGCATCAATATCTCCTTCAGTAGTTAAAGGATTAGCAATCACCGCACGCATCGCAATCACTGGTATTTCCTTATCTAAACTGATAGTTGTTTTTGTAGTTCGGGAAATAAAAGTCCGCCCAATCTGACGCTGCTTTTTCTGCAAGCGTTCATTAAAATCATTGATAATTTGATTATCAGATTCAGTTAATTTTTTATGACTAACTACATCTCGAAATTGCTCAGGAATATAACGATAAATTAACAAATTTGTATCAGGTTGCGCCAACAATTCAAACTCCGGTAACTCCTCAATTCGTGCCGCCATATATTGGGTTTTGCGGATACCTTCATCAATCAAAAACTCATAACCATTCAACCCAATTAGCTGCAAACCAGCATGTAAAAATAACGCCATCCCTGGACGAGAACCTTCTAAAGCCCGTTTACCTAAATCAAACGACCCCTTACGCATCGTATAACTCGCCTGTTTTTCAATTGCTGAAGCTAAATAAGGGTCACGGAAAAATACCATTCCAATACCCATTGGCAAATACAATTGCTTATGTCCATCAATTGTCACAGAATCAGCTTGTGCAATTCCCGCTAGTTTATGCTGATATTTGCGCGAAAAAATTACAGGGCCACCCCAAGCAGCATCGACATGGAAATGTACATGATTTTCTTGGGCAATTGCAGCAATTTCTGTTAACGAATCAACACTACCAGAATCGGTTGTTCCAGCAATACCAACAATAGCGATAATATGTAAGTTTTTGGCGCGACATTCTGCAACAGTTTGGCGTAATGCTGGGATATTAACGCGATTATTAGCATCAACTGGGACGCGAATCAAATTTTTAGTACTGATTCCCATTAAATCCGCAGCTTTATCAAAAGAAAAGTGCATCAATTCCGAACCAATGACTACCGCCCCTTCATAACCATAATAATTTAATGCTGCTGTTAACCCTTCTTTTTCTATACCTAAAAAATCATGGGTCGCGCCTAAAGATTTATTGCGAGCGCACCACAAAGCCGTGATATTTGCCGTTGTTCCACCAGAAACCAAAATACCCAAGGTACTTTGATTATTTTGAATATGTTGATTGTAGAAATTATCAGATAAATGATAAATTTGACGGTGCATCATCGCCAAAGCTTCCCGTTCACAAAAGCTCAAAGCTTTAGCCGTTTCGATTTTGACAGCATTTTGATTCATCGCCGTCATCAACTTTGCCAAAGGGCGCACAAAGGAGGGTAGCGCCGAAGTCATGTGACCAATAAATTGCGGCGCTGACGTATGTATAGAATGAGCAACGACATTCTCATTTAAAGATTGAAAATAGCTGTCAAAATCAGTCGGTTCTACCGGGATTTGACTATTGCCAAATTTGCTAATAATCCAGTCAATCTCAGCATTGGTATTGGCATCTTCAGCCATTAAAAAATCAGTCGATAAATCATCAACTATTTCATCAAGTTGATTTTCTATATATTTCCCGTGATTTGGGGCAAATATTTGTTTAACATACTCGCCAATATCAGTTTGTACGATTTTTTCTGTGGGAGTAAGATTGTTTCGAGATAAAATTTCTGTTTCACTTAATGTCATGGATTTTCCTTGAATTACTAATATTGATGCTGTTGCTTTTAACCTTAAAACTTACGCAATAACTCTCTCAAACTCTTTAACTTCGTGTCCTTTGCGTCCTTTGCGGTTCGTTTCTTCATGCTTTTGCGACTCACTCCCCTGATGGCACTCCTGTTTGATTAGTAGCAGCACGATATTCTTTTCTGGCTTGTTTACGACGCTGAGTCGAAGCAGTTCGCTGTTCCGCACGATGGGAATTTGGGATAGTAGATGTAGCAACTGTAGATTCCTGACTAAAATATCTAGCCAAACGACTCACAGTTGGATATTGAAACATTTCCACCAACAGAAAATCTTTCTGGAGTATTTTTTGTAATTGACTATGAACTTGAATTAACAGCAGCGAATGACCACCCAGTTCAAAGAAATTGTCATGAATACCTACACGCTCAATATTCAATACTGCTTGCCAAACATCCGCAATGGTTTTTTCTAACTCAGTTTGGGGTGGTTGATAAACGGCTGTTAATTCTGGATGGGCTGTGTCTGGTGCGGGTAGTGCTTTGCGGTCAACTTTACCATTAGGTGTTAATGGTAGTGCTGCCAAAGTTACAAAAGCTGCGGGAATCATGTAGTTTGGTAACTTTGCTTCTAAAAAGCCGCGTAACTCCGCAATGGTTGGTGGTTGTTCTGAGTTCAAAACTACGTAGGCGATTATTTGTTGGGCATCCACAACCGTAACAACAGCAGCTTCTACGCCTGGATGCTGAATTGTTAATGCTTCAATTTCGCCCAATTCAATGCGGAAACCACGAATCTTGACTTGGTTGTCAATACGCCCAATGTATTCAATCTCTCCATTCGGCAAATAGCGGGCTAAATCCCCAGTTTTATATAATCGTTCTCCTGGGACATGAGTGTAGGGATGAGGAATAAATTTCTCCGCCGTGAGTTCTACCTTATTGAGATAACCACGGGCTAAACCAGCCCCACCCAAATACAACATTCCTGGTACACCGATAGGTACTGGTTGTAAATTTTCATCTAACAGATAAGTTTGGGTGTTGTGAATTGGTTTACCAATTGGTGGTGTACTGTTCGCACCCTTCTGTATCAAGGCAAACGTAGAATAAGTGGTATCTTCCGAAGGGCCATACAAGTTATATACCTGTTGTATGTGAGCTTGCTGGTAAAGTTTCTGCACGAGTTGATTTTGCAGTGGTTCTCCCGCAATATTCACAGTTTGCACAGAAGCGGGAATATTATCTGTTTGGAGTAACTGTGCAATCACACTGGGGACAGTATTAATTAAAGTGACACCACAGGTTGCAGGGAGATTGCTGATATATAGTGCATTCTCGATTAAAATCACCTTGCCACCACAAGACAAAGGTACAAACATCTCAAATACCGACAAGTCAAAACAAATAGAGGTGGATGCTAAAACTCCCGCCCTTGCTTCTCGGCTAAAGGTTTTGTCTGACCAATCTAACATGGCCACGGTGCTGGCGTGTTGAATCATCACACCTTTGGGTTTGCCTGTGGAACCAGAGGTATAAATCACGTAGGCGAGGTTCTCGGTTGTGACTTCCGTGACTAGATTTTCCTGGTTGTGTTGGCTGATGTGATGCCAATCAGTATCTAAACAGATTACCTTGGCTTGGTATGGGGGCATTGCTGCCAAGAGTGATGCTTGAGTGAGTAAGACTGGTGCTTGTGTGTCTTCTAGGATATATGTGATGCGTTCAGATGGATAGTTGGGGTCGAGGGGGATATATGCACCACCGGCTTTCAGGATGGCGAGTAGTCCAATGATCATATCCAAAGAACGCTCTACACAAATCCCCACCAATACCTCTGGTTTTACTCCTAGCGATCGCAGATAATGGGCTAATTGGTTGGCTTTGGCGTTTAATTGTTGGTAAGTTAATTGCTGGTTTGCAAATTCTACGGCTACTGCATCGGGTGTTTTTGCTACCTGCTGTGCAAATAATTCATGAATACATAGATGTTGTGGATAGGCAACGGCGGTATCATTCCACTCCCGCAGTAATTGATGCTGCTCAGATTTATTCAACAATGGTAACTCTGACAAACGCTGCTGTGGATTTGCCACAATTCCTGCCAACAACGTTTGCAAATGACTTGCCATTCGGCAAATCGTACTTTCTTTAAATAAATCAGTGTTGTATTCTAAACTGGCAACTAACCCTGCATCGGTTTCTGTGACATAAAGAGTTAAATCAAACTTGGCACTATCACTGCTGCTGTCTTCCGGCGTTAAAGTCAAACCCGGTAATTTTAATGCAGACATCGGCGCATTTTGCAAGACAAACATCACCTGAAACAGTGGTGTATGGCTCAAATCGCGCTGGGGTTGTAATTGCTCAACCAACAACTCAAAGGGGACATCCTGATGTGCGTAAGCGCCTAATGCCATTTCTCGCACTTGTTTGAGCAGTTCCACAAAGCTGGGATTTCCCTCTAAGTTAGTTCGCAGGACTAGAGTATTGACAAAAAAGCCAATTAACCCTTCTATTTCGGCTCGGTTGCGGTTAGCGATGGGCGAACCAACCACAATATCTTTCTGTCCTGTGTAACGCCATAGCAAGATTTGGAAACTTGCCAACAAGGTCATAAATAAAGTACTTCCCTGCTGTTGGCTGAATTTGTTCAGGGCTGTTGATAGTTCTGTAGATAATTCAAAAGAGTAGGTTGCACCCTGAAAGGTCTGGATTGCTGGTCTGGGATAATCGGTGGGTAATTCTAAAACTGTGGGGGCGTTTGCTAATTGCTTGCGCCAATAAGATATTTGGGTTTCCAGGACTTGTCCTTGTAACCATTGTCTTTGCCACGCGGCAAAGTCTACATATTGTATTGGTAGGGCAGATAATGGTGAGGGTTGTCTATCACAAAAAGCTGGATAAAGGGCGGCTAATTCTTGTACCAATATGCCAATTGACCAAGCGTCAGAGACAATATGGTGCATTGTCACTAAAACAATATGTTCTTGTTCACTCAGACGTAAGAGTTTGACTCTGAGGAGATGGTCGCGGCTGATGTCAAAGGGTTGTTGTGCTTCTAAGTCAGCGAGGTGTTGGATTTTGGCTGCTTGTTG
Organism: Anabaena sp. FACHB-83; assembly: GCF_014697485.1. Lineage (NCBI taxonomy): Bacteria > Bacillati > Cyanobacteriota > Cyanophyceae > Nostocales > Nostocaceae > Anabaena > Anabaena sp. FACHB-83. The sequence goes on along the minus strand of NZ_JACJRY010000005.1, from coordinate 328,713 downwards.
ACTTGTTTCCAGGTCGCTGAGATCGATGGTGGATAAGCTGAGGGGCTTTTCTGGTGCGATCGCAGCTACAACTTGTCCGGCGGTGGTGACGAAATTGGTTCGCAGTGCTTCATGACGGGTGACAATTTCGCTGAAACTTTGGGCTAAAGCTGCCACATTTAACTGTCCTTGTAGCCTTACTGCTGCCGGGATATTGTAGAACGGGCTATTTGGTTCTAGTTGGGATAAAAACCACAGCCTTTGTTGAGCAAATGATAAAGGTAATTGTGGCGATCGCGCTATCTTTTCAATCTTGGTTGTGGCAATTGTGAAATCTGCCTGAATTGCTTTTTCAATTTCTTTAGCTAACCCGGCGATGGTGGGTTTTTCAAATAAATAACGTAAAGGTAACTCGATTTGAAAAACTTGGCGAATTTGGGAAATCACACGGGTGGCGATTAAAGAATGTCCACCTAATTCAAAGAAATTCTGATCAATCCCGACTTTATCTATACCCAATATTTCCGCCCAAATCCCGGCTAATAAATTTTCTATAGGCGTAACTGGAGTCAGGCTGGACGCTGATCCTGGTGTAAATTCTGGTGGTTTGAGTGCTTTGCGGTCAACTTTACCGTTGGGTGTTAATGGTAGTGCCTCTAAGGTGACAAAAGCTGCTGGCATCATGTAGTTAGGCAACTTAGCAGCTAACAAATCCCGCAGTTCCGCAGATGTAAAACTTTGCCCTGTGTGCGGGACTATATAGGCAACGATTCGTTGAGTATCGGCGGCGGAACCATGAACCGTCACCACAGTTTCTCTGACGGCTGGGTGTTGGCTAATGACAGCAGCAATTTCTCCCAGTTCAATGCGGAAACCCCGGATTTTAACTTGGTGATCAATCCGTCCCAGGTATTCAATGTCTCCGTTAGGTAAGTATCGCGCCAAGTCTCCGGTTTTATACAGACGTGCGGCTGTTTCGCTAAAGGGATTGGGGATAAATTTTTCGGCGGTTAAATCTGGACGCTGGAAATAACCCCTCGCCAGTCCCAAGCCACCAATGCACAACTCCCCAGCTACGCCCACAGGCATTAATTGGTGATTTTGGTCGAGGATATAAAGCTGGGTGTTGGCAATAGGAGAACTAATGGGTACGGTGTGATCAATGGTTTTGACTTGACAAGCGGCTGACCAAATTGTGGTTTCTGTGGGGCCGTACATATTCCATAAACACCGACACCTTTCTAGTAACTGATTGGCTAATTGTTCTGGTAAAGCTTCGCCACCACAGAGAATTTTTAATTGATGATTACCACTCCAACCTGCGGCTAACAGTAATTGCCATGTGGCTGGTGTGGCTTGCATAACTGTGGCTTGACACTCAGTGATTTTTGCCGCCAACTGCACACCATCGGAGATAATTTCTTGGCTGGCAATTACCAACCGTGCGCCGACAATTATGGGTAAAAATAATTCTAAGGCGGCAATATCAAAAGAGTAGGTAGTAACTGCCAGTAATGTATCGTCAGCAGTTAAGCCTGGGGCTTGCTGCATAGAGTACAAAAAGTTACTCAAGGCCAGGTGGGGAATTTGTACACCTTTGGGTTTACCTGTGGAACCAGAGGTGTAAATCACATAAGCGAGGTTCTCAGTCGTGACTTCCGTGACTAGATTTTCCTGGCTGTGTTGGCTGATATGATGCCAGTCAGTATCTAAACAGATTACCTTGGCTTGGTGTGGGGGCATGACTGCCAGAAGTGCAGTTTGGGTGAGTAAGACTGGGGCTTGTGTGTCTTCTAGGATAAAGGCGATACGTTCACTAGGATAGTTGGGGTCGAGGGGGATATATGCACCACCCGCTTTCAGGATGGCGAGTAACCCAATGATCATATCAAGCGATCGCTCTACGCAAATCCCCACCAATACCTCTGATTTTACTCCCAGCGATCGCAAATAATGGGCTAATTGGTTGGTTTTAGTGTTTAACTGTTGGTAAGTTAATTGCTGATTTGCAAATTCTACGGCTACTGCATCCGGTGTTTTTGCTACCTGTTGTTCAAATAATTGATGAATACATTTATCTAAAGCATAATTAGTTGTGGTATTATTCCATGCTTGGAGTATTTGCTGATTTTCTTGTGTGGTCAGCATGGGTAGTTCCCGCAATTTTGCTTCGGGATGAGCAATAAAACCCACCAATAAAGTTTTTAAATGCTCTAATATGCGGCTAATACTAGAGCTTTCAAATTGAAGATTATTATAGGAAATATATAAATTTAATGATTCTGAATTTGGTACTACCTTCACAGTTAGGGGGTAGTTTGTCCAGTCAAATAATGATTTAGAATCGATGACTCCGATATCTTCAACAATCGATGCTTGATTGTAATCTACTAATTCATTATCAAAAACTAAAATACTATCAAATAGTGGTAGACCAGGTGAAATCTGACTCCATTGTTGAATTTTAGATAATGGGCTGTATTCATACTCCCGCATCTGCACTTCTTCAGTTTGCAGTTGTTTCAGCCAAGAAGTGAGGACAGCATTATGGTCTACTTCTACTCGTAATGGCAGTGTGTTGATAAACAGCCCAATCATCGACTCGGCATCAGCTAACGCTGTTGGTCTACCGGAAGATGTGGAGCCAAAAACCACATCTGACTCTTGACTATAACGGCTCAAAAGTAAAGCCCAAGCGCCTTTAATGATGATATTTAAAGTTAGTTGATACTTGCGGGCAAAAGCTTTGAGGTCAGTTGTTATAGTCGCTGACAACTGTAATTCTTGTCTGTGATAATCTGCTGGTTGATCAGCAAAATTAGCTGCATTTTTCCCAATCAGAATTGGTGTTGGGACTATAAATCCTTGGAGTTTCTGCCGCCAAAAAGATTCGGCTTTCTTCTGGTCTTGTTGTTGTAACCAAGTAATATATTCTTTGTAGGGGCGGGGGCGTTCTAAATATAAATCTTGCCCTTGGCAGAAAGCATAATAAAACTCATAAAATTCCTTCCAAAGCCAGCTTACAGACCAGCCCTCCATTAAGATGTGATGAAAGCTAAACACAAATTGATAATTGTCTTTAGCCATCTGAATTAATGTCAGGCGGATTAAGGGAGCTTGCCCTAGTGCAAAACCGCGATCGCCATCGGCTATTAAAAAATCTGCAAACTGCTTTTGTTGTGCTTCTAATGATAAATGTTGCCAATCTTGAAATTCCCAAGGTAAGTCTACTTGCTTATACACAACTTGATATGGTTTATCCAGATTCTCCCAATAAAATGCTGTGCGTAAAATTGGGTGACGATCTACAACTCGCTGCCAAGCTTTTTGGAAAACTGGGATATTAATTGGCGTTTGCAAAGTAAAATAATTCTGCTCAAAATACACCACCGAATCAGGTGCAGCCAACTTGTGAAACAGCATCCCCTGTTGCATCGGAGAAAGTTCGTAAATATCTTCAATATTGTTGGGTTTCATGAGAAATTTCTCCTGCTTATTGACTGATTTGAGCTAACAATTTACTTAAATTTTCTTGATTGATATTTGCAGCCGCAAAATCAGAGGGGGTATAGTCTCCGGCTTCGGGAGACTGACAATGGCTGATCAAAGATTTGAGGGTTTGAATAAAATTGTGCGATAATTTTTCGACTGTCTGAGATTGATGAATATTCCGGCTGTAGTTGAAATATAGTTGTAATTTGCCTTCAGTAATTGCCGCATTAATTTGGAAGAGATAAGGGCGAATTGCTTTTGGACTGGCTGTTGAACCGAGTGCTTCTTCTGTCCATTTAAACAAGGAATCTTGCGGCAAACTTTTACTCAGTTGACCAAGGTAAAGAAACATTACCTCAGCTTGGGGAAGAGACTGGAATTTTTCAATTACTACCGGGTCAGGGCTGAGGTAGCGTAACACTCCGTAGTCAATACCATTACTCGAAGCATGACGCACTTGTTCTTTCACGGCTTTGAGTGCATCCCCAGGAGTAACTGTTTTGTCTAAATCTAACAGCACAGGGTAAGTAGTCGTAATCCACCCCACCGTTCTGGAGATATCGACATCATCAATTCCACCTGTACTCACTTCCCGTCCATTTTCATCAAGATTAATTAGGAGTAAGTTTTGCTTTGTCCATTGTTTAAAAGCTTGTACCAGTGCAGTCAGCAAAACTTCTTGTGTATTCATCCGATACACTCCCGGAACTTCCTGAAGCAGCAGTTGAGTTTCGCTTTCATTCAACGCAACTGAGATAACTTGCGCTTCGGAAGCTACAGTGTTGATGCCGTCAGGATAGTCTAAGGGTAAAGTGGCAACTTGCTGATAACGTCCGCTTAACCAGTGTTGTTGCTGTTGTTGTAACTGTTCTGATGCGGCATATTTCTGGAGACGCAACGACCACTGCTGATAAGAAGTTGTCTTTTCGGGGAGTTGAATAAGCTGTCCTTGACTCAACTGCTGATAACCAGTCTGGAGATCCTCTAATAAAATGCGCCAAGAACCAGGATCAGTCCCCAAGTGGTGAATCACAATTAATAAACGACTGTTTTGCTGCACACCCATATCAAACAAGGCAAACCGGACAATTGGCCCTGTGATTAAATTCAAACTGGCTTGAATTTGGGCGGCGGCTACTTCTAAAGCTGATTGTTGGGCGGTGGATGACAAAGCTGACAAATCAATATATGTCAACGGGACATATTCTTCAGGTGCGGCGTTGACCTGTTCCCATCCCGACTCAGAACGGGTAAACCGCAGACGCAGGGCATCGTGATGTATTAATAGTTGCTTTAAGGTTTGCTCTAAAATATCTAAATTCAGAGGTTTTACTACCTCTAACAACACCGCTTGGTTCCAGTGATGGGTTTCTGGTTGATTCAAGGCAAAGAACTGGTGTTGAGCCGGGGTGAGGGGGACTGAACCTGTAATTACACCTTGTTCAGCTTGGACAACTTGGGTTTTAGTGATTACCTGGGCTAATTTGGCGATCGTTTGATGTTCAAATAATTGCTGGGGTGTGAGTCGAAACCCGGCTTTATTGGCTCTGGCGCTGACTTGAATCCCTAATACGGAATCTCCACCCAACTCAAAAAAGCTGTCTTCTACACCTACGGAAGCAATACCCAGGAGTTCTTGCCAAATATTGGCAATGATTTGTTCTACTTCCGTTCTAGGGGCGACATAATCATTATCTAAATTTGGTCTGACATAGCCAGTGATACTGGTTTTTGGTGCAGTTTGAGCCTCTTGACTTAATTCTTCTATTGTGTTTTGTGTTTCTCCAGGGGCGCAACGCAAAACCAAATTAGCGGTTGGATGGGCATCAACCCAGTAACGCTGACGTTCAAATGGATAGGTTGGTAAAGGAATACGTTGTTGTGGCGCATCGGTATAAAAACTCGACCAATCTACAGTAACCCCAGCTTGCCACAGGCGACCCAATGTATTTAATAAATAGGCGACATCTGACTGCTGCTCGTAGGAATAACGCAAGCTGGGAAACATCAAGGATTTATCGAGACATTGGGATGCAAAACTAATTAATGCTTGACCAGGGCCGACCTCTAATAAAATCGGATGATCTTTTTGTGATAATTGTTGGACTCCATCGGCAAAGCGCACTGTTTGGCAAAGGTGCTGCACCCAATAGGTGGAGTCTGTGGCTTGTTCGGCAGTAATCCAAGTGCCGGTGACGTTAGAAATATAAGGAATTTTGGGGGATTTGAGGCTAAATTGATTAACTAAATTGTGAAAAGTTGCTGCGATCGCTTCCATCATCACAGAATGAAAAGCATGGGAAGTCTGTAACCGCTTACCTATTAAACCGCGATCGCTCAATTTTTGTTCTAATTCTGCAACGGCATCGGGGAAACCCGCAACCACACATAATGATTCGCCATTAATTGCCGACAGGGAAATCTTCTCATTCAACGATGGCTTTATCTCTGCCTCAGAAAGCGGCACAGCCAGCATTGCCCCTGCTGGCAACTCGTCAATCATCTGCGCCCTTCTAGCTACCAAGGTTAAAGCATCTGTTAAAGACAAAACCTCAGCCAAAGTGGCGGCGACATATTCACCAATGCTGTAACCAATCATCGCCGTCGGGCGAATTCCCCAAGATATCCACAACTGAGCCAACGCATATTCAATCACAAACATGGCTGGTTGCGTCAAAACAGTTTGGTTGAGCTTTTGCGTAGCAACATCAGCTGATTGCCCTCCCCGCCCCAGCATTTTCCGCAAATCTAGACCTGTTTGGGTTTGCTGCTTACCATTTTGATGATTTCGGTTGGGATATAAAACATCTCGCAAATCTAAACCCAGCACGGGCTGAAGCAGTTCACAACATTCATCCACACAGCCGCGAAATGTTGACTCAGTTTGGTAAAGTTCCAAAGCCATATCAACGTAATGAGTTCCCAGCCCAGAAAACATAAAAGCAACTGGACGTGGTTGAGTTTTGTGGGCGACTGGCGGGGAATTTTGCAGCGCCTTGAGTGCATCGGCAATATCTCGACACACCACCGCACGCCGATAGTCAAAAGTTCTGCGTCCAAAGAGCAATGTGTAAGCCACATCCGCCAGATTTAAATCAGGATGTGCTTGCAAATAATCAGTTAAATTTGTGGTTGCTTTTTCTAGTGCTGATGCTGTTTTGGTAGATAGAAGCAACAATTGATACTTTCTCCCCTGCTCCCTGTCCCCTTCCCACACAGGCGCTTCTTCCAGAATGACATGGGCATTAGTTCCCCCCAACCCAAAGGAACTGACTCCCGCACGCCGGGGAAGATGATTGGTTTGCCATTCTGTAAGTTTGGTATTGACGTAGAAAGGACTATTGGCAAAGTCAATTTCCGGGTTAGGGGCAGAATAATGCAAGCTTGGGGGTATTTGCTTGTGCTTCAGGGCGAGGACAGTTTTGATTAACCCCGTCACACCTGCGGCTGTGTCTAAATGTCCAACGTTGGTTTTGACGGAACCAATGGCACAGAAGTTTGTTTTTTGGGTGCTACTGCGGAAAGCTTGGGTGAGGGCGGCCATTTCAATGGGGTCGCCTAAAGCGGTAGCTGTACCGTGAGTTTCAATGTAGGTGATAGTTTCTGCTTCGACTTCAGCGACGATTTGGGCAGTTTTAATCACCTTAGCTTGGGTATCGATGCGGGGTGCTGTGTAGCTGACTTTGAACGCCCCATCATTATTAATTGCTGAACCTTTGATAATGGCATGAATTGTATCGCGATCGCTCAACGCATCTTCCAATCGCTTCAACACCACAATTCCCACACCCTCACCGCCTACAGATCCCTGAGCATCAGCATCAAAAGCACGGCAATGTCCATCAGGAGATAATATCCCCCCCTCTGTATATAAATATCCAGCTTTTCTGTCAGCATTGATGGCGACACCACCGGCCAAAGCCATATCACATTCACCATTGAGTAAGCTTTGACAAGCCAAGTGAACTGCTACCAATGAAGTTGAACAAGCGGTTTGAACGGCGTAACTAGGCCCTTCTAAGTTGAGTTTGTAAGAAACACGAGTAGTTAAAAAATCTTTATTCCCAGCCAACATAAGTTGCTGTGGATCAACAGCACCAATAATATTTTGATTTAAATAAATATTTAGTAAGTAGGTGTTCATTCCAGAGCCAGCATAAACACCAATCGCACCTGGATAATTTTGAGAATCATATCCGGCATTTTCTAAGGCTGACCAAGCACATTCAAGAAATACTCGGTGTTGAGGATCAGTAATTGTAGCTTCTCTAGGATTAAAGCCAAAAAACTCGGCATCAAAATATTCTGCGTCTTCTAATATTGCTTGGGCTTTAACATAATTAGGGTCATTTAATAAAGATGAATTTATTCCGGCCGCCAAGAGTTCTTCATCAGTAAAAAATGCAATTGTTTCCTTGCCTTGCTGAAGATTTTGCCAAAACTCATCAATATCTTTGGCTCCCGGAAATCGCCCCGATAAGCCAATAATCGCTATTTCTGATCCATTTAATGATGTACTAATACCCATAATTTTAAATAGTAAAAAAATTAATCACACAATAACTCTCTAAAAATCTCTTTTCCTAACTCTCTAAAACTCTCTTTCCTTCGTGTCCTTTGCGCCCTTTGCGGTTCGTTCTTTCATAATTTTGCGTAAGTAATAAATTTGTGCGACTATTTAGATATTTTGAATAGATTTAAGTTTTTGTAAACGTTTTCTTTGTTGAGCCTTGCCATCGGCAATTTTTTCAATAACAACCTCTGTAATCTCAGCAGTTATGTTTTCCGGCTCAACCTGCGTTAAATAATTAGCTAAAGAATTAATTGTGGGATATCTAAATAAATCAAGAACCGCCAATTTTTTGCTAAAGGTTTCACATAATTTGCTATGCACTTGCACCAACAGCAATGAATGACCACCAAGTTCAAAGAAATTATCATGAATACCCACATTTTCTAATTGCAAGACCGTTTGCCAAATTTGGGCAATAGTTTGTTCAACTTCAGTTTGCGGTGGTTGATAAGCATCAGCTAATTCGGGGCGGTTTGTATCAGGTGCGGGTAAAGCTCGGCGGTCAACTTTACCATTCGCAGTCAGGGGCAATGCTTCTAATAAAACAAAAGCCACGGGAATCATGTAGCTGGGTAATTTTGATTCTAAAAAACTACGTAGCTCTGAAATGCTTAATGTTTGGGCTGCTTGCGGAACTAGATAGGCAACTATTCGTTGTGCATTAACCACCACTACAGTTTCTCGTACTCCGGGATATTGAGCGATCGCCGCTTCTATTTCTCCTAGTTCAATGCGGAAACCCCGCAGTTTCACTTGATAGTCAATCCGACCAATATATTCTATTTCTCCGTTAGGAAGATAACGGGCTAAATCACCTGTTTTGTAAAGACGGCTGGCTGTGGTAGTGAAGGGATTGGGAATAAATTTCTCGGCGGTTAATTCAGGACGGTTTAAATAACCCCGACCAACACCTACACCGCCAATATAAACTTCTCCTGGTACACCCACAGTCACAGGATGAAGATATTTATCAAGGAGATAAATTTGAATATTGGCAATTGGGCGACCAATAGGTACTGTCTTTTGGTTGTTTAAATGATTTTGGCATTGCCAAAAGGTGACATCAACAGCCGCTTCTGTTGGGCCATAAAGATTATGTAATTGGGCATCAAGTCGTTGAAAAAAGCGTTGTTGCAGTTCAACTGGTAATGCTTCTCCACTGGCGATGACCCGCACCAAAGACTGACATTTTTCGACTGCTGCTGCTTCGAGAAAAACTTGCAGCATGGATGGTACAAAATGCAGGGTTGTAATTTGCTGCTGGATAATCAAGTTAACTAGATAGTTGGGATCTTTATGTCCTTCTGGTTGAGCGATGACTAACCGCGCCCCGGTAATCAACGGCCAGAAAAATTCCCAAACTGAGACATCAAAACTAAAGGGAGTTTTCTGTAAAACTCGATCGGCGGCGGTGAGTTGATAAGCATCCTGCATCCACAATAAGCGATTGCAGATACCGCGATGGGTGTTCATTGCACCCTTTGGTTTTCCGGTGGAACCAGAAGTATAGATGACGTAGGCGAGATGATCTTCTGTAATGTGAGTAACAGGATTTGTGCCGTGGCGATCGCGAATTAATTCCCAATCACTATCCAGACAAATAACTTGCGCTGACTGATTTGGTAGCGTTGCAACTAATTTCTGTTGGGTTAACAGAACCCTTGGTTGAGCATCTTCTAGCATATAAGCCAAGCGTTCTTGGGGATAGCTAGGGTCTAGGGGTATGTATGCACCACCAGCTTTGAGGATGGCTAATAACCCAATGACCATCAATAGCGATCGCTCTACATAAATCCCTACTAATACCTCTGGTTTTACGCCAAAAGTTTGTAAGTAATCTGCTAATTGATTAGCTTTGGTGTTGAGTTCGCGGTAAGTTAGTTGCTCATCTTCAAATACTACTGCTACTGCATCTGGTGTTTTCTCGACTTGTGCTTGAAATAACTCATGAAGACATTGCTGTTGGGGATACTGAACTTGAGTATTATTCCACTCCACTAGCAACTGATGTCGTTCCAATTCTGTTAACAGCGACAACTCACCCAGACTTTGCTGTGGATTGTTGACCATACCTGCTAGTAAAGTCTGCAAATGTCCTAACATCCGGTGAATCGTGTCACCATCAAAGCGATCGCCGCTAGTAATTTTCAGCCACAACTCGTCACCTGGAATCACGGTCAGGGCAATGGGATAATTAGTCTTTTCAAAGCTATGAACATCTTGGATATCTAAATTTATGTCCCTTTGCCGTACAGACGCATCCATAGCATAGTTCTCAAAAATGACTATACTCTCGAATAAAGATAAACCTTTAGGAACTTCACTCCATCCTTGGACTTTGACTAACGGACAATACTCGTATTGACTTGCCTCAATTAGTTGGTCTTGGCTTTTTAACAGCCAAGGTACAAGCAATGCTTCGGGAGATATTTGGACTCGAATTGGTACTGTATTGATAAATAGCCCTACCATAGACTCGGCTTGCGCTAAAGTCGGAGGACGACCAGAAGTTACTGCCCCAAACACTACGTCTTCTTGACCGCTATAACGGCTCAATAGCAAAGCCCAGGCTCCTTGTACTATAGTATTCAGCGTTAGCTGATATTGCTTTGCTAGAGATTTTAATGCGGCGGTTGCAGCTACAGACAGCTTTAATTCTGCCTCGTGATAACTATCTGTTGGAGTCAGTAAGCCATTTCCTGGACTCACTGATAGCTGTGTGGGAGTGGTAAAACCTTGCAGCGTCTGTCGCCAAAAAGTTTCAGCCTCAGATAAATTTTGTTGCTGTAGCCAGACAATATAATCTCGATAAGGGCGAATATTTTCCAAGTACACCTGTCGCTCGTGGCTAAAAGCCTTGTAACAAGACAGGACTTCTTGAAAAACTGTCGCTAAAGACCAGCCATCTAACAACAGATGGTGATGACTCCAGGTAAAGTTATAGGCAGTCGGCGACAGTTGAATTAGTGTGAAGCGCATCAATGGTGCTTGCTTGAGATTAAAACCACAAGAGCGATCGCTTTGGAAAAACAATTCTAATTCTTGTTGTTGTGCTTCCGAAGAGAGATGCTGCCAATCATACTCTTGCCACGGTAGATTTACTTGTCGATGTACAATTTGTACTGGTTCTTTTAAGCCTTCCCAAACAAAGCAGGTTCTCAAAATTGCATGTCGTTCTACAACATATTGCCATGCACGATGGAACAAGGTAACATTCAGTTTTCCTTGGAGATTCCAGCTAAATTGTTCAAAATAGACCCCAGACTGAGGAGTAGCAAGACTGTGGAATAGAATACCTTGCTGCATGGGCGAGAGGGGATAAAAATCTTCAATGTTTTTATTTTTCACACCCATATCAAATATCTCCTATAGCTGCTGTAATGGCATCAAGATCACTTTGATCCCATTGGCTTTGTTGAAACTCAGCGAAATCAGCAGGGGTAAAACCACCTGCATCAACAGACTCGCAGTGAGCAATGAGCGATCGCACTACCTCAATCAAGTTTTCTGCTAGTTTCTCAATTGTGGTTTGTCGATGCAGCTTGCTACTGTAAGACCAACTCATTTCCAGATGTCCCTGATAAATCCCAGCATTAATTTCTAGTAAGTGAGTTCGTTGATTTCGCCCACTGTGAGTAGCACCAACCGATTCTGGCGCAAAACTAAATAAAGATGATTCGGCTAAAATGCGATCAAACTGTCCTAAATAGTTAAAAATAACTTCAGCCTTGGAGGAGGAAAATTGTGTGGCTAGTTCTTGATTTTGACTCAGATAACGCAGTAATCCATAGCCAATACCTCGATTCGGAATTGCTCTTAGCTGCTCTTTAATTGACTGCAAAGCTTTGGCTAAATCTTTGCTATTTTCCAAATTTAAATGTACAGGAAAAATCGTTGTGAACCAACCTACCGTTCTCGATAAATCCACATCCTCAAAAATTTCTTCTCGTCCATGTCCTTCCAAGTCAATTAATAAAGAATTTTCTCCCGTCCACTGATTAAAAGTTAGTATAAGTGCTGTTAACAATACATCATTAATTTGTGTGCGGTAAGCTGCTGGTACTTGGTGCAGCAAACTTTGGGTTTCGGCTGCGGACAGCGATACTGATACAGTCGATGTGGTTGCTTCTAGATTATCTCCATCGCCAAAATCTCTTGGTATAGGCGTAAGCGATTGATGTTGGGTTGTTAACCAGAAGTCTATTTCTTCTAGTAAAGCTGAGGATTGTGCATATTTTTGGAGATAGCTAGACCATTGTTGATAAGAAGTTGTTTTGGGTGGCAGATTGATTACTTTGCCTTGACTTATTTGCTGGTAAACTGTTTGCAAATCTTCAATTAAAATTCGCCAAGACACACCATCAACAGCTAAGTGGTGAATAATCCACAGCAACCGTTGAGGTTGATTATCTCCCAAGTTAAACAAAGCAACTCGGAATAATGGCCCCTGTGAGAGATTTAGACTAGCTTGCAGTTGATTGGTGGCTGCTGCTATTGCTGGCGATCGCTGATTTTCGGGTAGTGCTGCAAAATCAAAGTATGTCAACGGTATCGCAGGATCTGGACTAACAATCAGTGCTTGAGTACTAAACTCCTGCTGTCTAAAACGTAAACGTAAAACATCATGATGTTTGTCTAAAAACTGGATGGTTTTCTCTAAGATTACAGGGTCAATTTTTTGTTTGCTTTCTAAGCATACGGCTTGATTCCAGTGGTGTGGCTCTGGTTGCTTTTGGTCAAAAAACCAATGCTGAATGGGTATCAATTCTAGCGTTCCTGTTAACACTCCTTGTTCAGCTAGAATTTTCTCTTTTGTACCCATTACTGTTACTAATTGGGCAATATTTTGGTACTGAAACATCTGTTTAGGAGTTAATTGCAGACCCAAACGGTTGGCTTTAGATACTACTTGCAGACTCAGAATCGAATCTCCACCTAGTTCAAAAAAGTTATCGTTAATGCCTATATTTTCTAAACCTAATACTTCTGACCAAAGGACAGCTAATTGCTTTTCAATGCTTGTTTGTGGTGCAACAAAAGTTTCTGCGAGTTCTGGACGCACTATATCAATTGCCGGAAGTGCCTTGCGGTCAATCTTACCATTGGGTGTTAATGGTAGTGCCTCTAAGATCACAAAACCTGCTGGCAGCATATAATTGGGAAGCTGAGATTCTAAAAAGCTGCGTAGCTCAGAAATTGCCAGTGTTTGCTGTGTTTGCGGCACTAAATAGGCAATTATTTTTGATTCTTGACTAAATACAACTACAGTTTCACGCACCGTCGGGTATTGGCTGATGATGGCTTCAATTTCGCCCAATTCAATGCGGAAACCACGAATCTTGACTTGGTTGTCAATGCGCCCAATGTATTCAATTTCTCCATTCGGCAAATAGCGGGCTAAATCCCCAGTTTTATATAATCGTTCTCCTGGGACATGAGTGTAGGGATGAGGAATAAATTTCTCCGCCGTGAGTTCTAATTTATTGAGATAACCACGGGCTAAACCAGCCCCACCCAGGTACAACATTCCTGGTACACCTATAGGTACTGGTTGTAAATTTTCATCTAACAGATAAGTTTGGGTGTTGTGAATTGGTTTACCAATTGGTGGTGTACTGTTCGCACCCTTCTGTATCAAGGCAAACGTAGAATAAGTGGTATCTTCCGAAGGGCCATACAAGTTAAATACCTGTTGTATGTGAGCTTGCTGATAAAGTTTCTGCACGAGTTGATTTTGCAGTGGTTCTCCCGCAATATTCACAGTTTGCACAGAAGCGGGAATATTATCTGTTTGGAGTAACTGTGCAATCACACTGGGGACAGTATTAATTAAAGTGACACCACAGGTTGCAGGGAGATTGCTGATATATAGTGCATTCTCGATTAAAATCACCTTGCCACCACAAGACAAAGGTACAAACATCTCAAATACCGACAAGTCAAAACAAATAGAGGTGGATGCTAAAACTCCCGCCCTTGCTTCTCGGCTAAAGGTTTTGTCTGACCAATCTAACATGGCCACGGTGCTGGCGTGTTGAATCATCACACCTTTGGGTTTGCCTGTGGAACCAGAGGTATAAATCACGTAGGCGAGGTTCTCGGTTGTGACTTCCGTGACTAGATTTTCCTGGTTGTGTTGGCTGATGTGATGCCAATCAGTATCTAAACAGATTACCTTGGCTTGGTATGGGGGCATTGCTGCCAAGAGTGATGCTTGAGTGAGTAAGACTGGTGCTTGTGTGTCTTCTAGGATATAGGCGATGCGTTCAGATGGATAGTTGGGGTCGAGGGGGATATATGCGCCACCCGCTTTCAGGATGGCGAGTAACCCAATGATCATATCCAAAGAACGCTCTACACAAATCCCCACCAATACCTCTGGTTTTACTCCCAGCGATCGCAGATAATGGGCTAATTGGTTGGCTTTGGTGTTTAATTGTTGGTAAGTTAATTGCTGATTTGCAAATTCTACGGCTACTGCATTTGGTGTTTTTGCTACCTGTTGTTCAAATAATTCATGGATACATTTATCCAAATCGTAATCAGTCGCTGTCTGATTCCATTTAACTAAAAGAGTCTGAAGTTCAATTTCTGTTAATAATGACAACTCTGATAAACGCTTCTCTGGAAAAGTAATAATATCCTGGAGCAAATTAGTAAAATGCCCTACCATTCTTTCAATAGTCGCAGCATCAAATAAATCTGTGTTGTACTCCCACCACCCCCAAATTTCTGGCTGGGAATCTACCACATACAGCGATAAATCAAATTTTGCTGTGCCATTATGGTTCTGAAGCCATTGGAGAGTCAGACCAGGTAATACTAAATCTTTTTTAGTATCTTCTTGAAAAGCAAAAGTTACTTGAAAAAGAGGGGTATGACTAAGATTTCGCTCAGGTTGTAGCTCTCCTACTAATTGCTCAAAAGGTAAATCTGCATGAGCATAAGCTCCTACACACACATCGCGCACTCTCTTGAGCAACTCCCTAAAGCTGGGGTTTCCAGAAATATCAGTACGCAGTACCAAGGTGTTGACAAAAAAACCGATTAATCCTTCAATATCAGCATGGTTGCGATTAGCAATTGGAGAACCAAGGCAAATGTCTTCTTGACTTGTATAACGGTATAATTGTGCTTGAAAAGCTGCTAACAAGGTCATAAATAATGTGACTCCTTGTTGCTTGCTTAAAGACCGCAAACCTTGGCTTAACTCTGATGATAGTTGAAAGTTTCTGGTTGTGCCGTTGAAACTTTGTACTGGAGGTCGCGGATGATCTATGGGCAAAGATAAAGTAGTGGAAGCATTTGCCAGTTGTTGCTGCC
The DNA here is from genome assembly GCF_014697485.1 of Anabaena sp. FACHB-83. Classification (NCBI taxonomy): domain Bacteria; kingdom Bacillati; phylum Cyanobacteriota; class Cyanophyceae; order Nostocales; family Nostocaceae; genus Anabaena; species Anabaena sp. FACHB-83. The sequence goes on along the minus strand of NZ_JACJRY010000005.1, from coordinate 313,346 downwards.
AATATGAAAGTTGGTTGGCTGTTCGTTCCGCTTGTAACTGTTGAAGCTGCCAGATAGAATAATCTGCATATTGAATTGGCAGTTCTGAAAGTGGGCAAGGTTGTTCTGCTGAAAAAGCTTTGTAAATGACTGCTAATTCCTGGTTTAGTACTTGTATTGACAACCCATCACAAATAATGTGATGAATGACCAATAAAAGCAAATATTCCTGTTCCCGCGTCTGCAATAACATAACGCGCAGTAAGGGACAAACTGCTAGGTTAAAAGGTGCTTGAGCAATTTCATGAGTTAGGCGCTCAACTTCTGCATTCTGTAATGCTGGCGGTAAGTGGCTCAAGTTTACCACTGGTAACTTGATAGTCACAGAGGAATGAATTACTTGAACTGGTTGCTCGTCTATGGTTGTAAAAGAAGTACGCAGAGATTCATGACGGTTAATAATTTCATTAAAACTTTTTTCTAAAATGGCAAGATTGAGATTACCTGTTAATTTTATAGATACAAATTCGTTATAAACATAACTTTGGGGTTCCAATTGTTGCAGAACCCACAATCGCTGTTGGGGTGCGGACAAAGGAATTGAACTTCGCTCAGTACGACGAGGAATAGTTATTTTTTGATTAATAGTATGACGCTCACCCCGTAAGCGTTTTTCTAAAATGGCTTGTTTCGCGGGTGAGAGATGAGAACGACGTTGAATAATTTCATGATTTTTACTGTCCATATTATTTAGTAATAAATTAGTCAATTACTTGAAAATTTACGTACGCAGGCACAGGTTGGATGCGAGTTAAGTCGTTTTCTAAAATTAATGAATTGCCACTTTGATCAATTTCTTTAAAACCTGCAAATTTATAAGATATATACATCATGCGATTCCGGTCATTTGGGACAAACTCTGCTAAAAGACGGACATGATTAGTTTGAGCCAGACTCATAATATGATTCATCATGATTGTTCCCACTCCCCGCGACATCACCCGACAAGACATTAACAAAAGCTTGATTGTCCATATCTGTGTTTGGCATTCAATAAGAGCCAAGCCTATTTTTCCATAGCTACCATATTTATCTTCCAGACTAGCAATGAGCAATTTATGATTTTTGCTGGTGCGAAAATGATTCAGTTCATCGTAGGAATAGGTATAACCAGTTGTATTCAATTGGTTAGTTCTGAGCGTTAATTCTTCTGCACGCTGTAAATCTGCTTCTTGAGCAGTAGAAATGGTAAAATTCATCTGGAGAGTAGCTAAAAACTCATCTGCTGTCCCGACAAATTCTTGCTCTGCATTGTGTCGTTCAATATCGCTCAAATACATCAATCTTCTAAGGCGTGAATCTTCGGTAATAAACCGGGGATTCATCACAGGCATATCTAAAATACTGCTGATTTCCTCTGCATTGATACAGAGAACTTCAGGTAAGGAAAACTTGACTTCTTCTAACTCAAATAACTGGTCATCAATAAAGGCGATCGCATCTAGCCCAATATTGAGTAAACTAGCAATTTGTTTAACTGAATCAGCCTTAGAATTCCAATTAATTTGGGGATATAAAAAGTATTTTTGTAACCCAAATTCTGTTAATTTTTTGATTGCTGTATGATATTCATTCTTACTAGCTATAGATTGTAATATACCACGTTTATCTAAAGTTTCCATCAAACTTGCAATATTTTCACGCAGAGAAACTTGATTATCTTCTAGCAAAATTCCATGCCATAGGGTATTATCTAAATCCCAAACGACACATTTAATTACTTTTTTATCTTTTTGTTTACTATTTAAATTTAGCTCTTGAATACTAACCATAGATTAATTTCTCTCTGCTAATTGCTTATCTAAACCAGTAGCTACGTTTGCAAATAAATAATCTTGATAACCAGACTCAGCAATTGTAATTTCTTGAATTTGAGTACTACCTTCAATAATTTCCATAATTTTCGAGTCGCGTAAATACCTCTCCACAGGGTACTCATTACTACAACCATTCCCGCCATGAAGCTGCACAGCATCATTAGCTATTTTGGTAGCAACTGTAGATGCAAAATACTTGGCAATAGAAGTCTCAATAATAGAGTTGGGGTCGTTAATATCTTTGAGATAACCAGCTTGATAACATAACAACCTCGCTGCTTTGGTGTTAGCTATCATCTGCGTAATTTTTTGCCGAATTAATTGATGTTCTTTGAGATACACACCAAACTGTTTACGTTCATTTGTATATTTGATGCAAGCTTCTAAACAAGCTTGAGCAATACCAACACATCCTGCTGCCACACTATATCTACCATAATCAAGAGCAGAAGCAGCAATATAAGCAAACCCAAAACCTAATCTACCAACTAAGTTTTCTCGCGGAATTTGACAGTTATGAAAATATAATTCTGCTGACATTGAAGCCCTCACACCTAAAATGCCAGACATGGGCTTCACTGTAAAACCTGGGCTATTTTTTTCTACTAAAAAAGCCGTCGGTTTACCTTCACATTGAGCAAAAACTAAATAGATATCTGCTATTTGTCCGTAGGTAATCCATTTTTTCTGCCCATTTAAAACATAAGCATCACCAACTAATGCTGCTGTGGTTTCTACACTTTTCGCATCGCTACCAACATTCGGTTCGCTTAATGCAAAAGCCGCGATAATTTCTCCAGATGCCAGTTTTGGCAGCCAATATTCTTTTTGAGATTTATTACCCCATTTACACACAGCATGAGCAACCATGTTATGAACTGTCAACAAACTTCTAATAGAAGAACATCCCCGCCCAATTTCTTCATTGAGAATGCCATAGGTAATCATATCCATTGCCTGACCACCATATTCTTGGGGTAAGATAGCACCAAGAAAACCGCGTTGAGCAATTTTTTTAATTAATTCTGGTGGCGTAAATTCTTGTCTATCCCATTTACCAGCATCAGGACAAATTTCTTGGTTAACAAAAGCTCTAAATTCAGCTTGAGCGTTTTTTTGTTGAGTAGATAGTTCTAGTTTCATCATAAATTCATTGTGCGAGAACAGCAGTTTTGCGTTCTACTAAATTGGCGATAGAGTTGATGGTGCGGAAATTTTCAAACTCTAAGTCTTCGTTCTCAACCGCAATCTGAAATTCCTGCTCAACAAATAAAACCAGCTGCATCGCAAACATCGAATTTACAAAACCGAGAGCGAAAATATCTTCGTCTGGTTGTAAGTCATGATTGCCGAAAAATTTTGACAAGAAGGTTTTAATTCTAGCTTGCACTTCTTTCATAAGTCTTGAAATTCCTAGTTATTGATATACGTAAAAACCTTGACCATTTTTTCTGCCATATAACCCTGCATCCACCATTTTTTTCAGTAAAGGGCATGGTCGATACTTGCTATCATTAAAGTTTTCATACAAAACTTCGATAGAAAATAAAATGGTATCTAGTCCAATTAAATCTGCGGTTTCTAAAGGCCCCATTTTGTGACCAAAACAGCTTTTAAAGATTTTGTCTACATCTTCTGCTGTTGCTACTTGGTCTTGCAACAGAAACACAGCTTCGTTAATGGTTAGCATCAACACGCGGTTAGAAACAAAACCCGGTGAGTCGTTAACAATGACGCATTCTTTCCCCATCTGAGTCAGCATTTGTTTTGCTGTTGCAATTGTTGACTCCGAGGTATGATATCCCCGAATCATCTCTACCATTGGCTTCATTGGTACAGGATTCATAAAGTGAATACCCAGGACTTGATCAGGGCGTTTGGTAAGTGAAGCTAGGCGAGTAATGGGGATTGCTGATGTGTTAGCCGCAAATATACAATGTGGTGGACAAATAGCATCCAATTGTGGATATATCCCTTTTTTAATATCCCATTTTTCGGTGACATTTTCAACTACAAAATCAGCATTTTCTAAAAGTTTATAGCTAGTAGAAAACTCGATTTTTTCCAAAATACTATCTGGAGTTTTTGGATTATCGCTTTTTTTGAAAAAACTTTGCAAGCGGATATTATTTCTGATTTCGTATTTAGCTTTATCGAGAATATCTTCCGAAATATCTATCAATATTACTTCATGACCTGTTTGTGCGAGGTTTTGTGCAACCCCGATACCCATCACGCCTGCACCAACAACGCCTACTGTTTGAATTTTCATAATTTATCTTAGCCTCCTTCTACGCTCTAAACATAAATATGTGAAACTAGCTTTTCGGCTTCTTCTTCGGTCAGTTCTGACAATTCTTTGATCAGGATGTCTTCAATCAGTAAAGCTAATTCTGCCACCGTTGGCGCTTCAAAAATATGGCGTAATGATAGTTCAACTTGAAAATCTTGACGCAACTGAGAAACTATTTGGGTTGCAATTAAGGAGTGTCCGCCTAAATCAAAAAAGTTATCATCAACGCCGACTTGATCAATACCTAATAATTCTTGCCAAATCTCAGCAATCTTTTGCTCAACAGCACTACTGGGCTCAAGATAAACAGTTTCTAAAATTGGTCTTGGGTGCGATGTTTGAGATTGAGGAGATTGTTCGGAATTTTTTAAGAAAAGTGGTACGGCAAAAGCTTGATGTTCTGCAATGACAGTTTGGAGATTTTTTGTTGATACAATTACTTGAGGTAAATTTTGAGATAATATTCGCTCAAAGGCATCTATACCTTCTGCAAAAGATATACCATATTTTTGTCTTGTTTGCTTAATTTCAGCTTGCATATTAGGGGCAAATGCTAACAAAGATTTTTGCCAACTATCCCATTCCCACCAATCCCAATTAATTGAGATTGTCGGTATTTGGTGTTGATAAAAATTGTAGTGGGCAAACCCATCTAGAAAGGTATTAGCTGCACAATAATCTACTTGTCCTAAGCCGCCTGTGATTGCAGTAGTAGAAGAAAATAAGACCAGGAAGTCTAAATTAATGTTTTGCAAAACAGTATTTAAAACTATTGTGCCTTGGAGTTTAGGTTGAAAAACTTGTGCGGCTAATTCAGGTGTTTTGAGTTGAATAATACCTGCACCTGGAGTTCCGGCTGCATGAATTACGCCATGAATCTTACCAAAGCGATCGCATACCTGATTAATCGCACTCTGCATTTGTTCTAGGTTAGCAACATCGGCTTTCAGCACTAAAACCTCTGCACCTAACTCTTCTAGAAGCTGGAGTTTTTTGATTTTGGTTTTGAGTAAATCATCTTGCTCTTGGCTGGATAGCAATTCCTCCCACTCGACTTTTTTTGGTAATTCCGAACGTCCAATCAGGACTAATTTTGCTTGTACAGTCTTGGCTAAATATTCCGCGATCGCTAGGCCAATTCCGCCTAATCCACCTGTGATTACATATACTCCTTCTTTTCTGAATTTGTTGTTAGTACTTGTTTGGCTGGCGATGGGTAAGGGTTCAAAACACTGTATCCATCTTTGATTTCCTCGATATGCAATGACTTGCTCAGATGATAATGTCTGAAGTTCTCTACAAAGATTGTCTATCAACTGTTGCCATTGCTTTGTATCAACCTGGGGAATGGTAATATCGATGCTGCGGCAGGATATGTGGGCATATTCTTGCGGAATAACTGTACATAGCCCCAGGATGGTTGCCTTTTCTGGACATAAATATGCTTCATCAACTACCTGTTGCATGTTGTTAGAAACAACATTAATTTCCACAGATTTGGTAAGATTTTGTTCTCCCAATGCTTGAACGAGAAAGAGCAAGCTCCAAAAACTTATATCTTGCGTAGCTGCAAAATTTTTTAGTTCCGATATTTGACTATTATATGATGTAATGTTCCACAGATGAGTAATTTTCTGTGGTATTTGACCCAAATTGTGGAGATGTTTGATTAAAGTATCATAGTCATTTTTGCTTTGGGGATTAATCGTATATTCCCCATATCCAATTTGACTAAATGCTTCGCCAATTTTGACAGTGATGACATTTTTACGCTCATTTTTCAAGCTTTCGACAAGTTGATTACCAATACCGCAAGCATCAAGAAATACTAACCAATAATCGCTTGAATCGATTGGTTTTGCTTGTTCCAACGATACAAGTAAAGCCGAACGTTTCCAAGAAGGAATGTTAAACCAGTTGGTAACATCCAGCTTTTCTGTTGATAATGCTGGAGATTTATCTGAAGAACTCGTTGGTTTTTGTGGCTCTAACCAGTAGCGTTGACGTTCAAAAGGATAGGTTGGTAAAGGAAGACGATAACGACGCTCATCACGATAAAATCCTGACCAATCTATTTCTACTCCGGCTGACCACAACCTACCTATTGTTCTTAACAAGAATACTAAGTCTGGTTTTTGATCGTAAGCATATCTCAGGGAGGGTAAGATGATCTGATTGACTTCGGGATTGGTTTCGAGACATTGAAGGGCAAAACTATTTAAAGTCTGTCCTGGCCCTACTTCTAATAAAATGGGATTATTTTGGTTCCACAGTTCATGGATACCCGGAGCAAATAACACAGGTTGACACAGGTGTTGAACCCAATAATCGGGATTTGTGGCTGCTGCTGCTGTGATCCAAGTTCCTGTAACGTTAGATATGTAAGGAATTTTTGGGGCTTGGAGTTTAAAGCTGTTGACTAACTCACGTAACTCAGAAATCGCACCCTCCATCATGGGAGAGTGAAAAGCATGAGAAGTTTCTAGGCGACGACAAGCTAAACCTCGTTCAGTTAACTGTTGTTCCAGAGCTTCTACAGCGTTAGTTGCACCTGCAACTACACACATAGATTTGCCGTTAACCGCAGACAAGGAGATTTGATCATTTAGCCAGGGAGATATTTCTGCTTCTGAAAGTGGAACAGCGAGCATTGCACCACCTGGTAATTTTTGAATTATCCGCGCTCTTGCAGCAATCAGTTTTAAACCTTCGTCTAGAGATAAAACCCCGGCTACAGTGGCTGCTACATACTCACCAATGCTGTAACCGATCATTGTTTGGGGACGAATTCCCCAGGAGATCAATAGCTGTGCTAAAGCATATTCAATGACAAAAACTGCTGGTTGGGCTAGTTCAGTTTGATGGAGTAAGGAAGGTTGTTCCTGATTTCGCCCCAACATTTTCCGCAAATCGAAACCTTGAGATTCTAGATTTAATTTTTGGTTTTCTGGGGTTTGTGGTGAATGTCTACTTGGATAAAGAATATCGCGTAAATCTTGATTCAAAAGCGGTTGCAGAAACTCGCAACAGTAATCAACTTGCTGGCGAAAGATAGATTCAACTTGATAAAGTTCCCAACCCATGTTGACATATTGAGTACCCAGACCAGGGAACATAAAAGCTATGGACTTTTGTTGTGTTGCTGGGATACTGCTCAGTACTTTTTGAGAGTTTTCTAGGGCTGCGATCGCATCTACAATATCTTGACACACCACAGCACGCCGATGTTCAAAAGCTTTTCGCCCATACTGTAATGTGTAAGCAACATCCGCGAGGTTTAAATCAGGATGCTGTTTCAGGTAATTTGCCAGATTCACAGTTGCAGTGTTTAATGCTGAGTCTGTTTTGGCTGAAAGTACTAATAATTGCCAAGGACGAGAAGTACTAGACTCAACCAGAGTTGGTGCTGCTTCTAAAATGACGTGGGCGTTGGTACCACCGATACCCAAAGAACTCACACCAGCACGACGAGGGGTATGAGTATTTTGCCAATCTGTCAGCTTGGTATTGACATAAAAAGGACTGTTGGCAAAATCAATATTTGGATTGGGTTCGGCAAAATGCAAGCTAGGCGGTATTTGTTGATGTTTGAGCGCCAAAGCAGTTTTGATTAAACTTGTCACCCCAGCAGCTGCATCCAAATGACCAATATTGGTTTTGACGGAACCGATCGCACAAAATTGCTTTTTATCAGTACTTTCACGGAAGACGCTGGTTAATGCCGAAATTTCAATCGGATCTCCTAAGACGGTTCCGCTACCGTGGGTTTCAATATAGCTAATGGTTTCCGGCGGCACATCTGCTAAACTTAGTGCTTCGGCAATAACTTGAGCTTGTCCGTTGACACTGGGTGCTGTGTAACTGATTTTACCTGAACCATCATTATTGATAGCACTACCTTTAATGACAGCATAGATATGATCACCATCGGCGATCGCTTCAGTTAACCGCTTTAAAACCACAATTCCCACGCCATTGCCAATAATCGTACCTCTAGCTTGAGCATCAAAGGCGCGACAGTGACCGTCAGGCGATAAAACACCACCTTCTTGATACAAGTACCCGGTTTTTTGGAGAATATTAATTGAAACTCCCCCAGCTAAAGCCATATCGCATTGATAATTTAATAAGCTTTGGCAAGCGAGAGAAATTGCAACTAAGGAAGTAGAACAAGCAGTCTGTACTGTAAGGCTGGGGCCTGTAAGATTTAATTTATAGGAAACACGAGTAGCGAGGAAATCTTTATCGTTACCAATTCCCCTTTGAAAAAGACTTGCTAATCCTGTGCGCTCGTTATTTAAATCTAAAGATAAATAATTATTTGAACTCGCACCTGCATAAACTCCGATACGACTTTCACAACGTTGAGAGTCATAGCCGGCATTTTCTAATGCTTCCCAGGCACATTCTAAAAATAACCGATGCTGTGGATCTGTAATTTCTGCTTCTTTAGGATTAAAACCAAAAAATCCAGCATCAAATAAATCTATATTTGCTAATATCCCCAGACTTTTCACATAATGGGGATGATTCACTAATTCTGGCTCAATTCCCGCCGTAATTAATTCTGTATCAGTAAAGGTAGAAATTGATTCGACACCAGAGCATAAATTTTCCCAAAATTCTGGAATATCATTAGCACCGGGGAAACGCCCCGACATCCCAATAATTGCGATCGCTTCGATGACATCTTGTAATTCTGTACTATCCATCACTCCTATCTTAACCTCATTAATTACACATTTTATTAGCGCAGGTTGCTGGCTAATACTGCTCTACTCAACCAAGGAAATTCCCATAAAAATCCGAAAATATTGACTTGTCGTATGTAATTGTTTCAGCTTCCTGTCCACATAGTTTTAATGAGGGTTATTTCTCTGTTTTATTTGCGTAAATTACGAGTTTGTTTTTTCCTGTTTAAAGCCGATTTCTGTTTTTCAGAACGGTTGCGAATTTCTTGAAAAGACTGTTGTTCTTGCTGTTCTTGACTAAGATGTTTGGCTAACAAACTAATACTAGGATATTGAAACATTTCTACTACTGAGATATCACGTTGTAGTTTTTCTCGTAATTGGGCGTTTACCTGAGAAATCAACAAAGAATGTCCGCCCAAATCGAAAAAGTTATCGTTAATACTAACTTTTTCGATACCTAGTACTGTTTGCCATGTATCAGCAATGGTCTGCTGTAGCTCTGTTTCAGGTGCTACATAGAGGTTGTTTTGGGTAGCGTAACTTTCTGGCAATGGTAAGACGCGACGATTGACTTTGCCATTTGGGGTTAAAGGTAGTGCATCTAAGAAGATAAAAGCACTTGGCACCATGTACTCAGGTAGTTTTTCTTTGAGAAAATCTCGGAGTTGAGGTACTCGTTCACGCGCTAAGTTTCCTTGCCACGGAGTGTTAGCGTAATTGTGCCAAGGACGAGATGAAGGAGGTACAGCAGCAGGTAAACATAAACACTCAGCAGCATCAGGTGTAGATCGCTTAAATATCACATCATAGCGATCGCCCGCACCAGTGTTTGACCAGGTAATTTGGACTGAATAAGGGAGGTCTTTTTCTAATGCCCAGAAGTCTTCTGGCTCTACGCCTCGATCTTCAAGATATCTGAACAACTGCTTGATCTCACCTACAGTTTCTGGTTTTTCACTATTTGCCAACCACTGCACGAGCTGAACATCTGCGATCGTGCGGGCATTCGGTACACCGGTAATACCTAAAAATTGGGGTGCAGTTTCTTCTAGAATACAGCGAACGGAAGAAAGGGTTAGCTCTTGTTTGTGCCAATCTAGCCAGGATATCTCCGCCGTCGAAGTTGGTTGATCGTCCACATGAAGAATCACATCGTAACGAAATTTAGTTAATTCATTGTGAGAACAACCACGCTCTAGCAAAATGTCAACATGACTGATTTTAGGTAAATGCTGTTTGAGGGCTATGAAGAAAGCGGGGTCGATGACTAATTGTTTCTCTTCAAACAACTGTTTCTGCACACGCTGTTGTAAGGCCTCCTTAGAAAGATTGTCTGGAGATCGATAAAGTTGAACTGAGGCATGGAAGGCTTCTAAGAGGGGCAGACTGCGAACATCTCCCAGGAAAATGAAGCCACCTGGTTCTACAGCTTTGACTGCCTTCTCCAAAACCTGGAGCAAATAGTCAATGCTTGGGAAGTACTGAGCCACAGAGACAATTAACACGCCATCAAAGCTATTCTCTGCCACATCATCAAAATCTAAAGCACTTCTTTGACTGAGTGTGACTCCTGCTAATGGCTGCTCTAGGGTGTCTAACTGTTGTTGGAGAATTTGCAGGGCATTTTGTGAGGGGTCTGTTGCCCAGTATTGCTGACAATGGGGGGAAATGCTGAAAAGCATTAGTCCGCTACCACCACAACCGATTTCTAAAACCCGGTTGGGCTGTAAACCTAAGATGCGCCCGGTGGTTTGCTTCATCCACTCATGCACTTGTTCATCTGGAATAGATGCTCCTGTGTAGCTGCTTTCCCAACCTTTGATATAAAAACCAGAGTTTTGAGAAGTATCAAACTTTTTATAGAGACTATCAAAGACAGTTTGCCACTGCAAGGTTTGTTGAGTGTCTAAGGCTTCTACTTTTTCTGGGTGATACTGTCCGACAACATAAGCAATCAATCGCTGATGATCTGAGCGATCGCAATGAGCAACAACTACCGCTTCTCGAACACCTGGGTGTTGATTTAGTAAAGTTTCTATTTCTCCTAATTCAATGCGGAATCCTCGAATCTTGACTTGATGATCAATACGTCCGAGAAATTCTAGGTTGCCATCAGGCAAGTAGCGAACTAAATCGCCTGTTTTGTAAAGACGCTCTCCAGGTTTTGAATTGTAAGGATTAGGAATAAACTTTTCTGCTGTTAAGTCTGGTCGCTTCAGGTAGCCTCTAGCGACACCGACACCTCCAATATATAATTCGCCAGGAGTTCCTACAGGCACTAGTTGTAGATTGGAGTCAAGGATGTAAGTTTGAACTTGAGGAATAGCTTTGCCAATTGGCACTTCGCCCAGTGTTGGTACTGATAAGTCACAAAGTGTTGCCACAATAGTTGTCTCTGTAGGGCCGTAGCTATTGAGAAGACGTACTTTTTGACCAATAGTCTGCTGCCAAGTTGTCAAGTGCTTTCTATTGGCTTTTTCGCCACCAATAATCACTAATCTCAGAGAATCAGGAATTGCCAAATTTGCTGTTGCTAATTCAGCAGTAACTTGATGCCAAAAAGCGGTAGGTAAATCCAGAACAGTGACTCTGTAATCGCGGCATTGCTGTAAAAATTGCGGTATTGAACTTAACATTTCCTCTGTCCGCAATATGAGACTAGCACCACAAACTAGACAGGGAAATATTTCTTCCGCCGCAGTATCAAAACTGATGGAGGCAAATTGCAAAATGCGATCGCTCGCCTTTATCCCCAATTCTATACATGCAATATTGATATAATTACTTAAAGCATGATGCTGAATCATTACCCCTTTGGGTGTTCCCGTGGAACCAGATGTATAAATTACATAAGCGAGGTTCTCCGGTTGTGTCTGATGAATTGGGTTTTCTTGGCTTTCACGCGAAATAACTTCCCAATCTGTGTCTAAGCAAATGACTTGAGCTTGATGTTCGGGGAGTTTCTCAGCTTGTGTTGACGTAGTAAGTAAAACTGACACCTGGGCATCTTTTAACATCAAAGCAAGGCGTTCTTGGGGATAAGCCGGATCGAGAGGTAAATATGCACCTCCAGCTTTGAGGATCGCCAACAGTCCAACCACCATCTCTAAAGAACGTTCTATGCAGATTCCTACTAAAACTTCTGCTCTAACTCCCAGGGTTTTGAGGTAATTTGCTAATTGATTTGAACGCTGATTTAATTCTCTGTAAGTTAAAGACTGATTTTCAAAGATGACTGCAATTGCATCTGGTGTTCGTTCTACCTGGGCTGCAAATTGTTGATGAATGCACTGTTGAGGTTGGTAATTGGAGATTTGGGATTTATTTGTACTAAATTCTAGTAACTCCTGACGATCTGCCTCGCTCAAAAGTGGTAAATTAGATAGCCGAGTTTGAGGTTCAGCACCAATCCCTGACAGTAAATTCTCAAAGTGTCTCAGCATCTTCGCGATTGTCGCAGCATCAAATAGGTCAGTATTGTAATGGAAGGATGCCGCCACTGCTTGATGTGTAATATCAATAGAAAGACTCAAATCAAACTGTGCTGTTTTGGTGTCGATTTTGACCCAACTTACCGCCAAACCAGGCATTTCTGGTAAATTGGAGTAATCTTGGATATTAAACATGACTTGAAACAGGGGTGTGCGACTGGTGTCGCGTTCTGGTTGCACTGCTTCTACTAGTTGGTCAAAGGGTAAATCCTGGTGTGTATAGGCTTCTAAAGCTACCTTTTTAACTCGCTTCAGTAACTCGTCAAAAGTTGGATTGCCACTCAGGTCTGTACGTAGCACCAAAGTATTGACAAAAAAGCCAATTAACCCTTTAATTTCATCACGATTACGGTTAGCAATTGGTGAACCGACAGCAATATCATCTTGTCCGGTGTAGCGGTAGAGGAAAGTTTGAAATGCTGCCAATAGCAACATATATAAAGTTACACCCTTTTGATGGGCGATCGCCTTGAGTCTATTGATCAGTACTTCAGACAATTCGAGGGATTGTTGAGCGCCATTTGAGGTTTGTACCGTCGGTCTTGGTCGGTCAGTGGGTAATTGTAATGCTGCTGGTATATCTTGCAGTTGTTTCTTCCAATAAGAAAGTTGAGTTTGCAGAATTTCTCCTTGCAACCATTGTCTCTGCCAATGGGCAAAATCTTTGTATTGGATAGAAATTTCTGGTAAAGATGAAGCAGTTCCAGTTAAGAATGCTTTGTATAGTGATGCTATCTCTTGTAAAAAGACTTCACTAGACCAACCATCAGAGATGATGTGGTGCATTTCCAGCAACAGAATATGCTCTTGTGGTGCAAGGCGCAAAAGTTCAGCACGTAATAATGGCCCCTTGGTCAAATCAAAAGGTTGCTGGCTTTGCTCAGTCAAGAATTGCTGGACTGAGGATGCAATATTCTTTTGATCATCAATTACTGATAAGAATAATTTGAGGGAAGGAGTAATAATTTGTACTGGCTGTCCGTTGACAACAGTCAACGTGGTTCTGAGAGCTTCATGTCGTCGGACAATTTCGTTTAAACTTTGCTCTAACAAGATGATGTCAAGCTCACCTTGGAGATTTACAGCTAAGGAAATATTGTAAGCTGGGTTCCCTGGTTGCAATCGGTCAAGGAACCATAATCTTTGCTGTGCAAAAGACAAAGGATAAACTTCGGCTTGTGGAATTGGGTTTAGAGGTACAGCAGGAATAAAAGCTGCTGTTGTGATTTGGGTGAGGATTTTAGTCGCCAGCGATCGCGGACTCATCCCGGCAAACAAGTCTGCAATGGATATTTCTACTTCTATGTCAACCTCAACCCGATTTTTCAACTCAAATACTTTTAAAGAATCTAGTCCGAGGGTGCTTAATGGTGCTTGGAGAGGAATATTATCAGGTGTGATCGCTAAAACATTAGCTATTTGTACAATTAAATATTGTTCTAAAACTGTCTGACGTTCTTGTGTAGCCAGTGTCAACAGTTGAGAACGCTGTAATTGAATTGACTCTTGGACAATATCACTAGCTTTTAAAATATTGTTGGCAACTATATTCAGTTCACCATTCTCAAACTGTGCGCGAGTTGCACGGCGTTGAATCTTACCACTGGAAGTTTTGCAAATCGTCCCTGGTTTAATTAAAACAACTGCATAAACTTGTATTTCATGTTCTTCCGTCACTGCTTGACGAATTGCATTAATGACTGTCTCTAAATTTGGCTTGGCGCGAAACTCTAATTCTTGGACAACTACTAGCTTTTCTTCGTTATTAACTAAAACTGTAAATGCGGCATTCGCACCAGGACGCAAGGATGAATGACTGCGTTCAGCCGTTAATTCTATATCTTGGGGGTACAGGTTGCGACCACGAATAATAATTAAATCTTTCGCTCTCCCTGTAATAAATAATTCTCCATCCTGCAAAAAGCCTAAATCTCCTGTCCGCAGGAATGGCCCTTCGCCGGTATCTGCTAAATAAGCTCCGAATGTCTCTGCTGTTTCTGCTGGACGATGCCAATATCCTTGACCAACACTCAATCCAGATACCCAAATTTCCCCAATTTCATCAGGTTGACAAGTTTTGAGTGTGTCTGGATTAGTAATTACTACTTTCTGGTCAGGAATAATTTGACCACAACTAACAAAGTAAGATGTATCATCTCCCCCAACCACCGATGACTCGACAACTTGATGAGATGCTAATGCAGATTTCTGCAATGCTTTGATTTTTGGTGGCGCAGCCTTCTGTACACCAGCTACCATCAAAGTTGTTTCCGCCATCCCATAACAAGGATAAAACGCTTCTTTGCGGAAGCCACACTCTGCAAAAGCTTCTGCAAATCGCTCTAATGTATCATAACGAATCGGTTCCGCACCATTAAACGCCACACTCCAACTACTCAAATCAAGAGTTGCTTTTTGTTCAGGTGTGATTTTCTGCACACATAAATCATAAGCAAAATTCGGGCCGCCACTGGTTGTCCCGCGATAGTGAGAAATTGCCTGCAACCAACGATAAGGACGTTGGAGAAAAGCTGCAGGCGGCATAATAATGCAAGGGAAACCACCATACAAAGGTTGCAATATCCCACCAATTAGACCCATATCATGGTACATCGGTAGCCAAGTCACAAACTTACTAGCTGGCGAATGCTCCATAAATTGGCGAGTTGTTTGAGCATTGTGCAGTAAGTTTCGATGACTAATCATCACACCCTTGGGTGTTCCCGTTGAGCCAGAGGTATATTGCAGAAACGCTAAACTATCTTGATCAATATGAGGTTTTTGCCAGTTGTCTTCTATTCCTGGGGCAATATTATCTGTTGTCAGCCATTGCAACGATCCCAAATCAGTCCTTTGGCTGATTAAAGACTGCACTGTTGGGAGTATATCTGTTGTTGTCAGCGCGATCGCGGCTTGTGCATCTTGAGCGATCGCCTGGATTCTCGGTGTGTTACGCTGATTTCTCGGAGGATAAGCAGTAACAGCCACAACTCCCGCATATAAACAACCGAAAAAAGCAATTAAAAAATCTAGTCCCGCCGGATAAAGCAGTAAAGCACGTTCTCCCACTAAACCCATTGCTTGCAATTGTGCAGCCGTTCGTCTAGCAAGTCTATCCAACTCTTGATAAGTTAGCCGCGCTTGTTCTGTTTCTCCATCTAGTAAAAAAGTGAAAATATCTTGATTTCCTTGGGTAGAACTTCTCCAACCCAACAGTTCAACAACTGTTCTACAGTTACTGAGGCTAAACTCATCGTTAGTGTCGCTTGTCGCAGAGAAGACATCGCTTGGTTGAAAGCTAGAAGAATATTGATTCATGTTTAGATGACTAGATGCACTTTAATGCACTACTTACTTTCTATCTAGACTCTATAAATCTGTTCAGATAAAAATAAGCAGTTAAGAACCAGCAGTAAAACTAGATTTACTGCTCAAAATCCTAGAGCGAATATCAGAGCGGTAATTTTATAACAACACGCAATCAATCACGGCGATATCCAACTCTGAGCAAACTACAAGCTTTAGCCAGGGTTAGCTCATTTTCTGGAATACCCGATTCAAGTTAACCCCACCTGGGAATCGTCCCATTTAGCACCCCCTAAGAACAGCTACCAACAAAGGTTTTCGTGCAGAACATACTCCAAGCCTGAAACTCTGCAATTAACCCTAAGAATTTAACAGAGTTAGAGGAAAACATTCACCATGTTAGTTACAACTCTCAAGGGTTAAGTTGTTGCTTGAGTCAACCACTAACAGCACTCAAAGTATGATTCGCTAAGACTTCTTCTAAAAATAAGTCTCAATATTATTGAGATTTACTTTCACTTAACATCTATCAACTTAACGACAATTAATTGCTTTAGCAATAGGGTTGTTATATCAATTAATTATCAATAAACCCAAAAAACATCATTTTTACCTATTTCAGACATCCTTGTGAGTAGCAGACTGAAAGCTTGACGATTCAGCAATTAGATGCGTAGTAAAATTCATTGGCTAGTCCACCATATATATTTATCCCAAGGTTTTTAGTGGGCTGACAACTAATTAATACTCTCTAGAGACAGTAACTGTAGCAATTGTCATGGTTTAAATCTGTGTATCAAGCAAGCATACTACATCAGCATAAGTTCTGATTTGTAACCAGATAATAGACTGCTAATTGAAATAAATTCTCTACTATCTTGTGTTTTGTATTACTTCATACTATGATTAAACTCACTTAAGTTAGTTGACAATAACTATCACTAGTTGCTGTTCGTCTTCGGTAACGAGCAGGTGATTTTATTAGGTATGGGGACATCAATGAAAATAGACCAATTATTTCGCAGCCTTTTGCTGACAAGTGCGATTGTTTGTTTGATTGGCACTGCCGTTAAAGCCGAGGACGTAGAAGAAGATGGAATAGTCCAACCCTTAGCTCTCAAGGGAGAACAGTTGAGAGATGAAAAATTAACGAACAATATTCCCCAACTGAGCGAAATTAAACTACCTGGGACTAGCGCCTGGATGTTGGTACAAACACCAACCACCCCTACAAATCCAGAACCCAGCACTCAAGCTCAAGTTGTACCAATTACAGGAGTCAAAGCAACTCCCACAGATAAAGGTGTGGAGATCATTTTAGAGACTACTGCTGGAGAACAACTGCAAGTTGTCAATCGTAGTAGCGGGAATAATTTTATTGCAGATATTCTTAATGCTCAGTTGCGTTTACCATCGGGAGACACTTTCACATTTCGCTCCGATAAACCTCTGACAGAAATTACAGAAATAACAGTTACAAATATTGATGCCAATACTGTGCGCGTGACTGTGGTGGGAGACAAAGCCGCGCCGACAGTTGAGTTGTTTGATGATAATACGGGTTTGATTTTTGCTGTAGCATCGACAACAACGGCAATGCAACCCAGCGAAACAAGGCCAGCGCCAGAACAGCCAGCCAGTGAAACACCATCAGAAACTCCTTCAGAAACTCCATCAGCGCCGCCGGATGAACCGATTGAGTTGGTAGTAACGGGAGAACAAGATAGATATCGTGTGCCGGAAGCGAGTACGGTGACGCGGACGGATACACCACTGCGAGATATTCCCCAATCGATTCAGATTATTCCGCAAGAAGTGTTGCGGGATCAACGGGCTGATACTTCTACTGCGCTTTTGAATGCTCCAAGTGTGCGTAACTCCGCACCTTCTAACTTTGACTCGTTAAGATTGCGAGTGCGAGGATTCTTGAGCCAACCTAATCTTGATGGCATTAGAGAAGGTACAACAAATGGTGTAGGCGCTAACATTGGGCCTGATCTGACAGGAATTGAAAGAATCGAAGTTTTGCAAGGGCCAAACTCGGTTTTATTCGGGACAACATCTCCAGGGGGAACAGTCAACTTTGTTTCAAAACAGCCTTTACCAGATCCTTACTATTTTGTTGAAGCAACTGTAGGTAGTTTTGACTTTTATCGTGGTGAGATTGATTTGTCTGGGCCATTGGATGAAGATAAGAAGGCTCTATATCGGCTGAACGCATCTTATCGCAATCAAGGGTTTTTCACTGACCGCAGCCAAACTAGAAACTTAGTAGTTGCGCCTGTTTTAAATCTGGCACTGGGTGAGAATACAAATTTGAGTATTCAAGCAACTTACAAGTATCTAGAGCAAGAAGACTACAATTTGGGCTTACCTGCGCGGGGAACAATCTTGGCAAATCCTAATGGTGATATATCCCGGAGCCTGATTACAAATGAAGGCGAACTGGATGTGACAAATGCCAGGATTGGATATCGCTTAGAGCATAAGTTTAATGAGAATTGGTCGATTAATAATACTTTTCGATATGGATACGTTAACTATGATGCTTCTGGGGTCAATATCGGAACTCGACTTTTAGCTGATAATCGGACACTCCTGAGAACATCCAACGATTTCAATGATCGGTATCGTGACTATAGGTTGACGACGAATGTAATTGGTAAGTTTGAGACTGGTTCAATCAAGCATCAATTACTATTTGGTGTCGATTTAGGCAGGCTAAACAATACCTTAAAATTTACAGGCAGATCAGGCGCTCCCATCGATATCTTTAATCCTGTTTACAGTCAAGCGCGTGGAGATGTGACATTTGAACTAGATACCAAGACGGTAACTGACGAGCTTGGGATTGTCTTACAAGATCAAGTAGCGATCGCAGACAATTTAAAGCTACTCGTAAGCGGCCGATTTGATGTCTTCACCCAAACTGACCAAGATTTTCTCGCTAATACAGAAACCAGTCAAACTGTCAGTGCTTGGAGTCCCCGTGTGGGCATTGTCTATCAGCCAATCCAGCCGATTTCTCTATATGCCAACTATAGTCGCTCCTTTGAACCAGCAATTGGTAGAGCCTTTGATGGTAGGGAATTTGAACCTACCAGGGGTACACAGTATGAGGTTGGGATCAAAGCAGATTTGAATAGTCGGCTTTCAACTACCCTAGCTTTTTATGACATTACCCAATCGAATGTTTTAACTGACGATCCCGATAATGTCGGCTTTTCGATTCAAACCGGAGAACAGCGCAGCCAAGGTCTAGAATTCAGCATTGCTGGGGAAATTTTACCGGGATGGAATGTCTTTGCTAGTTATGCCTACAATGATGCTCGTGTGACAGCAGATAATAGCATTCCTGTTGGCAATCGCGTACTTCAGACCACTCCTCATGCTGCTAGTTTATGGACAACCTACGAAATTCAACGAGGCAATTTGCAGGGTTTAGGCTTTGGCTTAGGATTGTTTTATGTGGGCGAGCGTGCGGGTGATACTGGGAATACATTTGAAGTCCCCAGCTATGTAACAACTAATGCTGCTGTCTTTTACAAACAAGACGGATTCCGTGCGGCAATCAATATTAGAAACCTCTTTGACGTAAACTATTTTGAAAATTCTTTCAATAGTTTACGAGTCTCCTATGGTGAGCCATTGACAGTTCAAGGAACTATTTCTTGGACTTTTTGATAATTGAATTTGTCAAAACTCAGGAGTCAGAATGTTGGGAAATTGAGTCAAATTCTGCTCAATGCTGATTGTAATTCTGAATTCTGACTCCTGAATTTTAATTACTTCTGAAGATGTTTACTCATCTTGTGGTATTCAACGAAAATTTATGAAATTGATTTCACGTCACTTTATTGCTCTATTTTTATGCGGGATTTTGATATGTACACTGGTTTGGGCTGTTAGTCAAAGTGTCATTCCAAAAGTCAGCAATTCCAACTCTTTGCAAAAAAGTGTCCCATGTCGAGTAGTTCAGCATGTCAAGGGAGAAAGTTGTATTCCCCTCAACCCAAAACGAATTGTTACCTTAGATTTTAATAGTTTTGCTGCTGTTCTAGCTTTAGATGTCAAGCCGATCGCAACTTGGATCACCAATGAAATCGAGAGTGACTTTGATTACTTTCAAGGAAAAGCAGATGGAGTAGAAATCATTCGCAGTTCCAGTGGTCAAATTAATTTAGAAACACTGCTCTTGCTACGTCCTGACTTAATTATAGTTGTGTCTCAACCATTCTTTAATAGAATTTATCAATATACTTCCAAAATTGCACCTACAGTAGTTTTACCTTGGATAGAAACTAAAGGAAATTGGCAACAACATATCCAAGATGTAGCAAATATTCTGCAAAGAACGCAGACAGCTACAGAATTGATGGGTGAATATAATCAACGGATTAATAACTTAAAGCAGATAATTAATCATGAGCAGCAAGAACTTCGGATATCATTTGCTTATGTGGCGGCTGGGCAATTAGTAATTACTCGGAAACAATCTTTTGCTGGCAAAATTTTGGCTGATATTGGCATATTAAATCCAATTTTTGCAGAATCAGGTGACTTGGATTTAGCCATCTCCGAGGAACTTTTACCTAAGATTGACAGTGATATTTTATTTATTGCGCCTCTACGCAAAGATGATAACTCTGTAATTCAGAAACTACAACAAAAACCTATATGGTCGAAACTCAAAGCTGTGCAGCAAAATCAAGTATATTTAGTAGATTTTTCTGTCTGGCGCGGATTAAATATTCTGGCTGCTTATGAGGTACTTGATGAGCTTTATCAATATATCTTAAAAATGAGTAAATTTGCTTTATAAGATTTATTCTGTTATACCAATCCTATGTGATTTGTAAAAATTGAGAGGCTCAGATCCCCGACTTCTCAAAGAAGTCGGGGATCTCGTTGTTCACAAATGATTTAGGACTGCTATAGTGAATGTAAAAATTCAAGAGTCAGAATATTGAATGATTAGTTGGATTTTTATCAATCAATAAATTAACCCTACTGGATTACTTTTAAATTCTGAGTAATAATTCAGGATTCAGAAGGTTAAAGAATTAGGATAAGATTGGGTCAATGAATATCCTAGTTACATAACAGTCCTGATAAATTCTGAATTCTGACTCCTGGGTGCTGAATTCTTACAATTCTGATTCTGGATTTTTACAAACATATTAAACAGGTATTTCAATAATAAACTCAGTACCTTGACCAAGGATAGAATGACAACTTAATTGTCCTTTGTGAGTTTGTTCAACAATTTGTTTTGCTATAGCCAAACCTAAACCTGTACCTTTACCTACTGGTTTAGTAGTATATAAATGGTCAAATATTTTTTGTTTAACCGCTTCACTCATCCCTTTAGCATTATCAGCAATGGAGATTTTTACATAGTGATTATTGATTGATGTAGTAATTTTAATACTGTTGGGATTAGCTTGAATTTCTGCAAAACTGCGTCCTTGACTGGATTCATCTAAAGCATCAATGGCATTAGCCAATATATTCATAAATACCTGATTCAGTTGACCCGGAAAACATTCAACTTCAGGCAAATTATCATAGTTATTAATTACGATAATTGCCGGACGTTGTTCGTTTGCTTTGAGGCGATGTTGGAGAATTAAAATAGTGCTATCAATGCCTTGGTGGATATTAAAAGATTGTTTGGTGTCGCTATCCGCACGCGAAAAAATTCGCAGACTTTGACTGATGGATGTAATGCGATCGCCTCCATCTTTCATCGCCCGAATGAGTTTGGGTAAATCTTCTCGGAGGTAATCTAAATCGACTGCTGTCAGTTCATCTTCAATTTCTGCACCAGGTTGGGGGAATGTCTGTGCATAGAGATCGATAATACCTAATAAGTCATTCAGATAATCTTGCACTGCATCGACATTGCCCACAATTGCGCTGATCGGATTATTGATTTCATGGGCTACCCCAGCGATGAGATTACCCAAGGCAGACATTTTTTCATTTTGAATCAGTTGCAGTTGAGATGCTTCTAGTTCTGCTGCTTTTTGGGTGACTTGGGCTGCAAGGTTTTTGGTGAGTTGAGATAGTTGCAAATGGGTACTAACTCTTGCCAAAACTTCTTTTTCATAGAAGGGCTTGACTATATAATCTACGGCTCCTAGTTCTAATGCCTTAACTTTGCTTTCACCGTCGGAAAGAGCAGTCATAAAAATGATTGGGATATGGCGGGTGCGTTCGTTGGCTTTCAACCGTTGGCAAGTTTCAAAGCCATCGATTCCCGGCATCATCACATCTAGTAAGATCAGGTCGGGAAGACGGCGTTCGATTTGTTGGAGAGCGCGATCGCCACTGGTTGCTATAGCTATATCAAAGCCTGCATCCCCCAGAGTCTCGGAAACTACCTCTAGATTGGAGGGGGTATCATCAACAATTAAAACTAAACCAGTGATGGTAGATATTGGCGGTGTGTACATCATTTTGGAAGTGTGGACGTAAATATAGTCAGCCTTTAGTCACTACTGAAGTTGGGAAATTGTTGATAGCTCAAAGTCTGATAATTCTGCTTTTAAGCAAGATACTGCTGAATGAATTGTTCCAGTTGTTCGCTTTGGAACTGTTTTGCCAGTTGAATAATTTTCTGGGTGAAGGGTTTGTATTGATGATTTTGTTGTTCCAGTTGTTCGGCTGCTGTGATCAGCTTTTTCAATCGCCCTTCCTGCACAAGTTCTAACCAAGCCTGGAGACTCTCTGGAGGGGGTGGAATTAGTTCTGTTGCTTGCTGTTCATCTGCTGATTGATCGGGAGTATCTTCTGTTTTCCAAGTGAGTTGCAGATGTTTTTCCAGCAATCTAAACAAATCATTGACTTGCACTGGTTTGGCAAGGAAATCATCGCCACCAGCATCAATACTCATTTGTTGATCGATTTGAGCAACGGAGGCGGAAGAGACAAGCACTTTGAGCGATCGCAATTGTTCCTGTTCCCGAATCCGGCGCAGCAGTTCAAAACCATCCATTACAGGCATCACTAAGTCAGTAATAACAATATCAGGGAGATGTTGCTGGAGTTTGTCTAAAGCAGCTTGTCCGTGTTCGGCTTCGGTGATGATGAATCCTAGTGGCGTTAGCAGATTCATTAAAACGGCGCGATTTTCCCAGCGATCGTCTACCACTAAAATATGCTGCTGTCGGCCTTCGTAGCCAATAATTTTACCTAGCGATGCTGTCTGCTGTTGACTCCAATCACTGGCTAAAGGCAGAACAATCTCAAAAGAAAATTCGCTACCCGCATCAAGCTGACTCTTGACTTTAATTTGTCCACCCATTAACTGTACAAGCTGTTGGCTAATGGCTAATCCCAGCCCTGTACCTTCGACTTTCCGCTTTTGATCTCCTACTTGTTCAAAGGTTTGGAAGAGTTTATTGATATCTGCGGTGGCAATCCCCACTCCAGTATCGACAATGCTAAAGCGCAGTTTAGTGCTATTGTCGGAATCTTGTCCAATGCGGTGAACTTGTAGTGTGACACTACCGCGATCGGTAAACTTAATGCCGTTACCTAGTAAGTTAATCAAAACTTGGCGCAGGCGTTTTTCATCAGCACTAATACCCAAGGGCAAATCAGCATCCGGTTCGTAGTGAAACTCAATGCCTTTCTGCTGCGCCCGAATTTGGCAAATTTCCACCACACCTTGCAAAAAAGACGGTAAGTGAAAAGCTTGGGGCGCAAGTTCCAGTTTTCGTGCTTCGATTTTGGAAAGATCCAAAATATCGTTAATCAGTGTCAGCAAATGAGTCCCGCACTGGTGGATAATGTTGACTCCCTGACGTTCCTTTTCTGGTAAGGCTTTGGAACGTCCGAGAATTTGGGCATAGCCAAGAATCCCATTCAACGGCGTGCGGAGTTCATGACTCATGTTGGCAAGAAATTCACTTTTGGCATTGTTGGCACTGTCAGCAATTTCTTTGGCTGCATCGGCTAAGGCTTTTGATTGTTTGAGTTGGGCTTGTTCTGTAGATTGGACATAAACCAACACCCCAATTAATGCCCCTGCCAAGGCTAAGACTGCAAAAGCGATGATATCGAGGAGTTTTAGCTGAGATTCAATATTTTCGCGGGGAATTACTAGTGCTACCGACCAGTTAGCTTCTTTGAGGGGGAGAAACGCTACATATTTAACAGTTTT
This sequence comes from Anabaena sp. FACHB-83, assembly GCF_014697485.1. Taxonomy (NCBI): domain Bacteria; kingdom Bacillati; phylum Cyanobacteriota; class Cyanophyceae; order Nostocales; family Nostocaceae; genus Anabaena; species Anabaena sp. FACHB-83. Next base: position 289,536 of record NZ_JACJRY010000005.1, on the reverse strand, counting down.
GTCGATGTTGACTAATTCTATACCTTGTTGGCGATTGACCATCTTTTTGGCGATCGCAGCTAAACCCGGATCTGTCGCATCAATCAATTTGATCCCTGGTTTTTCAATCGTAGTCATGAAGTCAGGGTTAGGATGGATGATGGCTTGTCCGGCGGAGTTGAGGGTAAAAGCATAGCTATTGTTGCCGTATTTGAGTTTTTCTGTGACATCCTTGATGCGATCGACAGCAACACTACCATGCACTACGCCGATGGGGGGACTCGATGGATTACCATCTTTGCGGATAGGAACGGAGATAGGAACTGATGACACACCATTCGCTCTCGCAATCATGGGATCGCCGACATGAACATAGCCAGCGATCGACCTTTGAAACCAGCGTCTATCTGTAACACTTGCCCGCTTACTATTGGGGACTGTACTCTCTCGCCATCCATCTGGTGTGGTTAAACCAAACAGGGAAAAATCCTCAAGTCGCTCGTCTTCTGCCTTTAAATATTTACTAGCGATCGACCAATCCACGGAGCGCACTAAATCCGTGTTCGCCAACATATCAACTCTCACCTTGAGAATTGCCAGCCAGTGATCAATCTCATCTCCACTCTGTTTCACCTCTGACAGCACTTGATTCTTGAGATTGCCGAGCATAACACTTCGCAGGGTTTGATAGCTAAAATAAGCACCAACAACTACAAATAAAGTAGTACCACCCACAATGACCTTAGCTAACAAGCTGCGCGAAGCTTTACCAGATTTGGCGCTGAGGGGCGAATCTCCGACAGGTTTTTTCCCTGATGAGGAAGATTGCCAGAACGATAAGACGGACATAGGCATCTGTAACAGATTCAAGATAGATAATTTATGATGCCCATTTGTGAAGCAAGATAACCAAGACCCTGCGGGGAGGAAAGTATGATGAGTTATGAGTAAGGAGTTATGAGTGGATTATTTTTGATTTTTCTTTCAATTTGTTGATTGAGGTTTTTAATATCTTAATAATTCTTTCATTCTCTTATATCAGATTTTTACATTTTGATTTTGACACCAACTCAGATTTTATCCAATAAAGGGTTTCATTTAAATTTTAAAAATATTCCAATACAGGAATTTCAATGATAAACTCTGCCCCCTCTCCTGGTGCGGAAATACAACTTAATTGACCGCCATGTTTTTCTACCACAATCGAATAACTAGTTGATAGCCCTAAACCTGTACCACGACCTACACATTTTGTAGTGAAGAATGGGTTAAATATTTGAGACTGTACAGACTTACTAATTCCTATCCCGTTGTCTTTAATCTTGATCACTGCCTTTTTGTCATTGATCAACTCAGTTTGGATGATAATTTGAGGATTGGGATTCATCTCTAGCGCATCAATGGCGTTATTAATGATATTCATTAACACTTGATTAAGAGCAGAAGCATAACAATTAACTAAAGGTAATTTCCCATATTTTTTAATTACTTGAATCTCTGGATGTTGGCTATTCATCTGAAATCTATGCTGTAAAATCAACAGCGTACTATCAATACCAGTGTGGATATCTACTGGTTTTATTTCTGCTTCATCCAAACGGGCAAAGTTTCGCAGTGACTGTACAATTTCACTAATACGGCTTGCTCCTATTTTCATGGATGACAGAAGATTCTGTAAATCTGGAATGAGAAACTCTAGTTCAACATCGGCGATTTTATTAGCAATCTCTGGCAATGGTTGGGGATAAAGTTGCTGATATAAGTTATTTAATTCAATTAAGGATTCTACATATTCACTGGCTGGTTGTAAGTTACCATAAATAAAGTTAACTGGATTATTAATTTCATGGGCAATTCCAGCAACTAATTGTCCTAAGCTAGACATTTTTTCAGCTTGAATGAGTTGGGATTGAGTTGAGTAAAGTTGATTGAGTGTTAATTCTAGCTGAGTAGCTTTGGCTGTTAATTCTTGGGTACGTTCTGCTACTTTTTGTTCGAGATTGTGGGAATAATCTGCTAATTGACGATATAGGTTGGCGTTTTCTAGAGAAATTGCGGCTTGAGTACAGAGTAAGTTGAGAATTTCAATGCGTTCGCTGGTAAATGCGCCCATTGTTAAGTTATTTTCTAAGTATAAAATGCCAATCAATTTGCCTTGTTTGAGGATTGGCGCACAGAAAATACTCTTGGGTGCATGGTGCAGAATATAAGGATCGGCAAGCAAAGTTGGCTCGACTATGGCATTGGCAATTACAGTGACAGCCAGCGTATTTTTCACCCGATTAATTAAAGTAACTGGGACTATTTTCTCAAAGGGTAAAGAGCGTAAAACAATGGCAGGTTTTTGAAATTGAGATAATGCTTCAATTACCCAAGAATCATCTTTTGGCATCAGTAATGCACATTTATCGGCTCCGGCATTTTCGAGGATTACTTGAAGTAAAGTTGAGAGTAATTTATCTAACTCAATTTCACTCGATAAAGATTGAAATGCTTTGAGAATAGTTGCTAAATCGAGGGCTTGTGAAAGGCTAGTATTGCTCAGAGAGGAACTTTGGATGGTGTGAGAGGAGATAGAAATGATTGTTTCTGTTGGTTTGAAAGTCGGTTGTTGTTTGTGCAGAATTGCTAGAAGTAGTTGGGGATAACGGGTTTCTAAATCGATAACTTTGGCTTTTGCACCCCACCGCGCATAACAGTAATAAGACTCCATCATGTAGGTTTGGGCGATTTTTTCTTTGCCCCAATCAAGATAAAATTTGGCAGCTAATTCGTTGGCTAAGGCTTCTTCGTTGAGAAATTTGTGAGTTTTCGCCAGGGTAATGGCTTGTTCGTAATGTTCTATCGCCGCTAATTTATCACCAGTAACTCGTAATTTTTCCGCCTCTACTAAATGCCATTTATGTAAATGATTCATGGGAGCATCTTGCGCCCACTGGTGCAGAATATTTTGATGGGTTTCTACCTCGGTGAGCATTTCTTCTGGTGCTGCGGTAATAACTGCGAGGTGGGTGAGGGCTGCATAGAAATGGAACAGGGGAACTAAAAACATTCCTGATACTGCCATTAAATAGAACTTAAATTGGGTGATATATTCGAGGGCAGCGTGATAATTGCCAAAAGAGTAGGCAAGTAGCAGTTTGTAGTTGTACGTAAAAGCGAACGCCGTGAGATCCCTATCCTGTTCATGCTTCGGGAACATTACCGTTTCATCATAGAAAGTGCCAATTAAGCAATCGGGTTGGCTCACTTTTTCTCTAAATTGGGCCACTGTTTGCTGTATCATATCCAGATAAACTCGCGCCGAATCTTGCTTAAATTGAGCTAGAGCAGCACTGTAAGCAGTTAATTCAGCCGCCAAAGCGTTCAGTTCAGAACCTGTGAACAACCCTCCAAAGGCATACCCTTGTATGCTATAGCCAGCGTACAGGAAATCGCCCGTTTCCATCCCCGCCCGATAGCTTTCTTTCTGGATGATTAGCGTTTTCAACAGTGCTTGTCGGCGATGGTGGATGAAAGCCCCAAACAGATTAAGAGTGATGCACTTCATACCTTGAGCATTCAACTTTTCTAGTAAGGAGAGGGATAATTTACCAAATTCATAACCGATTTCGACTTCGCTAAAAAAGGCACACATCACCATCCCATGAATTGCATAGCCAGGGATGGAGGCGGGAGTATTGCCAAACTCTAGGGATAAGCGTACCATTGTTGCGCCGAGAATGGGCATTAAACCAGGCATTCCCAGTAACACTGGTGGAAACAACATACTTAATATCTGGATTGCAGCTTGAGCTTGAGGTTCACTCATCAGAGGTAAGTCAATCAGGGCAGCAATTTCTCGTCCTTGGAGTTGCTGGTTAACTGCTGCTAAAGCTTTGCCAATGTAAGTTTCGTCTACTTGGCTGGGTAATTCAACTCCCAATTGGGCTAGAGCTTCTCTGCCGACTGCGATCGCTGCTAATATTTGACTACTTGCTGTTAATGCGGCAATTTGAATTTCGTAGATTTTAACTTTGTCAACAATGCTCTGTGCCTGCTGCAATACTACGGCTGCAAGTTGTTCCATACCATTAAAATCACCATTCAAATAACTGGCTTCCGTTGCAGCTATATATAAATTCAAAGCTAATTCATACTGACTTTGCCAACAATTAACCTCTAATAAGTCAATACCAGTCTGAAAGTATTCTCTAGCGGCGGTGTAAGCGGTTGAATGTCGGGCTTTATTCCCAGCTTGCAAGTTAAGTTCTGCTAAAGCTTCTCGTTCCTGTGGTTGATTAATTAATGCTTGTCCTTGGTTTAAATGTCCCACAATATCAAACAGTTTTTCTTCTCGTTCTATGGCGGCAGAATTTTGCAGCAGTAACTGTCCAATCTTGAGATGTGTGACTTGCTTGTTGTCATCAGGAATCAGGGAATAAGCTGCTTGTTGAACTCGGTCATGTAAAAAGCGATAAACTGGATTAGCTGCTGCATAAATACCAGAAATATATTCATATTGAACAAAGAATTTATAAATCTCTGTATTGGGAACGATTAATCCTGCTTGCAAAGCTTTCCATAAATCTGCCGCCGTTGTTTCTGGTGTTTGTTCCGAAATAATTGCCAATGTCTGCAAATCAAACTGCGCCCCAATACAAGCTGCTAACTTGAGAATATTTTGAGTTTGCTGGGGAAACTTCTGCAATTGCAGTGACATAAATTCTACTACATCATCAGTAATTGCTAAAGCTTTCACTTGAGCAATATCACACTGCCAATGACGATATTCCAAGTCAAATGTAATCAAGTTTTCGTTATTTAAGGCTTTGAGAAACTGGGTAGCAAAAAAAGGATTACCTTTAGTTTTTTGATAGATTAATGTTGTCAAAGGTTGGGCAAGTGATGATTCACAATTTAGTGTATCTGCAACTAAATGATTGAGATTAGTTTCGCTTAAGGCTTGGAGGATAATTTTATTGATAACTGCGCCTGTTTTTTTTAGCTCATCTACAGTCAAGATAAATGGGTGAGTTGGTGATACTTCATTATCTCGATATGCTCCCAAGAGCAATAAATGTTTTGTATCTTGCATCAACAATTGTAGCGATTTCAGTGATGCGGAGTCTGCCCATTGCAAATCATCTAAAAATATCACTAAGGGATGTTCTGGATGAGTGAAAACTTTCACAAACTTTTGCAATAGCAAATTAAATCTATTTTCCGCAGCAGTTCCTGATAGTTCTGTAGCAGGTTCTTGTGCGCCAATAATGCGTTCTAATTCGGGAATGACATCAATTAAAACTTGTCCGTTTTCGCCGACAACTTCTAAAATTTTGATTTTCCAAGTTTGCAATTGTGCATTTGATTCTGAGAGTAATTGCCCCATTAAATCACGGAATGCTTGCACAAAGGCACTGAAGGGAATATTCCGTTGAAATTGGTCATATTTACCTTTGATAAAATAGCCACGTTGGCGGACAATTGGTTTATGTACTTCGTTGATTACTGCTGTTTTACCAATTCCAGAGAAACCAGCGACAAGCATCATTTCGGTTACACCTTGGCTTACTCTATCAAATGCTTGGAGTAGAGTTTTTACTTCTGTTTCTCTGCCATAAAGTTGATCAGGAATGATGAAGCGATCGCACACATCCCGACTAGCAATTTCAAAGCTTTGAATCTCACCAGTTTCTTTTAGCTGCTGTAAACATTTTTCTAAATCAAATTTCAGCCCCAATGCGCTTTGATATCTATCTTCGGCGTTTTTCGCCATCAATTTCATCACAATCTTGGAAATAACTTGGGGAATATCTTTTCTGTTTCCTAATCCCGTCGGTGTTTTGGCAATATGACAATGTAATAATTCCATTGCATCATCAGATACAAATGGCAATTCACCTGTGAGTAATTCATAAAAAGTTACACCCAAGGCATAAAAATCTGTGCGATAATCAACCCCGCGATTCATTCTCCCAGTTTGTTCTGGAGAAATGTAAGCAAGTGTTCCTTCTAATACGTTGGGATTAACTAGGGTTTGAGTTTCTCGTGGTAATAAAGATGCAATACTAAAGTCAATTAACTTAACTTGTTTAGTTGTGGAGTTAATTAAGATATTTCTGGGTTTAATATCTTTATGAATAATCCGATTTTTGTAAAGTGTATCTAAGATATTACAGAGGGCGATCGCTATTTGCAAAAATTCCTCAAAAAATTCACCGCTTATTCCCTTTCGCCATTCGGTTAAGGAAATTCCCCCAAAATCTTCCATCACCAAAACATAGCTATTTTGAAACTGTTCCAGACTATAAGTTTGAATAATTCCAGGATGATTGAGATTTTTAGCTATTGTATACTGGTTGCGAAATTGGACAATTTCACTAAAACTGGGGTAAGGATTTCTCAGGAGTTTCAGGACTACAGGTAAATTGTCAGTTTTTCTGAACGCTCGGTAAACTAAAGTTCTGAACCCATCATAGATTTGCTCACTAACTACATATCCGGGAATACTAAATTGAGTTGCAGCCATACTACTTTTAGTCGAGAAAACTTCTAAACGTAGTATTCCCATGTATAGAAGTTAATTGATACTAGGAGCAAAATTTACCTTGAAATTGCCACAATAACCGTAAAATCAACCACTAAAACCATAAGCATGACAACACAAGATGCAAGACAATCAGCCCCAGCTACCGAGCGCAATCGCCAACCAATTCTCGAAGTACTGTTAAAAGTATTACCTAAAAGTGGAACAGTCTTGGAAATTGCCAGTGGTACAGGTGAACACGCAATTTATTTTGCATCGCAACTCAGAAATGTGATGTGGCTACCAACAGATGTCAGTCCCCAAGCCAGAGCAAGTATAGTTGCTTGGACTGAACACTATGGATGTCAAAATGTTTATCCACCATTGGAACTGGATGCTAAAGAAGCTGTGTGGGTGCTAGAGCAAGAAACAACAACCCAATTGCTAAATAATTCGCCCATTGTCGCCATCGTCAATATTAATATGATTCACATTTCACCTTGGTCAGCTTGTTTAGGACTGATGGCAGGGGCGAATCGTATTTTACCTGTGGGTGGTATTTTATATTTATACGGCCCTTTTAAACAAGGTGGAGAACATACAGCCCCAAGTAATGCTGCTTTTGATGAATATTTACGTTCCCAAAACCCAGAATGGGGTGTGCGTAACTTGGATGATGTTATAGCCGTCGCTCAAACCGAGCATCTTGTCCTGAAACAGATTTACGAAATGCCAGCTAATAATCTCTCCGTAGTTTTTGAACGGAAGTAATACATATAAAGTAGCATCTCGACTTACCTCGACTTCTTCTGACGGAGACGCTGCGCGAACGCTCGGTACAAGTCGCTCGGCGACCGGAAGCAGAGGAGCAGAGGACGTGATTTGTATCAGTAATTTCGTGAATTGGTATGACATCATATCCGCTTAATCAATTAAAATCACTTGAGCTAATCGACGTACCCCCTCTTGTATTTTCTGATGACTGAGTTCAGCATATCCAAAGATAAATTCACTACCAGGGCTATCTTTTAAATATTGGGGAGATGCTGCCCCTATATTCACTCCAGCCAGAGCAGCACGCTGAACTATTTCATCATCACTGAGTTTAGTGTTGAACTTGACCATTAAGTGCATTCCGGCATTTTCTCCTAGGATTTTGATTTTGTCGCCAAAATGGTCAAATAAAGACTGTACCAAACTTTGCCTGCGTCCGTCGTAAAGCGATCGCATCCGTCTAATATGTCGTTCTAAATGTCCTTCGGTAATAAAATCTGTCAAGGCATATTGTTCTAATAAACTGCATTGCCGATCTGCTAACCATTTCCCACGGGCAAATATTGGTACTAAATCTGGAGGTAAAACTAAGTAACCCAGACGTAAGGCCGGAAATAAAACTTTAGAAAATGTCCCCACATAAATGACTGAGTTACCTTGGTCTAATCCTTGCAATGCGGGAATCGGTCGTTTACCATAACGATACTCGCTATCATAGTCATCTTCAATAATCATTACCCCTGATTTTTTTGCCCAAGCTAGTAACTCTAACCTGCGAGTCAGCGATAGTGTCGCACCTGTGGGAAATTGATGTGATGGGGTGACATAAACAAGCTTAATGTTAGGAATTATACCTGTTGTTAAATGATGGACAATTAATCCTGACTGATCTACAGCTACAGGAAATAAATTAGCTCCTTGCCCTAAAAAAGCTCGTCTAGCACTTAAATATCCTGGATCTTCCACTGCTATGCAATCACCAGGGTTAATTAATATACGAGTAATTAAATCAATCCCCTGTTGTGAACCACCGACAATTATGATTTGCTCAGAGTTACATTTCACGGCTCTGGAGCGAGATAGATAAGCTGCGATCGCCTCCCGCAAAAGTTGATAACCCTGTGAATTGTAAGTATAATCAAGCACTGACTTACTAGACTGACAATGGCGAGATAAGAGCTTACGCCACAACTTAATCGGAAACTCATCAAAAGCTGGTCGTCCATAACTAAAGCTAATCTCGACATCTGCTTCAGGAATGTGTAAAAATTTACCCTGACTCAACCTTTCGCCATAGGTTGATAAGGATATGGGACGCGGATTTGCTGGTAATTTTAGTGGAATAGGTGTGGTGTTGAGTAAATCATCAGGGAGTTGACGACAGACAAAAGTTCCCGAACCAACACTGGTTTCTAGATAACCTTCACTCAGAAGCATTTCATAACTTTGGGTAACGGTGGCGCGAGAAACACCAAGTAATTGAGCCAGCACACGAGTTGAAGGTAGTTTTTCTCCTGGAGTTAATCTCCCTGTAAGAATTGCCTGACGAATTTCTGTATAAACTTGGCGATGTAAAGGTAAAGCTGCTTGGGAATCAATACTAATCACAAAATCCATAGGAGTATTACAAATACAGCACTTTTGAAGTAAGTGAGGTACACCATGAGTAATAAGTAATGAGTCAGAAATTTACTCATTACTTTTTCCAATCAGTTGCTGTACCTCATAAATATCGAATCTGCGGTAAGTGGACTGGTAATTTAATTGAAAAGTGGCTCTTGTATCACTCCACTTACCTGATTACTCTAACGATATAGAGTAGGAACTTTTAGTTATGCCTCAACCAAAAGCCCCCAGCCCAAGAACCACAGTTAAACGTATACCCCAAAGAGCCAACTACGAAAGCGAGACAATTTATCAAATATTAGATGAAGGATTAGTCTGTCATGTTGGTTTTATTAATGATGGACAACCTGTTGTCATTCCTACAGCCTATGGGCGGATTGAAGATACATTGTATATTCATGGTTCACCCGCTAGTCGAATGTTACGATCGCTGCAACAAGGTATTGATGTTTGCGTCACTGTAACTTTAATTGATGGGTTGGTATTAGCGCGATCGGCATTTCACCACTCCATGAATTATCGCTCAGTGGTTATTTTTGGTAAAGCAACTTTAATCGAGGATGCAGCCCAGAAATTAGCAGCCTTGCAAGCATTTACAGAACATGTCATTTTAGGAAGATGGCAGGAAGTGCGATCGCCCAATCATCAAGAATTATCTAGAACCATAGTGTTATCGTTGCCCCTGACAGAAGCCAGCGCCAAGATTCGGACTGGAGGGCCAATTGATGATGAAGTTGATTATCAAATACCCGTCTGGGCTGGGGAAATTCCCTTAAAATTGACGGCGGCTGTACCTATAAACGATGCTAAATTAGCCCCCAATATTGCAGTACCGCCTAATTTCAAAAACTATACCAGACCACAGAAACTGAACTAATGTATAGGACTAATATTTGATTTCTGAAAAAAATCAGTACACCCAGAGCAGACTTCTTTCCTACTCCCTACTCCCCATTCCCTACTCCCTGCCTACACAATTAGATTCAGGAATCAAACCGTATTCCTAATATAAGACTTAAGCACAAAGATTTTCTGTGGAAACTGGGTGTAAGGGTTTGGTATACATATAAATTCACCAAACTCTGAGTTTAAAAATCCAAACATAGGTAAGCGCCAGAGTTACAACAGTTAGCGGTAGCCCAAATCGCAAATGTTCGCCAAATGTCAGCCGATATCCTTTCTTAGCAACTGCCTCCGCTACAATCAAATTGGCAACAGAACCCAACAGCGTTAAATTTCCTGCCAGTGTGGAAGCCGCCGCTAGTAGTAGCCAAGTTTGCTTGTCAGGATGGGGAATGAGGTGATGTAGTAGCAGTACCGCCGGGACATTAGAAACAAGATTCGATAACAACACCGTGACTCCCAAAATACTCCAGGGAGTATGAACGAAAGGAGAAAACCATTCCAGCGCCCCCAATTTTTGGACACCTTCAGTTAGGATAAACAACCCACAAAACATCAATAGCAAGTCCCAGTCAACTTTTGGCAAAATTCGCGCTGGTTTGATCCGGCGTGTAACGAGTAATAATCCAGCCGCTATCAGGGTAGCTTCCGCCGTGGGAATTCCCAGCAAAAAAGCTATCAACAATCCAGTAGTAATTAATAAACTCTTGACTAACAATGGTTTGAAGGTGCGGTAGCGTGGTAGTTCAACTTTTAGATAAGGATGTAGCGATCGCACCTCTGGATATAACCACCATAACCAACCTACCTGAATTACCAAACCGATTAAAGCTAGTGGTGTCAAAGCCTTGGCAAAGTCTAGATAACTAATCCCCGAAAACGAACCAATTAAAATATTCTGTGGATTACCACTCAGGGTAGCAACAGAACCCAGATTAGTTGCACCAGCCAACGCCAACAAATAAGGAACAGGGTTGAGACTGAGTAACTGAGTGATGCCAACTACCAAAGGCGTGAGGATAAGAGCGATCGTATCATTGAGGAATAGTGCTGAGAGAAAGCCACTGCCAAAAGTTAAGACTATTAATAACCCTAATGGACTGTGGACATAACGGATAGTGTAATCAACAGCCAACTGAAAAAAACCAGAAGCCGCCAGATTAGCACTAATAATCATCATCCCAAACAAAAAGACAAGGGTTTTGTAGTCAATAGCACTCCACGCCGCAGATAAATCCAGTAATCCCAATGCCATTAAAAAAGCCGCACCCACAAGGGCGATCGTGGCACGATTCATCCGCAGCCCAGGTAAATAGCCCAGTCCTAGACCAATATAAGTCAGTAAAATTACTAAGTATCTGAGAACTATCATTGCCTACTTTCCCACCCTAGTTAACAGGGATGTAGATTGAATCCCCAGAGAGTGACTAGTACTCATCATTGGGGGTTGATTTTTTCTTCTAACTGCTTGATTCTGTAATCTTGCATCTGGTTAGAGCTTTTGATGTCATTCCGCATAATTTTGATATCGGATTTAATTTCCGAGAGCTTAGTTCCGGCGGAAAACCCACCACTAATCAAGTAAACTACAACATTGGAAGAAATAGTTAAAAGTGTGATGAACACTCCCAACATGGCTATACGTTCATTAGTTAAATTAGGTTTTTCGTTCATCTGTTCATCTTGTGTCACTGAACATAACTAATAGAAAGTGGACAATTATCACTACCATTCAGACTGATAATGCCATTAGAAGTAGTAAAAATAGCGTTAACTCTCACGTCCAAAAAATCACCAACAATCAAATTAGGAATATCAACATAACCATTTGCGCCATCAGAAGCGCCGGATATACCAGTACAAACACTTCTACCCAGTAAGCAGTAAAGAGAATTATTTTTATAAACATACAATGCAATAATTGTGGTTCCTGCCGGATTACCATTGGCGTTAAAATTAATCGAAACTCCAGCATTTAACCTATACTTACCGGGAAAACCAGAAACAACAGTAAATCTTCCTGATGTTGTATTACCTGTAGTGCTGTTATAGGCGTTATGTGTGTCTTCTTCTTTACTGTTGTAAGACAATTTAGTTAAAGAATTAGACGTTAAAACTAAATTTGCTGTCCGCCGATAACAAGCAGATGGAGTAATAACATTTGGATTACTCAGAGGCATTAAGTTAATTCTCTAATCTGTGCGTTTCCATTAACAGCATCCCAAATGCCAGAAATTGCGCCAATATAGTTAAATGGTGTTTCATAATAACCCCCTGGAAGCAATTTGGCAGTAAACGCAGTTAAAGAAGCTGTGGAACCAAGTTCAATATATAAATTAGCAGTGCTATTATTCCAAATCGTTGCACCTCTGCGATTTGAATTAGCTGCAAGCAAAGATTGACTACTAGCACTAGCGTTGACAGTTGTAGGTACTGCACTAGAACTTGATGGAATAGTTACAGTAACTTGTGATGGATTAAATAAAGCCATTATTCACTACACTCCACACAGAAAAGCTGAGAATCATTAGCAGAAACAGCAGTAATGACACCTTTGTAAAGATTGTCTAGATTGATTTCATAATTACCCCCTGGTTTAATCACAATTCCTAATCCTGGTGTTGCGATTTCAATTTCACCAAGAATAATTGTGATGTCAATTAAAGAATTATTCGTTAGTAGTGCATAAGTGCGTAATTCATTTGCTGCTAGAATTACGCTTGTATTATTGGCAGTGAGAGCTACTTCATCAGAAGTACAATTATCAAAAGATGTTGGTGCAATCACTTCTTGAGTACTAATGGAAATTGTGGTTTTACCTAAATAATAATTTGGGTAAAGTTTCAGCTTAAATCTTCCTAGTTGGGGAAACTGTAATAACTGCCTGCCAAATCTTAATATCTGAGAACTGCCAATAACAGTTTGTGAGTAGTCAATTAAAATTTGGTCGATTTTACCGCTACTCTTATAATTTCTGCTTGGGTTGGCATCTACAGAAATAATTAAATTTGATTCATTATTGAAGAGATAAGGAATGAGTATTGATTCAACTGGTTTTAAATCCAGTCTGTACTCATTCCTAAAAACTAGCCGAGTTTCAATCATCTACTTAGTAGAGAGTGAATAAGTGCGTCCATTGGGACTAACAAAACTTTGGGGTTTCTTACTAGCACCTTGCAGAAACTTTTTAATGTCCGCAATTGTGGCATCAGCCGGAACGGGAACAGAAAGATACTTGACTTTCACACCCTTTCTCGTAGCAGTATTACTTTGAGTGCCAGGTAAAGGTACTTTAACCCGCTTTGCACCAAAACTACCCCTGACAGAAACTTTAATTTCTTTTTTCCCTTTACTGCTTGCTGGTGCTTTACGAGTCACGGTAGCATCAGGTACGATTTTCAACCCCAATTTTTCAGCAACAGACCTCAACATATAAACATATTGAGATTTTGCGCCTTTACCTTGACCACTGCCAGATTTGAATAAAACTGTAGCTCTAGGGCCTAATTTACCAGCCATTTAATTACCTACCTATGAATAAATTGTGGATATTCACGAATTAGAGATAATCAATGGCATGAACAGTAACATCACCATTAGTTGCAGCCGCAGTGGTAAAAGGCATATTGGCGCTGATAGTAGCAGAGCCAGTTTCTAAATCAAACTGAACCTGTACATTATTTGGCTGGTTTTCTGCTGGTGTAACAGCTTTCTCGGCTGCTGCAAGTAAATTAGCCATTTCTAACAATGCTTCCGGCAAAGTATCAGAAGCTAAATCACCACCGCCGTTAGTAAAGTTAGAGTAGGGAGCGCCAAGGTAATCACTAGCTGTCAATTGGATTAATCCACCAGCACCAATGCTAGGTGTAACTGGAATGGTTGCAGCTACAGCAATTGTTCCTGTGTCAAAGCTCACAGTTGTAGAGATGTTTCGGCGTGGTGTCAGACCTGGGTTAGCACCATTACGAGTATTCTCAGCAGCATCCAACGCTCTACAGATTTCAAATAAAGCTGCTGGTAATTGGGTAGATTTTAAAGTTCCTGCATCGCCTGGATCAAAAGTAGACATTCTATCCTCACGGTAATAAATGTAATAGCCGTACTTGTAATCAGTCGTAGCTTTGAAATCTTGCTGAGACAAGGGAAACTGTAGAGTTACTTTCTTCGGGTCTACAGCCGAAGAAAGTAGGTCAATAAATCCGGTAGCAATGACAAGCTGGTTATTAATCGTGCTAATTGTAAAACTTGTCCTAGCTAAACTATCCGTAATTCCGCTAGGAAATTCATTAATAGCATCTTCCCAATCATCATTAATAGTATTACCTGATGGCATGGTCGCACCGTTGCTTCCATCACTACTATTGCTGTTATTATTGTTAGAGTTGTTTTTATTATTAATAAGTTTGTTGATAGGAGTTCTTGGTAAGAATATGTACCAGTTTCTTCTCCATTTGAACCCTACTTTTACCCCTTTTTTGGCTATTTTCTTAACTAATTGAAGTAAATAAACATCGGAGTAATGCAGTAGTTTAGCAAAAGTTTGTAATTTTATTGCCATCCTACCATTAACCATGAAAACAGCGTCAAATTCTAAAGCTTTATTCATTTCTTCCTCAACTTTTTAGACCATGCTGGAGCATCATCTTTTTGCCCATTGGGGAAGAATTGCATTAGTGTAGGAGTTACAGAAACCTCTTTTCTTTTAGCGTTTGAGTCTGTAACTGTTGGGGGGTTAATACCTTCTAAATATTTTGGTTCAACGTATGCTTTTAAAGCATTAATAACTCTTAAGCATTCTGGTTTTGATTTACACCAAACAATAATTTTTGAGTTGTCATTTAGCTCTTGCACGCCTAAAAAAGAACCTTTTTCATAATTAGGGAATTTTGGCTCATGATTCTGCCCGTAGCGGTAGTGTGGTAGTAATAATGTCCACCTTGTTCTACCAATTTTGCCGTTACCTTTATTCTCAGCATATTGAATTGCTAATTGTGGTTTTTGTCCGCTACGAGTCGGCCAGTGATCTGGCACTGAGAGAAAAGCTTCAAATTCTTTATTTTTCGCTAAACAAAGTTCTTCATTCGCTTTGTATAACTCTTCATATTCCGAAATTATGGTTTTTGAATTATTGGCAGTTCCAGATTTATTTGCGATCGCTGTCACAGTGGTATTAACTCGTTTTGGTTTCCAACTACCATCAGGCTGCTGTTCACATACACAAGTAGGAACCTGAATACTTACAAACTTCACATCTGCATCCTCTCCTGGCAAGCCATCTTTCCCGTCTACACCATTGCGTCCATTTAAACCATTGCGACCGTCTACACCGTCACGCCCATTCACCCCGTAGCCGTTTTTACCGTCAACGCCGTTTCTACCATCAACACCGTTTTGACCGTTGAGTCCAGGACGACCGTCAACGCCATTTCTGCCATCTGTACCGTTACGACCATTTAGCCCATTTCTGCCGTCAATGCCGTTGCGACCATTTAACCCGGTTCTACCGTCAACGCCGTTTCTACCATCTGTGCCGTTGCGACCATTTAACCCATTTCTGCCATCTGTACCGTTGCGACCGTTTAACCCGGTTCTACCATCAACGCCATTTCTACCATCTGTACCGTTGCGACCGTTTAACCCGGTTCTACCGTCAACGCCGTTACGTCCGTTAGTTCCTGGTAAACCTCGTAAACCGGGACGACCATCTAAACCGTTACGCCCGTCTCGCCCAGGACGACCATCAACACCGTTTCGCGGTATAGGGTAAGGTTTTAAGACTGCATCAACGCCGTTACGACCGTCTCGCCCGTCTCGCCCGTCCCGCCCAGGACGACCAGCTAAACCATTTTGACCATTTCGACCATGAATAACGATTGGTGCTGGTGCGGGACGGTAAATATATTCAAATTTGTTTTCGACCTTGACTCGTTCTAGTGTGATGGTTGTCACTTGTCCATCTTGACCATTACGACCGTCAACGCCGTTTCTTCCTGGTTGACCGTCACGACCATTACGACCGTCAACGCCGTTTCTTCCTGGCTGGCCGTCACTGCCATTACGACCGTCAACGCCGTTTCTTCCTGGTTGAGCATCTTGACCGTTACGACCATCAACGCCATTCCGCCCATCACGTCCGGGCAGTCCTGGTCTACCGTCACTACCCGGAAGTCCGCGCAGTCCATCACGTCCGGGCAGTCCTGGTCTACCGTCTCTACCAGGAAGTCCGCGCAGTCCGTCACGTCCGGGTAGTCCGCGTCTACCGTCATTACCGGGAAGTCCGCGCAGTCCGTCACGTCCTAGTCGTCCGTCAACGCCGTTACGTCCATCACGTCCCGGTCGTCCGTCATTACCGTTACGCCCGTCACGTCCCGGCGGGCCACCCCGACCAACTTGACCACGTAGGGCATTCACGCCAAGTTGCAAGGCATTAACAGTATCTTCGAGTGATAATTGCCCCTGCTGAATTTGCTGGACTAAATGCTTCAAAAACAGCAACGAATCTATCAACTCAAGAATGGTACTGATTTTATCAAGTAAACCAGCTATCTTACCGAGAGCGTCGCTGGCTTTAGCTACTGCACCCGCCGCCGCACTAGCAGCAGCACCCGCCGCCGCCATTGCTGCCGCCGCTAATGCCGCCGCCGCGGCCGCCGCTACCAAAATCGCTTTGAGTTCTTTGAGTTCGGCGCGTACATTCTCTACTCCTGCTAATGCTTTATAGGCATTTGCATCAGCTAGGTAAGCGGTTTTTAGTGCTTCTTTTGCTAATCTACGAGCGTATTCATCAACAGGGTTAGATTTTAAATTGGCTATTCTGGCAACTTCCGCACGTAAAGCGGCCAATTCGCTCTTAATCTCAGAACAGCAATCACTCATTATTTAACGTTCCTTAAATTTGCTGTGATGCTTGCAATTGAATTTTGAATTTCATCACAGGGAAGACAGCAGTAAGTACCATTGGCGTTTTTGCACCGCATCCAACCATCAGGACAACACGGGGCAAGATTAACAACGTTAAAGCTTTGTATTGCATAGCCACCAAGCCAACCGCCGCCTAGTCTTGTCTCACCGTCAGCATGGGTAAGAATAAAATCGCCGCCATTGAGGTAGTAATTGTAGCCACCACGAAAACAACCAACCGGGTAATAGCTATAAGGTATGGCGGCACTACCGTTATATGAGTAGGGTATGTCTACTCTGATTTCCCAACCTGCCATTAATAGTTATTTGGGTCAATTTCGTCGCTGTCGTCAGGTTTAGCAAGGTTAATTGTTAAAACGTCAACTCGGTAAGAATCCTGGTTAGGGCCTCGAAATGTAAAATTTGAGAATCCTCTTTCGATGAAAACTGATTGGTCTAAGTTTTCATCAAAGTTACTTTGTGTTAGTGCTTGCTTTGCTTTTACATTTATTCCTGATAGCAAACTTTCCGCCGTGTTGTTTTCTTGTGGTGTCAATCCTGGTAAGTCAGATTTGTAAATAGTAATTGTATTAGCGTCTTGTATTGCGTTTGCACCGAATACTTCTTGTAGTGTTGGTTCTGCCATACGGATTTTTGATTAGTAAATAAATCCGTTCTAACCAGAATATAAAAAATCGTAAATCTACTTCTTTTACCTAAAAGATGTAGATTTACTGATTACCTGTAAGTATTGCTATATATACAATTGATGAAATATTTACTGTTGGTAAATATTTGAATATACCTATTTTCAATCAATGGAAATATAAACTTGTAGATGAAGGTCAATCGGCACGGACAAGCTGCTATTTTTTCTGATAAGGATTTTGAATCTATTCTGGCGGCTATGCCGGGAGAAAATCATAAGATGATTCTACGAGTTGCATACTGGACGGCTGGCCGTGCTGGGGAAGTGTGCAGCTTGATGACTAGTGATGTTTATTCGCCTGACGGAAAACCGTTAAGGCGACTGACTTACCGAGCTTCACAGACTAAAACTCACCAAACTCGACAAGTGCCAATTCACAAAAACTTACGCGAGTTGCTGATTAATTATTGGAAAATTAACCAGCCGGATATCTCAGGTTACTTATTTTTGGGTAGTGAGGGACAGCATTTGCAGCTACAAAGCTTTGATGATGCGTTTCGCCGCGCTCTGAAGAAGGCAAAACTAACTGAGTGTGGCTATTCTACCCATTCGCCACGAAGGACTATATTAACTCAGATGGCTCGCCGTGGTTGGGCTTTGAGTATGATTCAGAAATTTTCTGGCCATAGAACGATATCTAGTTTGGAAAAATACATTGATGTTGATGAGGCTGATTTGGAATTGGCGATCGCCAATTATTGACTATTTTGTGATCGCATTTTTCATCCTCTACAATCAAGCTGAAATATTCATTTTTTTGCGATCGCTCTCCTGGTACGCCGCGCGATCGCATTTTTCATGGGCGGATTAAAATTCACACTTCATTTTTTTAATTCACGCCAGGAGTGTATTAACTTCTCAATCTCCTTTGGCGATCGCTCAAAATTAATTGCCTCCTCGATGGCCGATTTGCGATCGCGTGCTTTGGGCGAAGTGACAGAGCCAATGTAACGGCGGTGAATTTTTCGTCCTGTCATCCAGCAATAGCGCCAATACCAGTATTTACGGCTGCTACGCTCTACCCAGTATTTTTCTACCCATTGTGTTGTCTCGTGTTGGGGGGCAATTTTTTTAGTAGTTATTGCTACTTGGTTATTGGTGGTGTTAGGGGGTAATGATGTGTCGGCTGTTTCTTGCCCCCCAACACTTTGATACGGAGACATGGCAACGACATATTTCACCAAATCAGGATATTGTTTTTCCCACTGCTGCCACGCATATTCGTATGCTTCCTGTTTTTGGTAATGGTCTGGGTCTGGTGGTTCTTGAGTTTCGTCGTAGTTGGTGTATTTTTCTAAGTCAAAAAGTGTTAACTGACCAGTGTTGCACCGGGAGTTTTCGGATTTTGTGTTTACTGGCATAATTCGATTAGTAGAGCGGCCGCCCATCTGGTGCGGCTTTTAGTCTTTTGTCACTTTGCGATCGCTCCTCATTAGAGAAAGTGCGATCGCATTGTCACAGGTCGCAAGCTATAACTAAGTTGGGTTAACTTGTGGGGCTTGGATTATTCACAAACTTTGTTTGCTCCTACCCCACTCCCAACAGCCACCACCTTTCCACACTCTGAGCCATTTTTATAAATTTTGATTTCTACTGCTGTGTGGGGAAATGTGTTACCAGATGCTGAGACTATGGTATTTTTAGAAGCTGAAAAGTTGACCTTATGGGGTAGTTTTCCTTTGATGCTTTCTACTTTCATTGGTGTACCTGGTGGGTCTAACGAAAGAATCGAATAACCAGCAAATAATTCCTTTCCACTAGCTCCACTCCACTGAATTTCATACTTGTCTGAACCACTGGGAGAATTTACAACTGGTTCTGATGTAATCGGACTTGATTTCACTGAAGGCGTGCAGCTCTGTAATAGTGCAAATCCAACAACAACTGATAGCCTGATAAGATTTTTCATTTTCTTAGTGAAAACGATAAGTACAAATTTAGATTACCCAGTAGTTAGTTATACTTTGCTATTTACGTTCATCTAATAGGATGCTCCTTATTCATCCAATTTCGTCATAATTGGGGTAGGTATTTATGTCCGCCACAGTTGGTACTGTGGCGTGTTTCTCGTCAGCTATTCGTCATTAGGTATACCAGACACATCAATCCCTAGCGATTTGAACATAGTCTTTAAAGAAACTTTGTACAATCGGCAGAGTGACGCGATGTTTTCAGCACTTGGCATAGCTTTTCCAGATTCCCAGTCAGCTTGTCGCCTCTCTGAAACGCCTATTATTTGCTTAACTTGGGGACGTGTTAGTCCTGCTTCTTCTCTTAATAGCCTCAAGGGAGACTTTTCCTGTTCTTGTTGGTTATCTTCTATCATAGACGTAAAGTTCATGAATGAAACGTCTTGACAGTGGACATGGCAGGACGTATCATTCATGTTGAACGACAAAAAAAGACCAGCCGATATTTGCTTCGGTGGAGAAACAGTTATTTTGGCTGGTTTCACAAGTGTCTCACCAAGACAGACACAGCCGAATTAGGAAAAGTAACACTTGATGTCATAGCCGTTGAAAACCGATGAAAGGTGATTCAGGCTACCAGTAGTCCCTAGTGCTGAGTGCTGAGTGATAAGTGAACACTTGAGATTTGTCCCAATATAGTCGCGGATTGTAAAAAATCTGGTGACGTGCAGCTGTACTGCGGCCGCAGTCTGTAACCGACCTTAGTAGGGCATTCCATACACACCAAGGCTAAAAGTGGCGACATGGAGACATGAGGTGGTGTGGAATTAAGTCCTGGGTGAAAATCCCGCAGAGGCTTGGCGTGGGGTAGTGGCTTACGCGCAGATGCACGACATGAAATTGCTAACTACCGTGTAGTTGGTTATGGATAACAGTTTTTTATACACAACGCGCAAACCAGGGCGATCGGTCGCACTTTTTTATGAAGGAAAAATATGTAACTCGAAAAAAACGCATTCGACAGCTAGAAAAACAAGTCAGCCAACTGCAACAGCAAGTCCAGACGTTAACCAACTTACTCGACTCTGTACACCAGATGCTTTACGCCACACGTCCACGTTTGGCGCGGAGTTTGGCGCGGGAATTTAACCGTGTTCACGGGCAAACAACACCCGTTGTCAAAGTTAAACCCCGGCGCAGATTACCCAATCCCTCAATTGCACCCCGCGCTGATTTGTAACCCTGCACCCTACACCCTGTCACCCTTGTCACCCGGCGCTGCACTTCACACTTGCGCCGATACAGTCATGCTGTTTAGTTGGAGGTATCAATTTAGACGCAAATTTAACGCTCACTTACAAGACAATGCACTTAAAAGGGTTTTTCGCTGGTGAGGCATCACCAGCGACTTCCTCTGATGAGCTTCTGTTAACAAATTCCCATTCCCATACCAGCACAAGCAATTGTGTCAGTTTGTGCTGGCTTCTTAATTAACTGAGGATTTTAATCATGGCTTACAAAGACAAGCTTCGACCTTGGCACGTTTATCGCTGCCGTGTATCCGGTAATGTCTGCGTTACCCGTCATCGTACCCGTGGCGATGCCTACGCTTACTTGAGCATCTTACGGATGAATAATCCGGGAGCAGTCTATGAAGTTGTTTTTGATAAGGAGCCGGCTGAGGTTCAATAACTCGAAAGCGATCGCGTTTTTTGGAATTGCGATCGCTCGACATAGTTTATCAGTTTAGCTGTACGTTGTAAAAAATAGCACAATTATGAAAATCGAAACCATTACTTATAAACGGGTCAAAAACCTGGGTAACTATGAAAATGAGACTTTCCAGGCAACTGCAACAGTTACAGAGACAGACAACCCAGAAACAGCAGCTAAAATACTCAGGCAATTTGTAAATAACCAACTTTACCCACCACAAACAGAATCAGAGCCTGACCCAGACGATATCCCTTTTGATGCTGGGGCAACTGCCCCCGATTCTGAGACTGACAATTTCTAACTTTGATTTTTGATGCGATCGCAGTATTGCCCATAAGCGAGGGGAGGTGCGATCGCAAGATTTGTACCATTGTCAGATTACCAAAATGCACACCATAGTCAATACCCCATCAGTGTTTAGCTGTAAATTGCCTGCTGCTGGCTGGATTAACCTTGCCCAAATCCGCCAAATTCAGTTTGAGGATATGCCTACCCGTGTTGCAGCTGTGACATGGCAGAACGGTGATCATCAAACATTTCACGGTGAGGATGCAGTCACCTTGATTCAAAGCTGGGAAGATGCCACAGGACTATTAGAACAACGTTGTAATTACCGCGCTAAAAACCGGAGGACACAATGAAAATTAAAACACTTCATGCACACTTTCTAATTTCAATAGGAAGTTATAGCAATGAAAGAATAGGTTTTTCTGTTGAGCTAGAAAACGAAGAATCTATCGACGAAATTGTTAGCAATTTGAGAGAAAGAGCTAAAAAGATTGTTGGTAGAAAAGCTGATGAACTTTACGATGAAAGAAACAAAATTTATCGAGAATGCGCTGAGTTAGAGAGCAAATTAACCCTACTACGTCGAGAATGGGATGCTACCGCCGAGTTTTTAAAAGCGCAAGGTTTAAATCCTCAAGCACCTTCTATGCCTCAATTCAGAAATTTACTTACTGCTGTCACAGTCGAATCTGAAGTTGTGACGGAACAAGATTACGAAGATAGCGATATTTATGACGATGATGACGATGATGATATGTAATTATTCCGCCTGATGATGGCTGTCTGACTAACAGCCGAAACTCCCCAATCTTGGGGAGTCGCGGACGAGTCGCGCAAACTCATCCGCCTCTGGTTTACACCAGAGGGAAATAACAGCAGCAGCACGGATTTTTAGATTGAAATGACCCATTAGGTTTCAAAACTTCATGAATCCACTGCTGCTAGAATTTCCGACTGTGTTGAGTTTAAAAGTGAATTGTTAACACTAATTTGGGTGATTCGTGACTCATTTTAGCACAGTTTTTGCTGCAAATAAATACCCAATCTTGCAGAACCTTGACAAATGAAAATAGTTGGTTTGGATGTGTGTAAAAACAGCGTAGTTGCTTGGGAATTAACATCAATTCCTAAAAACTTTAGAAGCTACTTTCGAGATAATAAACGTCCGAAAGATGATGACCCTTTAACATTTAAAGCTAACGCTGATGGGGTCAATAAATTATTAGCTCTAAAGCCCGATGCTGTTGTCATGGAACCTACTGGAGTACATTACTCTTGGATTTGGTCACACATTTGTGAGGCTGAAGGAATTAAGGTTTTATGGGTCGGTCACGCGGAAGCAACACACTACCGTAAACAAAATAAACTCCCAGATAAAAATGACCAAGCCGATGCTCTAGCACTTGCAGCTTACGCATTACTTCACTGGGATGATGATGATTTTTTCCTGCAATTTGAAGCGGGTAAGGTGGCACAAATGCGCCATTTGTGGTTGCAGTTGCAATCTTTAAATAAGATTCAATCGCCAGTCATCAACCGTGCTAGACAACAGTTAGCCAGGGAATTTCCTGAAGCTGCACTTAGTAAAAGTCAACCTGCCTCAGATGGTGCGCTTCCCCTTTGGG
Organism: Anabaena sp. FACHB-83; assembly: GCF_014697485.1. Taxonomy (NCBI): domain Bacteria; kingdom Bacillati; phylum Cyanobacteriota; class Cyanophyceae; order Nostocales; family Nostocaceae; genus Anabaena; species Anabaena sp. FACHB-83. The sequence continues at coordinate 266,598 of NZ_JACJRY010000005.1, read as the reverse complement.
CTTGGCTTGCGGGGCGGGAGCGTAACCTCAAGCGAGGAAGTAGTTACTACGATAAGCTTTATGAAAAATCTATTGCTAAAAAATATGGCGTGGGAATTACTACTTTTACCAGAAAATTAGCTGGTATGGTGTGTGACCTACGAGACTGGGAAGTAGAAATTCAACACGAGATTTTAGAAATTCTCAACAGTAGTGAATTTATCCCCTACCGTCAAGTTATGACGATGTTTGGTATTGGTGTTAGACCACAAGCTTTACTCATCAGCCAAATTTACCCAATTACAAAGTTTGATTCTCTTGGCAGGTTCAAGCGTCGGCTGGGTATGGCCAAAGATGAAAATAGCAGTGGTGACAAAGAAACTATGAATACTGGAGCCGGTTCTAAACTTTGCAGGTCGCAGCTGTATTTGTGGGTACTTGATATTATTGCCCCTGAACAGGCTAGGCCAAAAAATGAGTTTGGTCAGAAATTGGGGGAATTTTACGATCAGCGTAAAGCCCAATTCCAGGACAATCCCGAACTGTGGAAAACAAAAGCTGTGGCTCGACTTCAGCAACAGGCACTCAAAGAATTTCAGCGATCGCTGAAGTTAAACTTACTTCCTATGGTGTCAAAGGAGTTGCAGCCACAGATGGAAGCTACACTTAACCTCACACTTCAAACCATGCAGATGAGTTTAACTACTTCAATGGCTGTTGGTGACATTGCCCCCGGTGTTAAACAGCGTGAGGTTAAAAAAGGTTTTGGTAATTTAGTCATCTCACAAACTGCTGCCTACGGTCTCCGGCTGATGTTCAAGGAGTTGAAGAAAGCAGTACAGACTGTATCATAAACCTACTACTCCCCGTTAGGGGAGTTTAAAATTTATCAGTTCTCAATCTAAAGTGAAGTTCTAGCATCCAGAACCAGGATAAAGCTAAACCAGAAGAGGCGATCGCAGTCATACTTACAAAAGCCAGATGATCTCATTAGAGATTTAACTGTCTACCCAATACGGTTCGGATAAGAAACTTACTTGTGTAGGCAAGCAAGGGTGCAGGGGTGAAAGGGGGAACGAAGGTACGCTCTCCCCTGCACCTGAAGCTCCTCCGCCCCCCTGCTCACCTCAACAGATACATTTGTATTAACTGTCTACCAATCAAATTAAAACTGCCCTGGAGGATCACCAGAGCAGCAATGAGAGAAGGAAAGATAGATTTAAGGAAGGAATAGTTTTTAGCTTACATATAGTAAATTTGCTATGTAATGAGATACATCTTCAGTTCTCGGCTTTCCGGGAAGACAGCCAAAAATTTTGGCTTTGTTGTCATTACCAGCTACTTGCTTGATTAAGCCTGAACACAGGGTATGTTGTCAATCTTCACGTCTCTAGCAAGTTACTGCTTGCTTGAATGGGTTATGATGGCGGAAAAATCCAGCTATGACGCGCCGAAATCCACTGCTAATATTTATATTGATAGCTCCATTTTTAGCGATCGCTCTCGTCAACTTACCTTTTATTCCCAGTTGGCAATCTGCCCAAGGTTTAATTTTTATGGGAATTTGGTTACTCGCTGTAGGATTAGGCATTTTATTTTTAACCCAGCCTCAGCCTTTACCTATATTTAAAACCAAGATTTTTCTAACACTTTACTTATTATTATCAATTGGAATACTTTTACTAATACTATATATTTGGGCAGTTTCGGACATTGTAGATTTTAAGTTCAAGCAAATCATTCAATACCCAGGCTACTCTAAAACCTTTTATCTTTATGAACAGACTTGTTTTCCCCCTGATACTGTAACAGAATGTGGTGATTATCATGGTAAGGTAAATACAAAAATTGGTTTTCTGCCAATTATGACCACCAAGTTTCAATGTCGCTGTTTATTTGGCGAACCAGAGCATATTGCTAATACAGTAGTCATTCCTTTAGAAGCAAATTTAGATAAAGTAAAATCATCTCTAGTGATCAATCTGAATACTGGAGAAATCATTCAAAAATAACTATCGCATCAATAACCATTCATAATTACTCTCTGAAAGTTAGTTTTTTAGATATAGCAGTCCTAAATCATTTGTAAAATTTCTATATCTTTTTCTTCTTTCTTACCTTTGCGTCCTTGGCGTTCTTGGCGGTTCGTTTCCATATCTATGTTTTTCACGATTCATTTAGGATTGCTATAGTTGCATTCATAGCGATCGCCACACACATTGATCAGTTAATATTGACCACTCTTAGCTATCATCCAGCCTTAATCCCAATTCACGAAATTACTGATACAAATTACTTCCTCTGCAACTCTACTTCCGGTCGCCGAGCGTTCGCCCAGCGTCTCCGTCAGGAGAAGTCGAGGCGCTGCTTCCATATATGTATCATGTTTAAAGTGGAATGGTATAACCTCTGTGAATAAGGCTCAATTTCCAAGCACACTTGAGATATTACTGTCAGATATCTCAAAGCTCTGGTCTGCAACTTATCTTAATTACAATTCTCTACTTATAATTACAGCACCAAATTACCCTATGATATAGAAGTCCTTTGTCACTGATTCTGACTTCTCAAAGCTCAAAAATCATGTCTGCTCACAAGCTGCTACTGTTTTACAAAAGTAACACTAACTCAACAACAAGGCTGAAGCTCCTAATGTTGGCAAAAACCTACTAATTATCACGCTCATCAGTCTGCATTTGAGATTATCTCACCCTCAATGAATATTGTTTTGATTCAGTAACTTACCTACAAATATTTCTGGAACTTGGTAATGAAGAAATTAATTAAAGGTCTGCGTGAATTTAAATCTAGCTATTTTTCAACGCACCAAGAATTGTTTGAGCAACTCTCGCATGGTCAAAAACCCAGAGTACTGTTTATCACTTGTTCCGATTCACGTCTTGACCCAAATCTCATTACACAAGCACAGGTTGGTGAATTATTCGTTATCCGCAATGCAGGTAATATTATTCCTCCTTACGGCGCAACTAATGGTGGTGAAGGTGCAACTATTGAATATGCAGTTCAAGCTTTAGGAATTCAGCAAATTATTATCTGTGGTCACTCTCATTGCGGTGCGATGAAAGGACTCCTGAAATTACAGAGTCTGCGAGAGGATTTACCACTGGTTTATGATTGGCTGAAATATGCAGAAGCGACTCGTAGGCTAGTTTTAGACCACTACGGTCATTACCAGTTTGAAGAATTGTTAGAAATAATGATTGCGGAAAACGTTCTCACGCAAATTGAGAATTTACGGACATATCCCGTCATTCACTCCAAACTGTACCAAGGTCAACTGAAAATTTATGCGTGGATTTATCACATTGAGTCAGGAGAAGTTTTAGCGTACGACCCGCATAAACACGCCTATGTATTACCTCAAACTCAACTTGCGGAGTCAGAAACAGAAGATACCATCCTCAATCCATTTCTCAATTGTGATGTCGGAATTCGTTCTCAAGCAGATGAAGTGACACAAACTCAGGACTTTACAATAGGAGCATCTGAACGTTTCCCAATACCACATCTTTCTCCAGAGCAAAGAGAGCGAATTTATCGAGGTTCCAATCACTCAAATTAATCTTTACTCATTCGCTCACAAGGTGCTGTCTTCTACAAATCTCAGCATCAGCCTTGTGAGCTTGCTGACGATACCCTGCCACTTTTAAAACATCTCCTGAGTAATTAAATTACTGTTTTCCCCATAAAGTAATTACACGTATCTCAATAAATTACCCATACTAGGAATTATATTTAACTTGTACTAAAAATTATATACTGCTAATTTGAGTGTTTACGACTATATTATGAGGTCACTGAGAGTTGGAATCAAACTGCCCAACTTAAATAGATTTCAGACATGAAGTAGGGCTACTAAATTCATTAATTTTTGATATTTTAACTATCTGCTAATTGCAAAAACAGTCAGAATTTTATCAGTGCATACTTACTTGTTACTGTAAATAGTCCCGTCATAAATTTATTAAGTATTCTCTCCGCAATTCCCAATAAATTTTACTCAATCTTCAACGACAAACCACTGACATTAAAAGAGACTAAGGAGACAATTGAAGTCAGGTGCAACAAAATGCAGCACAACATCATTGTTATCCAAAAAGCCAGGGACTCTGACTGATTTCTTATGCGGATATTAATTTACTCCTACAACTACTATCCAGAACCAATTGGTATTGCCCCGTTGATGACGGAATTAGCAGAAGGACTGGCCAAGCGAGGGCATGAAGTGCGCGTCGTCACCGCTATGCCAAATTATCCTGAACGCCAAATTTACGAGGGTTATCGGGGCAAATTCTACCTAAATGAGTACAAAAATGGCGTTCAAATCCAACGCAGTTATGTTTGGATTCGGCCACAACCGAATCTGTTGGATCGGATAATGCTTGATGCTAGTTTTGTTGTTACAAGTTTTTTACCTGCTTTATTCGGATGGCGACCAGATGTGATTTTATCAACGTCACCATCTCTACCTGTCTGTGTACCTGCGGCTTTACTCGGATGGTTACGCGCTTGCCCAGTGGTGCTGAATCTTCAAGATATCCTCCCAGAAGCAGCAGTTCATGTTGGGCTACTGAAAAATAAATTGCTGATCAAAGTATTTGCTGCGTTAGAAAAATTTGCTTACCATTCAGCTACAAAAATTAGCGTCATTGCTGATGGGTTTGTCGAAAATTTACTATCTAAGGGTGTAGAAGCAGATAAAATCGAGCAGATTCCTAACTGGGTGGATGTCAACTTCATTCGTCCTTTACCTAAAGAAAATAATCCCTTCCGTAATACACACAATCTCAACGGTAAGTTTGTCGTTCAATATTCTGGTAACATTGCGCTCACTCAAGGTTTAGAAACAGTAATTCAAGCGGCAGCAAAATTACGAGATATCACAGATATTGCTTTTGTGATTGTGGGTGAGGCTAAAGGTTTACAAAGATTACAACAGTATTGTTTAGAATGCGGTGCAGATAATGTGTTGTTACTGCCATTTCAACCGCGTGCAGAACTACCACAAATGTTGGCGGCGGCTGATGTTGGTTTAGTTGTGCAGAAGAAGAATGTGATTTCTTTCAATATGCCTTCCAAAATCCAAGTTTTGCTGGCCAGTGGTCGTGCGATAGTAGCCTCAGTTCCCGAAAATGGCACCGCAGCCAGAGCCATCAGGCAAAGTGGTGGTGGGGTTATTGTTCCACCAGAAGATGCCCAAGCTTTGGCAGCATCCATTTTAGAACTTTACAAACACCCTGAAAAGGTAAAAACCTTGGGCTATAACAGTCGTCAGTATGCGATGGAGCAGTATGCTTTTGACCAAGCCTTAAGTCACTATGAGGCTTTGTTTGAATCAGTAACTTCTGATAGTCAGGTAATTGAAGCTAAAGTAGTTTCCAAACAAGAGGTGTAACTCATACAGGCTGACTATTGACTGACCCAAAAAAATTGGTGTGGAATTAATGTTACTACACCTTCAATCTGCACATTGTCTGATTGAGACTGTCATTAGTCATTTGTCCCTTGTCCTTTTTAGTTCTTCTACTGACAAATGACCAATGACCAAAAGAATAGGATACAAGCCCCGTCCTAGAAGGACGGCTTTTCTTGATTCCTAATGTACTCGTTCAAAACTTCTAATGGGACACCTCCAACGGATACAGCAAAATAACTAGGACTCCATAAAGACTCTTTGTGGGGTTTTTTGTATCCAGCTTGTCCGTAACGACGACTAGAAACACCTTTTAGGGCATTAACTATTTGAGAGATAGACAACTTAGGTGGATATTCAATAAGTGCATGAACATGATTATCCTCACCGTTAAACTCAATCACTTCAAAATCCATCTTTTTTGCTACTTCTTTAAACGTTTTATCAATCAATTCAATGCTCTGCTTTGTGAATACAGATTTACGATATTTGGTAACGCATACCAAGTGAATTTTTAAGTCTGTAACACTATGTCTTTCTCTGCGAAACTGGCTTGCCTACAATAACTTTTTTGATTCACTCAAAGGTAAACGAAAAGGTACGGCAGTCGCTACAACGGGGGGAACCCCCGCAACGCGCTGCCTCAAAAAAGTAGGTAAACCTAAGTTCAAAAAGAAAATGGGGAGACAGTCAGCGCGATTTAGAATAGGTGGGTTTTCAATTAAAGGAGATGAAGTATATCTAGCCAAAATTGGTAATGTTAAGCCCGTTTGGTCAAGGCATTTACCATCTGCACCAAGTAGTGTAACTGTTATTAAAGACGCTGCTCATCGCTATTTTCTTAGTTTTGTTGTAGAAGTTGAGCCTATTCATATTGATGCTAAAAACCAAAGCATTGGTATCGACTTGGGAATTAAAACTTTTGCAGTTATGAGTAATGGTGAGAAAGCAGTAAGTCCTAATTACTCAAAGAAAGATTGCAAAATTCGCAAACTACAACGCAAGCTATCAAGGCAACACAAAGGTTCTAAACGTCGTGAAATCACCAGACTAAGGATTGCGAAACAACACAACCAAATTGTAGATACCCGTAAAGACTTCCTGCACAAACTATCAACCAAAATAGTTAGTGAAAACCAAACTATTGTTTTGGAAGATTTGAATGTGTCGGGAATGGTCAAGAACCGTAATCTAGCAAGAGTTATTAGTTTGCAAGGCTGGAGAGAATTTCGGGTATTTTGTGAGAGTAAATCTGAAAAGCTTAATCGGGTTTTTAGAGTAATTAGTAGATGGGAACCTACTAGCCAAACTTGTTCTTGCTGTGGGTATCGTTGGGGCAAGATTGATTTATCTGTTCGCTCAGTGTTGTGCTTGAACTGCAACACTCAGCACGACAGAGATGAGAACGCATCCCAAAACATAAAAATGGTCGGCATGGGGCATCAGCACGACCTTAAACGGACGGGGAGCGACTGTCAGACTACCAAGAGTAGCTCGTTGCTGTGAACCGTCAAGAATCACCGACCCTTTAGGGCGGTTAGTATGTCAAAAAGCACCAAATCTAGATGAGGCTGTCGCCGATCAAAAATGTGACAGAATCATGACCGACTCATCCTTGAAATAGAATATTGAATATCATAAGATTTTAATGGAGCAATAATTCGCTACAATTATTGGTAAAAATTTACGGCTTGATTTAGTGATCAGACTTGAGCTTTGAGCTATTTAGTCTGATTTTTAGTTGCAACCCAAACAGCTAATTTGGAACTAACTGCATTAACAGGTGTTTTTTTGTTAGTATTCAAAAAAACAGTTGTTGTTCAATTGTTGTTGGTGAGTAATTATAAAATAAAAGGGATCAAGCACCTGAGGTTTAATGTCTGATTATATCCAAGGAAATCTCCCATTACAGTCTGTGTCGGAGAAAAACAGTCCACTCAAAAGCCTAGATGGAGGGATAAAAGATTTGAGTGGGCAATTAGCTATAACTGTTGCTGACGCAGCGTCAGATCGCAAAGCAGGGGATATTTTGGTACTGAGAGTAGCCGATGTATCTTACCTAGCAGATTATTTTGTGATGTTGACTGGTTACTCTAGGGTGCAAGTCAGGGCGATCGCACAAGCAATAGAAGATAAAGTTGAAACTGAATGGCAACGTCGCCCTTTACGCACAGAAGGCAAAGCGGAAGGCAGTTGGGTGTTGCAAGATTACGGTGATGTAATTGTTCATATCATGATGCCCAAGGAACGAGAGTTTTATAATTTAGAAGCGTTCTGGGTCAATGCAGAACGTATTGCCGTTCCAAACGCCGATGAGGGTGGGGGTAAGCCAATATGATGAGGTCTTCGGTTTCCAATTGTCCGGTTCCTATAGACCAACAACCACTGAATGAGTACGAAGAATTAAGAACTTCCTGGCTGTTTCGTGATTGCACTTTAAATTGGCGCGAATATCTCACAAACATTGCTTGGATTTGGGGTTTTTCTTGGCTGGTTTCTGGGCCAGTGGCCGCAGCCAGCTTTCCACCACAAAAATATGCTGCCCATTTTGTCTTGTGTGGAGCCGCAGGCGCAAGTCTGGGAGTAATTTTTGTCTTGTTACGTATGTATTTAGGATGGCGTTATGTGCGCGATCGCCTCTACAGCACGACTGTCTTTTATGAAGAGTCGGGCTGGTATGATGGTCAAACCTGGATCAAACCTCAAGAGGTTTTGGCTCGCGATCGCTTAATTGTCACCTACGAAATTAAGCCAATTCTGCAACGGTTACAATTTACCTTTGCTGGCTTGGCGGGAATGTACCTAATTGGTACTATAGTTTGGCATTTGTTTTAAATAGTCCACAGTCAAGAGGAGCTAGTGCGTTGGGTGGCGATGCCCACTTGCTCACTGGCGTTCAAAAGTCCATAGTCATAAAGTCTCAAATTAGCCTTTTGACTATTGATGATTGACCATTGACAAATATAAAAAGAGATAAATTTTAACCCATGACAATGGGAAAACGAACTCAAGCCACAGTACTGGAAGTCCGGTTACTCAGAGAAGGCATCATAGAATCACGCCATGTAGTCCAAGCTGCTGTATGTGATGACAGAGGCCGGGTTTTATCCGTTGCGGGTAATGCAGAAACGGCAACATTTGTCCGTTCGGCACTCAAACCCTTTCAAGCACTAGCTGTCACCACAACCGGTACCCTAGAACGCTACGATCTGAGCGATCGCGATTTAGCAATTATTGCCAGTTCCCATAAAGGCACAATAGAGCAAGTCAGACAAGTATTTAACATCCTTTGGCGTGCTGATGTTGATCCAACTGCTCTTCAATGCCCAATTCCAGAAGGTAAACGCAGTCCCCTGGAATACAATTGCTCTGGTAAGCACGCTGGGATGTTAGCTGTTTGCCAGCAACGCCATTGGCCTGCAAATAACTATTTAGACCGCAAGCACCCCATACAGCAATTAATTTTGACTAAGATCGCCGAGTTACTGCGAATGCCTGCGGAGGAATTTATCAGCGCCCATGATGACTGCGGTGTACCAACATATCTTATGCAACTAGGACAAATGGCATCTTTATATGCCCTACTAGCCGCAAGTAGTAATTTAGATATGGAGCGCATTGTCCGGGCAATGATTCATCACCCTAGCTTAGTTGCTGGCGATGGCGAATTTGATACAGAACTGATGCGTTTAGCACCAGGAGAAGTAGTCAGTAAAGCTGGTGCAGAAGGCGTACAGTGTATTGGCAGACTTGGCGAAGGTATGGGACTCGCAATTAAAGTGATGGATGGGGCAAAACGCGCCAAACATGCTGTCGCTATTCACTTATTGCAACAAATGGGTTGGATTAGCCCCAGCGCCGCAGAAACCCTCGCAGAAAGGTTTATGACCTTTGGCAAATACAGGCGATTAGAAGTTGTGGGAGAATTATCGCTGTTATAGTTGTCAAACTCTGGACTTTGCGTTATACTGGAAAAGTCAAGAGCGACGCGGGATAGAGCAGCCTGGTAGCTCGTCGGGCTCAACGAGTAAGAGTAACTAAACGCTTATCAGTTGTTCTTACAGTGGGCGGTACATGAAGAAACTCATGTGCGATTACCTGTCAAATTCGGGGAAGCCAATAGCGCGGTAATCCCGAACCAAGCTCCAGAAATGGAGAAGGTGTAGAGACTGGAAGGCAGGCACCCTAACGTAAAAAAGTCGAGGGTGAAGGGACAGTCCAGACCACAAACTGGTTAATCCAGGCAGTGAAAACTGTAGATGGTAAGCATAACCCGAAGGTCAGTGGTTCAAATCCACTTCCCGCCACCAAATTAAAAATAAAATAAAACTCTGTGGTGTAAAAGCTACAGAGTTTTATTTTATTTCAGGTGTTTGTTGATGGATACAAAGCTCAAAGGTGATATAGCAGAGCAAGCAGCTGTGATTCATGCTCTCAAGCGTGGTTGGGGAGTGTTAAGACCAGTTGGCGATCGCTTACCTTACGATTTAGTATTTGATGTAGGGGGAAACTTCATAAAAATCCAAGTTAAATACGCTTGGTTAGCCGAGTCTTCTGGTAATTATGTCGTCGATAATCGTCGTACAAAAACAAATCGGCGGCTAATGATTCGAGAAACATACAAGCCAACTGACTTTGATTTTGCTCTAGTATATATAGAACAGCTTGATTTATTTTATGTCTTCCCGGTAGATGTATTCATAGGATATGGTAGCGAAATCCACCTTGTGGAAGCTGAAAAAAGACAACGTAAGCCCCGTTCTGCACCATATCGTAATGCTTGGGATTTAATTTTACCAGCAACCGTAAGTAAAGAAAATTGTGTACCTTCGCTTGTCTGATTCGCAAAGCAAGGTTTTGATCTATTCTGAAGAAAACCTTCCAAAAAGCTCGGAGAATCATGGTTGTGAAGTTAGAACGACCTATTTTAGTGGGAGGATTAGGACTTTCCTTTTCCCTGTGGATACTACAAAGCTGGGATGATTCCATCGTACAGCTAGGTGAATTTGGTTTATTGAGTACCCTGGCAGTTGGTGGTGGCTTGTGGTTATGGCAGCAAAATCGCCCAAAAGCAAGTTTAGAACCACTAGATTGTACACCTGTAGATCGGGCAACAGCCGAAAGTGCGATCGCCAAAGCGGAAGCAGTCATTAACCAACTCGCACAAGAAGCAGAAAACCACACCTCTCTAAATACACTACGAGAACAATTAACTTACCTGTCGTTGGAGTTAGACAGACAAGAAATTCAAGTGGCTGTAACTGGCGGTAAAGCCGTAGGTAAAAGCAGTTTAATTCAACTGCTCAATTCTAGTGCTTGGCAAGAAAAACAGCCAAAATTCAACTTGCAAGAAACAGCACCTTTGTTTCAGGAAACAACTGACAAGTCAGACGCAGCAGTTTTCGCAGAAGTCGCCAAATCTGACGTTGTGTTGTTTATCATCAACGGTGACTTAACTGAAACAGAACACCAAGCCTTACAAAAATTAAAAGCAGCAAATCAGTCTACAATTCTGGTGTTTAACAAACAAGACCAGTATTTAGCTGATGAACGTGCTAGTTTGTTGCTGTCATTACAACAAAGAATTCCCGGTAATGTGGTAGCCACTGCGGTATCTCCAGTTCCTATCAAGGTGCGGAAACATGAAACTGATGGTTCTGTACAAGAATGGCTGGAACAGCCAGCACCGGATATTAGCCAACTCACACAGCAATTAAACGCAGTTGTGGCACAGCAAGGCCAAAAGTTAGTCTGGACAACGACGATGAGAAAAGCTGTGGCGCTGAAAGCTGTGGCGAAAAATTGCTTGAATCAAATTAGGTGCGATCGCGCTACTCCCATTATTGAACAATATCAATGGATAGCTGCGGCTACAGCCTTTGCTAACCCAGTACCCGCCTTAGATATACTGGCAACTGCGGCCATAAATGCCCAAATGGTTGTTGATTTAGGTAATATCTATCAGCAGAAATTATCTCTAGAACAGGCACAAACTGTAGCTGGAACGATGGGAAGTTTGATGCTGAAGTTGGGTTTAGTGGAAATTTCGACAAAAGCCGTGAGTACCGTCTTGAAGAGTAACGCCATCACCTTTGTTGCTGGTGGTTTAGTGCAAGGTGTCAGTGCTGCTTATCTCACCAGAGTTGCAGGGTTGAGTCTCGTAGAGTATTTTGAGCAGCAAGAAATCGCATTAAACTCAGGAAATGCTTTAAATCTCGACACATTGCGCCAAACCTTACAAAAGGTATTTCAGCAAAATCAGCAGATGGCTTTTCTCCAAGGTTTTGTTCACCAAGGTGTGAAGCGTTTATTGCCACAAACACAGAAGCTTGTACTCAATGGTGTTGAGCAAGTTATTGGTTAATTGGAACATTAATCAAAAAAGAGATAGTTACATCATAACTATCTCTTTTTTATTAGTTAACTGAGTCTACTAAAATTTTAGTTTGCTGTATTGACATTTGTTGTTTAGCAAACTCCAAAAAAGAGTTCATAGCTTCTGTATAAGCTGCAAAGATAGACTCTACTGCAAGTATGGCTTGCTGTCTTTGCTGATCATTCAGTTCTATTTGTTGAAAGAAACTCACAATATTGGGAGTATTGATATGGTGATGTTCTTCTTCGTGCAGATGACACATCCCAAAATAACGATATTCCTTACCTGTGATTGCTTTTAGTTCTAAAGCTACTGGCTGTGAGACATTAAAAAACACATTTGCTGTAGCTTCAGCAACTTGCATAGCTGCAAATTTCACAACCGGATCTGCTTGGAAACTATGATGATGTAGTTGATAACAGACATTGCGTGATTTCAAAGTAGCATCACCAAAGCTAAATAACATTGCATCAGTTAATTTAGAACAATGATGCAAATCAAGCTTTTCTAAATCTTCTAACAACCATTGCCAATGAAAATGCTCTTCGTAGGTGTGTCTATTTAGTAAGGCTTGAACCTTGTCAGTTGTTGGCTCTTCGCGGAAAACATAGTTACATAATTCGCCAAAACCCATAGCCAAAGGCACAATTAGTGGTGCAAAACAAAGCCTATCTTTGGGGTGTATACTTTGATTTTGCATAAAAGAGAATAAGGGCAATTGAGCAAACTCTTGCTGTTTGGTTTCGATTAATGCCAAAACTTGTTGCATACTTTTGGTTACTGGTTCTGATGATGAAACGGCAATTTAACTGAATTCCAGTGAACATAGAGTCAAAAAATAGGGCAAGCCAGCATGAAATTTTGTACATATATATTGCATACAAATAAGCATATACATGGCTAACAAAAGTTACTTTGCTAAAGTTAAACGAACTATTATGCTATTTTCATTACTCGAAAGATTGGGAACATTGGCAATGCTTGGTCTTTTATGATGTTGATATTAGCTTTTTATCAACATCTACAAGCTTGAACTCAACAACTAGTTTTCCGAAGTGAGTTGACGAGGAAAAATAAATATATATTTATTCTTCCTATATCGATTACATTGAGATTGCTTTAGTTGGTTGGTATCGGTATTCTAAACTTTTTAAAAGAAAAAAAATACACTATTTGACTCAATTAAACTAAAATCATTCTCCAGGCATAGATCCGATTTAGACAAAATTGGTTTCATTATAATTACGGTTGTCAAAACTTGTATTTTAAGATAAGTAAACATAGAAAGATTATTTATTAGTAAATTCATCAGTGTCTTGAGAAAATTCATTGAGTATTAGCCAGTAGATAGTGATAGTTGATGATACTGAGACTGGGAGAATGGGCAACCTAATTATAGGTATGTAGTTGAGAATTCTCACTATTCAGAAAATTATGAAGCATTTTGGTATTCAGCATTCATCAAAGTTGCCTTTACGACTGATTTTAGTTGTACCCTTTGTACTGCAAATTTTTGCCGCAGTTAGTTTAGTAGGTTATTTATCATTTAGAAACGGTCAAAAAGCAGTTAATAACCTTGCAGATCAATTGACTACCAAAGTGAATGGACTGGTAGAACAGCATCTAAATACATATCTAGCGACTCCGCATCAGGTGAATCAAATTAATTTAGCAGCCGTCAACTTAGGAATATTAAACCTCCAAGACTATCAGTTAGCAAGTCGCTATTTCTGGAAACAAATGCGAGTGTTTAAAATTGGCTATATTAGCTTTGCTAATCCTAAAGGTGAATTTATTGGGGTTGAACGTTTAGATAATGGTGGACTGTTAATTAATGAAGTTTCTGAGAAAAATGGTCTAGGTAAACTTTACGTTTATACCACAGATAATCAAGGCAATCGTGATCAATTAACAGCAATCAAAGATTATGATCCGCGTGTGGAAGCTTGGTATGCTGATGCTATCAAAATGGGTAGACCAGTGTGGAGTCAGATTTATCAATGGGAAGATAAACCAGAAATTTTTTCTATATCTTCTAGTTATCCGCTATATGATGACTCTAAGAAGATTGTGGGTGTATTGAGTGTAGATTTATTGCTAAGGCAAATTAGCGATTTTTTAAAAGATTTAAAATTTGGTAAACAAGGAAAAGTATTTCTTTTAGAAAGGTCTGGACTAATGGTGGCTTCTTCGACAAATGAAGCACCATATAATGTAATTGATGGTAAGGCACATAGACTATCAGTATTTAATAGTAAAAATCTTTTAATCAAAGGTATAGCAGATTATTTACAGCAAGAGTTTGGTAGTTTTCAACAAATTCAGAATCCACAACAATTTACATTAAAACTTCACGGTGAACGACAATTTGTGAAGGTCACACCTTGGCAAGATAAATTAGGATTAGATTGGCTAGTAATTGTGATTGTACCTGAAACTGACTTCATGGCAGAGATAGATGCTAACAATAAGACGACTATTTTGCTTTGTGTAGGTGCGTTGCTTGTCGCTACAGTTTTGGGGATATATACAGCCCGTTGGATTACCCAACCTATTTTAGATTTAACACAAGCGAGTAGTGCGATCGCCTCTGGGAATCTTGACCAAACAGTTGAAATATCCGGTGTCAAAGAAATCAGTATTTTGGCTCAATCATTTAATAAAATGGCAGGACAATTAAATGATTTTTTTATGGCTTTAGAAAATACTAATCAAGAACTAGAAGAACGTGTTGAATCAAGAACCAAAGAATTAAAAACTGCCAAAGAAGCTGCTGACACTGCCAACCAAGCAAAAAGCGAATTTATTGCCAACATCAGTCATGAACTTCGCACACCATTGAATGGCATTCTTGGTTATGCACAAATTCTTCAACGAGATAGCACAGCCAGCCCTACACAACAAAATGCTATTCAAACTATTTATCACTGCGGTTCTCATTTATTAATGTTAATTAATGATATTTTAGATATTGCCAAAATTGAATCAAAAAAATTAGAGTTATATCCTCATACATTTAAGTTTCATGATTTTATTTTGGGTGTATACGATATCTGCCGTATTAAAGCCGAGCAGAAAAATCTTCGTTTTAGCTATCACATTAGTGATTTAATCCCCAGTGTGATTAATGCTGATGAAAAACGTTTACGCCAAGTCTTACTAAACTTATTAGGAAATGCCATCAAGTTTACAGATAATGGTGCAGTGAAGTTTAGTGTAGAAGTAATTGAAACTGATGTACTGACCACAGATTATCCATGTAGCACAATCAGATTTCAAGTTGAAGATACGGGAGTTGGCATATCCTTAGAAGAATTACAGAAAATTTTCCTACCTTTTGAACAGGTAGGAGATAGTTATCAAAAGTCGGAAGGAACAGGCTTGGGTTTAGCTATTAGCTGTCAAATTGTAGAAATGATGGGGAGCCAAATTCAAGTAGCAAGCCACTATGGTCAAGGTAGCAAATTTTGGTTTGATCTAGATTTACCAAAAGTTAAAGATTGTGTATCATCTGCGGTTCCCCATCTTGACAAAGGTAGCAATCACATCATTAGATACAAAGGAAATCAAAAAACAATTTTGGTGGTAGATGATGTTGCCGATAATCGGGCTGTGATTGTAAATTTACTCAAACCCCTGGGATTTTGTGTAATTGAAGCTCTGAATGGTAAGGAAGGTATTACTCAAGCACAAGAGTATCAACCAGATTTAATTATTACTGACTTAGAAATGCCCATAATGGATGGGGTACAAATGACACAAAATCTACGTAGTCAACCAAACTTTGCAGAAATAGTGATTATTGCATCTTCTGCGAGTGTATTTACTTTAAATCGCATCCAAAGTTCAGAAGCTGGCTGTAATGATTTTTTGCCTAAGCCTGTACAAGCTGAGGAACTATTCGCTCAACTGAAGTTTTATTTAAATTTAGATTGGATCTATGCAGATAGCCAGCCATCTGTTGAGATTATTCACAATGTAAAGGAGGAAATAATTTTTCCGCCTGCAAGCGAATTAGTGAATTTATATCAAGCCGCCAAAGCTGGTTATGTGATGGGGATTCAAGAAGAGATAAATCGGATTCAAAACTTAGATCATAAATATGCAATTTTCACTAATAAAATTTTAAAATTAATTGAAGATTTTGAGGATGAAGCTATTGTGGAAATGCTAAAACCATACTTAAATTAAGAAACATCAATTTAATAAATATTTCAATGAATAATATTCCTAATAATTCGATTCTCGTTGTTGATGATGTTCCAATTAATATCAAAATTTTATTGGAAATATTAACTCAAGCAGGCTACAGAGTTTCTGTGGCGAAAAATGGGAAAAGTGCTTTAGAAAAAGTAGAAGAAGCAATACCGAATTTAATTTTGTTGGATGTGATGATGCCGGGTATGGATGGGTTTGAAACTTGTCGGATTTTAAAAGCCAACCCAAAAACAAAAGATATCCCGATTATATTTATGACGGCATTATCAGAACCTGTGAATAAAATCAAGGGCTTACAGTTGGGTGCAGTAGATTATATTACTAAACCAATTGAACATGAAGAAGTATTGGCAAGAATTAATGTTCATTTAGAACTGCGGCGAACGCAATTAAGGTTAGCGCAAGAAGAGAAAATGTCGGCTTTGGGACAATTAGTAGCTGGGATTGCTCATGAGATTAATAATCCAGTTAATTTTATTTGTGGTAATTTAATTCACGCTGAAAGATATATTGATGATTTATTGAAATTACTAGAATTGTATGAAAAAAATCCCAATAGTGCGACTCCAGAAATTAAAACTTTCTCGAAAAAAATAGAAATAGATTTTCTCAGGCAAGACTTACCGCAACTTTTATCTTCGATGAAGAAGGGGTCGGAACGTGTGGAACAAATTGTGCGATCGCTCCGGTTATTTTCTCGACTAGACGACACAGAATATCAGCTGTTTGACTTGCACGAAGGTATTGATAGCACTTTAGTCATTTTAAGCAGCCGGATTAAAGCTACCACCGCACGTCCAGCGATTGAGGTGGTGAAGGAATACGGTGATTTACCTTTAGTAGAATGCTATGCAGGCAAAATCAACCAAGTTTTGATGAATTTGTTAGCAAATGCCATTGATGCAATTGATGAGGCGATCGAAAAGCAAGAATCAAATGCAAGTGAGCCAACTCCAACGATTTGGATCAGCACAAAAGTTAGTAGTGATCAAAAATCTGTGTTGATTGAGATTGCTGATAATGGCGTTGGGATGTCTGTAGATGTGCAGCAGAGAATGTTTGAGCAATTTTTTACTACCAAGCCTCTAGGTAAAGGGACTGGTTTGGGGTTAGCGATCGCGCGGGAAATTATTGTGGAAAAACACGGAGGCTCTTTAGAAGTTGATGCTTCACCAGGAGAAGGCGCTAAGTTTGCGATCGCCATTCCTATTTACCAAGGAAGTTTCTGAAGTTTATTGAGATTTTGAAGAAATAAGTCATAAATCCGAACTCTGCTAGTGCTGTTGCAAATTGGGTGAAGAAAATTTTCACAGCAATAGTAATAGCTGCTGCTGCTTTGGGAAAAATAAGTAACAGTGGATAGCAGTTACAAGCTTTATCCCTATCTTAATTTTTCACAGTATATTTACTCAAATATTTTGCTAATCGTTCAGAGTTTTTATACTTGTAACTGCGACCAACTCACTGATTCTGATTTTAATATTTCAACCCAAAACATCCCAATGCTGAACTTACAAGAAAATAGTTTAATTTTAATTGTAGATGATACTATCACAAATCTAGAAATTATCTCTGACGCATTAACCAACGCGGGATTTAGTGTGACTACAGCGAGAAATGGGGAAAAGGCACTTCAGCAAATTCAAGATAAATTACCAGATTTAATTTTACTAGATGTCATGATGCCTGGAATCGATGGCTTGGAAACTTGTCGAAAATTAAAGACAGACCCCTTAACACAAGATATTCCAGTAATTTTTATGACGGGAATTTCGGATACAGAAACTAAGGTCAAAGGACTAAGTTTAGGAGCTGTTGATTATATTACTAAACCCTGTCAAAAAGAAGAAGTATTAGCAAGAATTAAAACCCACTTACAACTGCGTTATTTAACTAAAACTTTAGAACAAAGAGTCGCCGAAAGAACCGCCGAACTATCCCAAGCCTTAAAAGATTTACAAGCATATCAACTGCAATTAATTCAGAAAGAGAAAATGTCGGCTTTAGGGCAGTTAGTCACTGGTATTGCTCACGAAATTAATAATCCTGTGAGTTGTATTCATGGCAATCTGGCTCATACTACAAATTATTTTAATAACTTGATGAAGATAATTGACCTTTATCAGCAAAACTATCCTGAACCTGTAGCTGCTATTCAAGCCGAAATTGCAGAAACAGATTTAGACTATATGCGCTCTGACCTACCTAACTTAATTACTTCGATGAAAGAGGGAGTTCAGCGCATTCGCAACATCAGTACTAGTCTGCGGAATTTTTCGCGCTCTGATCAAGACCGGAAAGTTTTCTGCAATATTCATAATGGTATAGACAGTACAATTATGATTCTCAAGCACCGCTTGAAAGCTTCCAAAATCCGCCCCGAAATCGAAGTGATGAAAAAATATGGCAATTTACCTTCTGTGACTTGCTTTAGCGGTCAGTTAAATCAGGTATTTATGAATATTTTAACCAATGCCATTGATGCTTTAGAAGAGTCGAATATAGGGCGGAGTTATAGTGAAATTGAGCAGCAGCCGAATCGGATTTGGATTACAACTTCTGTGAGTGAAGATAAACAGAGTGTTTTGATTCGGATTAAAGATAATGGTGTGGGAATGTCGGCGGAGATTCAGCAAAAAATCTTTGAGCATTTATTTACGACTAAAGCTGTTGGTCAAGGTACAGGTTTAGGATTATCAATTGCCCATCAAATTATTGTCGAAAAGCATCAAGGTAAATTGGATGTATATTCTGTACTAGGGAAGGGTTCAGAATTTACAATTACTATTCCAATTCATTAGGCTGATAAATGACGATTATTTTGACTAACGACGATGGTATTGATGCGCCTGGAATTGAAGCGTTGCTGCGGGCTGTGAACAGTGAAAATGTGATTGTCGCTGCACCGAAAGATCATCAATCAGGTTGTGGGCATCAAGTGACGACAACTCGTTCTATTAATATTCAACAGCGTTCCGAGCAGGAATATGCGATCGCTGGGACTCCGGCGGATTGTGTGAGAATAGCCATATCGCAAATTTGCCCAGATACCAAACTAGTCTTATCTGGAATTAATGCGGGTGGAAATCTGGGTGTCGATGTTTATATTTCTGGGACTGTAGCTGCTGTGCGCGAAGCCGCTATGAATGGGATTCCGGGAATTGCTATTTCTCACTATCGCAAAGCCAAGCAAAATTTTGATTGGGAATTAGCCACAAAATTAACAGCTGAGGTGTTGGCTGATTTAATTCCAAGACCTCTCGAACCCGGATGCTTCTGGAATGTAAATCTCCCCCACTTACAGCCAGGAGAACCAGACCCCAAAATGGTATTTTGTCAACCCTGTAATAAAGCTTTGCCGATTAATTATCGTGTGGATGGCAATGAATTTTATTATGTAGGGGAATATGGGAAACGCGATCGCACTCCTGGTAGTGATGTGGATGTTTGCTTTTCTGGCAATATCGCCATTACTCAGTTAAGAGTATAGGCAAATCAGAAATTAAGCCTATCAATCAGGAGGCTGGGGGTAGGCTGTTGATTTTGTACCTTTTCAGGGGTGAAAAATTCAAGTTATTTTCCCATTCTTTAAGTAATAAGTCATTACTCATTACTCAATATTTACTGTTAACTCCTTCTCTATCTAACCTTTGCATCAAAGATGTTAACTTATCTAAAGTCTGGGTAAGTTGGGAGAGTTTCTGCACAGTATAATCTTGAGACTGCGCTAAGTTTTGCATAGTATCGCACAAAGCAAAAATCTGATTGCCTTGTTGTTGTAACTGCCTGCCTTGAGCCTCGACTTGTAAACTCAGATAATCTAATCTTTCAGCGAGGCTTTCAATTGTTTCTGTAGTAGTAAGAACGGCTTCGCCAATCTGCTCAACAATCGATTCTAAACGACTAACTTTAACTTCGACTCCACCTGAAATCATATTTCCACCATCCCATCATAAAAATTATTAGTCCTGAACCCTAGCCTTTGTGCCTTTTTTTACTTATGCCCTTGGGGATAATCTCTGATATCTGCCCAAATATACAAGAGTGCCATCTGAAGTTAGTCTGAACAAATCATTTGTAGGGATGTATTGTCCTTACTACTTAGTGATTTTTCTTAGCTACTTCAGTTTAGCCAGAAAGTTACATGAATCAATTAGTAATTAATTTTGATATTCAAGCATTTTTTTATACATAATATTTATACTTAAGTACTCTTTAAAAGATATCTAAAAAATTTTATGCAGATTTTACAAAATTTCATCAATTTAGTATTCTTGATGAAGATTAAGTAAATATACCTTAAAAAACTCCTGAGTAGCAAAGGGTAAAGTTTATATTCTGGGTTAAATTTCCGTGAATTTCCCGTGGTTAATTACAATTGGCTAGACAATGTACCAAACACAATTGCAAAGTCTTTGTCAAGTTCCTACTGACAGAGTTTGGAAATTAGACACACCCCACTCTTCCGTAGATTCTAAATTCAAACGTTGTTTAGATATTTTAGGGAGTTTAGTGGGTTTAATCATTTTGGGTATTGTGTTTATACCGATAGCGATCGCTATTAAACTCGATAGTCCAGGCCCAATTTTCTTTACTCAGGAACGTTACGGACTGCAAGGACGACCTTTCAAACTCCGTAAATTCCGTTCAATGGTTGATGATGCCGAAAGACTCAAATCTTTAGTTACCAACGAAGCTGACGGATTAATCTTTAAAAATCAGCATGACTTTCGAGTTACGAAAGTCGGGCGTTTTTTACGCCGTACCAGCTTAGATGAGTTGCCACAATTTTGGAATGTGCTGGTAGGTGAGATGAGTTTGGTAGGAACCCGCCCACCTACAGCTGATGAGGTAGCTAAGTATAATCAACGTCATTGGCAACGTTTGAATGTCAAACCGGGTTTGACTGGTGAATGGCAAGTTAATGGTCGTTCTCACGTCAAAGATTTTGAACAAATAGTTGATTTAGACTTACGTTACCAAGAAAAATGGCATCCATTGTATGATTTGTTGTTGATTACCAAGACTTTCTACGTCATCTTTGGCAAAGTTGGGGCTTTTTAAATTAATTTAGTTGATCCCCATAGTCAACGAGACAAAACCAAGAGCGCAGATAGCAAAACCTAACAGACTCATTCTTCTAGACAAAATACTGGATAAATCTGCTTGACTCACCTGAGTAGCAATTTGGCTGACACTTTTTACCACTGCATATTGCGTCAAAGCTGCACCGACAACATACATAACTGAAGGCATTGTGCCTGCCCCAATAATTGATTCACTATTAAAATAGCCATGAAACAAACCTGCGATCGCTGTTAGTAGCAGTAGTGTGAATAACTTCGGCTGTTTTGCTGTGACCAATACCATACCAAAAGCCACACTCACTATTGCGATCGCAACTTCTGACACTGGTAAATTTATTTGCGAGAGAGTAATTATTGTTCCCAAAATATTGGCTGATATCAGCGCAGTGGCTATCCAGCTACAATGTTGGGTGCTGGCGGCGAGTAAACCGATGGCTAAGATACTCACAAACTCAGTCAACACTAATACTGGATCTGCCATTCCCCACAACCAGCCGTCCCAGGAATTAGAAATGTCATGGGGATATGATAATCCAGTCCATGAACTCAGCAAACTAATCATAGCCAAAGCGGCGATCGCACCAAGATAACGTTGAAGTAATTTATCTTTGAACATAAGATATACCAAATTAGTTTTTCGGTATTTTATACTGCCCAACTCTCAAAACAAACTAACGCGATCGCTATCTAATTTTTGATGAACTTTTGGGGCTTCACAGCACTTATCATTTTCATAAAATTATTACTATTTGTTACAGTAATATCCCAAAGTTGTTTTCAACAAGTTTTTTAATGCTCAAATAACTTGTTTCATAAAATTATTACTATCTATGACAGTAATATCCCAAAGTTCCATCCCAGTAATTGTTTGACCATTATAGAACTTGCTACAAACTAGAATTGCTATAGCAATTCATCAAATCAATTCTGGCAAACTTGAGTGGCATAACCAAATGCTGTTTAAGGAATACTTGCTAAATTGAAACTGAAATTTATCTTAATTTGTAAACTTTTAATGATTTGGGCAGATTAAAATCATAAAATAACGCAGTTATCTTCCAGCATAATCACTAATTTGGGGTCAACAATGATTTGATAATGTTGTGTCTCAAGTTTCCAGATTGTAAACACCCCTGTACCCTGATTCCCCTACACCCAGTCTCACAAGAAAATTTTTCTGAGTCAGTCCTAGTCAGTCAATGAATAAACCGTAAAATCACGCAGTAATGTTATTCAGATGAATTAAAGGCAAATTCTATGACTAGAGCATTTCCAGTTGCTCAAGCTGTAAAATTGAGCTTGATTTTAGGCGTGACCACTGGTAGTTGTTTACTAGGAAGCAACTTCAAGGTTCATGCTGAGTCAGGAACCGGCGCACATCGCCAACCGCAAATTACAAGTGTCAAGCTGGCGCAAAATTCCTCAGCCATCAGCCGCTTTCAAACCTTTGCAGAAGCTGATGAACTTTATCAAAAAGGACAACTGCAAGCAGCAGAAAATCTTTATCGCAAAGTCAAATCTGAGTTTGCAGCTAGTGATAGAAGACGTACTGCTATTTATGAAGTTGACAAACTGCCGGGTGATGGTCAAGTATACTGGCGGAATGCCAATGAAGGTTTACAGCAAAATTTAGACAGCAAGATTTTTTTACCTCTGCAACTATTACTAAGTAATTATCCAGAATTTATTAAAGGTCATTTACTGTTAGCTGAAGCTTGCCAGAATAAACCAGAAGCTTGTAAAAATAGTGCTAAAGATGGACAGCCAAAAAATGCCCTAGAAGTTCTCGAAAGAGCAGTAGAATTATATCCTGATGAGCCAGAATTACTCAAAGCGAAAATTAATGCTTTAGAAAAAGAACAAAAGTTTTTAGAAGCTTCCATTGCTGCCAGACAATTT
The DNA here is from genome assembly GCF_014697485.1 of Anabaena sp. FACHB-83. Taxonomy (NCBI): domain Bacteria; kingdom Bacillati; phylum Cyanobacteriota; class Cyanophyceae; order Nostocales; family Nostocaceae; genus Anabaena; species Anabaena sp. FACHB-83. The sequence goes on along the minus strand of NZ_JACJRY010000005.1, from coordinate 243,605 downwards.
GCCACAATTTATGTTGATTATCCAGAAGCACCAGAGTTTGAACAACTTGCCGAGAAAAATCTCCAACGTCATCACAGCAAGCTGAATGATGATTTACGATTTCAAGGTATTTTTAGTGCAGTTGTAGGTGGTGTAAAAGCATTTAGTACAAAAGATTGGCAAGCTGGGGTTTCCGGTTTTGAAACAGTATCTATGCTTTTGCAAGGTGAATCGGCTTTTGGGAAAGAAGTTGCTGATAAATTAGTTAAACAATATCAACAAGAAGGTAAGTTATTAGAAGACCCGCAAGTTCTCAATTATGTGCGTGGAATTGGCGGCAGACTAGAGCCTTTGATGGGGCGCAAGTTTGATTATGAATACTACGTTATTCAAGACAGTTCAATTAATGCTTTTGCCTTACCTGGGGGAAAAGTTTTTGTAAATACTGGGGCAATTTTAGCCGCTAATTCGGAAGCAGAATTGGCAGGTTTATTAAGTCATGAACTTGCTCATGCTGTGCTATCTCATGGTTTTCAACGTGTTGCCCAAGGTAAGTTTATTAGTAGTTTAAGTAATGTCATTCCTATGCCGGATATGTTACAGGAAATGGTAGGTAAAGAACATAGCCGAGAAAATGAACGACAAGCGGATATTTTAGGTACGAGAGTATTAACCAAGGCTGGCTATGCTGCGGATGGCTTGCGGAATTTGATGGCAACCTTAAATGCTAAATCTGGCGGAAAATCAGAAACTTCTTGGCAATCTACTCATCCGGCTCCCGCAGAACGAGTTACATATTTAGAAAATTTAATTCAAAGCAATAACTATAATCGTTACGCTTTTGAAGGGGTGAAAAAACACAAAGAAATTCAGGATTTAATTCAAGGGGTAACTCCGAGTATTGCGACGACAAATCCTGGATCTCAGCCAGATGAAAAACCTCCTAAAGCTAATCTTAATCCTGGAAGTAAACCGACACGCGGCGTAGTAGCGATCGCATCTGGACAAACCAGAGATAATGTAGAGATTCGCATCGATGGCGGTAAGGTGGAAAGCAATCGAAACTTCACAATTAATTTTATTGTCGAAAATCGCAGCGATCGCCCCTTTGCATTTGTGCCTTTATATGCTGAAGTAGTAACAGAAAGTGGCAAAAAATTGAAAACCAGATTTTCATCTGCTCAAGCACAAGTTCCAGCCAAGGGAACAATTAAAGGCGAAGTGCAAGTATTAGGACAAACTTGGAATAGTCAAGGCTCACAAAACCTAACTTTAGTAATTAAAGAAAGTACTGGTGGTGGGCGCATTTTCCGCATTCCATTCTAGATGGGTAAAAGATGACTTACGAAGTGATACGAAAAATCAAGTCAAAAGTTAAAAATTTTCTGAATTTTTAACTTTTGACTTCCCGTAGGGGTGTATGTATACCAAACCCTTATACCCCATACCCTTGCACCCCTACACCCAATCTCCAAAGGCAATCTTGGTGCATCAGTCCTATTTTATTGTGGACAATAAAGTGTATATTTCCACTGAGTGGTTGATATATCTTTATTACCAATGACTTCTACTTTAACTCGCCCAGAATTACCTTTAAACTTCGCAGATACTTTATTACTACCTGAAACAAAATCTGTATCTATAAGAGTTTGTCCTTCATAGCTGACTTTTAATCTATCAGGAACGTTATACATTTCATAACTGATATTAATTTGACCTTCATTCGCGGTGAGTTGAATTTCTCGGCTATCACCTTGTTGACCACCACTCACTTGTTCTTGGTCGCAGAGTTTTAACCCTCTTGCTTCAGCTTGATAAACTTGTAATTCAATTGATTCAACTTGATTATCAAAAGTTTCTATTTGATCTTCTTGATTTTCTCCGTTATAGTTATATTTTTGTCCTGGTTTGAGGGTAACACCTTGGGGATTTTTAGCTGAAATTACACTGGCGATTCCTGCTATGACATCTACTTGAATGCCATTCGGTGTATTGCGGGTTTGAAACAAATTTCTATCTGGAATTTTGGGAGCGACAATCACTTCATCTTGCTCAGAATTAATTACATGCAGCGCACAAAATTTGGCTTTTTGATTTTGAGATTGTTCCCAAAGTTTAGCTACTGCATCTTTCATCCCAGAACCACTACTTTTTTCACTGAAAGATTGATTGTTGGCACAGTTGACAGTGGCAATTAAGTTTTCATTTCTGAGACTCCACTCATCTCTAGTAATCGCTGCACATTCCTTACCACCACTTGTCAGACATTGTTGTATTGGTTCGTCACAAGGTTCACTGGCAGAAACACCACTCCAGCCGCGACCATCGGCGGCAGCAACACTACAATATTGCAATTTAGTACCAGAACTTTGGGCTATCAATAACTGTTTAGCAGGCTCAATATTAGATGAATTTTTATCGATAAATTTAGTTTGATTACGGACACCACGCTGTACACGCACTCCATATTCGCAGGCACGTTTACCACTACCTTGATTCGCCCATTCTATGAGTAAAGAATCTCCTTGTTTAGCTGTACAAGGTAAGTAATAAAGTGTTAATTGTTTATTTTTAGTACTGGCTTGGAGTTGTAGTCCCATATCCTTTCCCGCCGCATTTTGAAAGCGTAATTGAGCAAAGGATTTACCATTACCGGGAAGGAATAAAGTATCATATACTTTTTGTAAAAAACTACCAACAACAGCAGGGCCATAGTTAGAACCGCGCCGAATTGACAGTTCATGATTGCCTAAAATTTGGTATAATTCTGCTTTTTCTGGGACATTGGCATAACTATTTGTTGTTGTTGCCACAGTATACAGAGGAATCATGAAAGTAGCGATCGCATACATCAATCTTCTGTGTTGTGGTTTTAACTTGCGGTTATTCATCGCTAACTCCAGAAAACTTTAACTATGGGTATATACTGTGGAAATTCTGAAAATATTCGTAGGTATTTCCCCTTCATTCTTAAATATTATGTAAAGATAATTTGTAAATTATAAAAATAGAGTTAAACAAGTCAATTCATGCGCCCTCGTCAAGAAATTGTTGAGATTTTTTCGAGCTTTCTGCAATTTTCATCAGGCGGTTCCACAACATGGGTCACGGATAGCAAGCTCTATCGCAATATGAGTAATTACCTCAGTCAGTATTCCACCGCCGAACGTTCCACATCTGATTGGGCATTATACTGGCACGAGGTTTGGCAAAATCAGCCAAAAAGTCTGGCGAGGGGTCATTTGTATGCTTACTTACAAGAAGTTGGTTACAAAGCGGCTACAAAAGTCAAACCGCGATTTACGTTGCCACAGTATACTTTAGCGGACTATTTTCAAATAGCGATCGCATATATTGATAAGGTATTCACAGGATTTGACCCCCAGCGACAGTCTAATTTAGAAGCTTTTGCTTATCGGGTGTTTTGTAATCTCATCAAAGATGGGCTACTCAAAGAAGGGCTAGAAGAAGCAAGTATTAGAAGTGATTGGTCGTTATTACTACACAGTAGTCAAAAATTACTTCATAAAGCTTTAGTACAGCGTGGGTTATCCGCCACAGAAATTGCGCCTTATATTTTTGCGTGGGAATGCTTCAAGGTGATTTATGCGCCCACAAAACCCAAGGGAAACCGCCAGCTTACCGCCCCTGATTTGATTGTATGGGAAGCGATCGCCCAGCTTTACAATCAAGAACGACTTCAGCAACTACCACCATCAGATGCGAAAACTATCCAAAAATGGCTAGAAGCTTGTGTCCAAGCAATTCGAGCTTATACCGCTCCACCCACTGCTTCTTTAGATGCGTCGGTATTTAACGAAGACAATACATTGCGAGATATCTTACCTAGTGGCGATGCTACTCCCTTGACAAAACTACTAGATGAGGAAGAAGCACAAATCCGTAAATCTCTCTGGACAGAGATAAATTCCCTGTTAAGCAATAGCATCACCAATCTTGACGCACAAAAACAAGAGCTACTGAAAATGTACTACGGCGAAGGACTCACCCAAAAAGAAATATCACTCAAGCTAGGAATATCTCAGCCAACTGTGGTGCGCCGACTCCAAAAATTCAAATCGGAATCACTCATCACTTTAGCGCAATGGTCGCAAACCACCCAGAATATTTCTCTGAGTCCCAACGTAATCAATAACATGAATGGATTAATTGATGAATGGCTAGAGAAATACTACAAAAAACACAATGAATTATAGCTCTATTTGATTTCTCAAGTACCCGTTAAGGCTGGGAATTGGGAGTAGGGAGTAGATTGTCACTTTCACAAGATATTGTTTTATGAGCGACCAACAAAAAGTAATTGAACTAATCAAACGTCTGCCACCAGATGTTTCAATTCACCACATAATTCAAGAAATTAAATTCCTCGCTGCTATTCATGAGGGAGTAGATGAAATTAGCAGAGGTAAAGAATATCAATTGACACAGTTGAACAGATAATTAAATCATGAACTATCTTAATGCTATAACGATATCAACTATTGCCATCGAATCCTGCGTGGAGATATCAGAAACTACACAGGATGCAGTTTGGCAGCAAAGTCAAAATTTTTCCACCCCCAGCACTCGCCTACAAGCTTATTTAAATCGACTTTGTTTGTTAACTGTTTTACCTTGGCTAGAAGAAATATGGGGAATTATCGCCAAGCCTGCACCAAATCTTGCTGTTTTGCATAGCTTTTGGGAAGTAGTAAATGGGACAGCAATTACTATTAATCAAACTCGGCTAATATTAATTCCGAGTTTAGCAATTGATATCAATGAAATCCGTGTTCCCCAAGAATGGGTGGATATTCCCAGTTGGGCTGGGGATTATTATTTAGCCGTGCAAGTTAATACTGAAGATGGTTGGGTAAAAGTTTGGGGATATACAACTCATTTGCAACTCAAACAACCAAGTAATTATAGTGCAGGCGATCGCACTTATACTTTAGATTATGAAGACCTCATCCACGACTTAGATATATTGTGGGTAACACGTCAACTTTGTCCTGATGCGCCAACAAAAACTGAAGTAGAACCTCTAGCTAATTTATCATTAACCCAAGCAAATAATTTACTAGCAAGATTAGGAAATCCGGCTGTAAAATTTCCTAGACTTGCAATTCCCTTTAGCTTATGGGGAGCATTGCTAGAACATGGCGGTTGGAGACAAAGATTATATGAACTCCGCACAGGAATTACCCAACAATGGTCAATTATTCAATGGATACAAACAGGAATTTCTGATTTAGCCCAACAACTTGGTTGGAACTATTTAGATTTAGAAACTAGTCTTGGTAGTAGAGGTATAGCCCAAACAAATGAGCCAGTGATTTTAACTCGTCATCTGATAATTGCTGGTCAAAATTACGAGTTACAAGTGCAATCTCCAGGCGAGATTACATCAGGAATTTGGGTTATAGAATTGCAGAGTTTATCACTACAAGGTTTAATTCCTAGTGGGTTTAAATTGCGGTTATTAACTGAAGATTTACAACCATTTCCCGATAATGAATGTGTTGCGGATACAGCGACAGAAAAGTTAGCAATTGAATTACAACTAGAAGCGGGTGAAGGTTTGGTATGGGAGATTGAACCAACGCCCGAAAATTATGAGCGAGAGATATTGAGATTTTAATATTATATCAACTCTGCGTTGAAAATTAGTAAATTAAATTATAGATAGACACAATTTTTAGAAGACGCATTTCGACTCCTCTCAATGCTCAACAAGCTAGTCCTTCTACTTATACTTAGAATATTTTACAAATATGCCCCGTGCCATTATCAAGAACGATGTCAAAAAACTTTGGTGTTTAGTGATTGGGATTAATGAATATCAAGATAAAAATCTGCGTGCATTGCGTTACGCCGTTGCAGATTGTCAAGGTTTTGCTCAGGCTGTAAAACAAGCCAATCACAAATTTATCCACACAGAAATCATTGAGCATCATTCCCAATCATCACCAGCACCTTCATTAGCTGAAATTCGCGCTAGTTTTCAGCATATAGTTAAATCTGCTAATCCCCAAGATACAGTTTTATTCTACTTTTGTGGACATGGAATGCTGGAGTCAGAAAGTCAACAGGCTGTGTTGTGTTTAACTCATACTCAAACAGATGATTTACTCAACACTGGTTTGACGATGCAAGAACTGTTGACATTGTTGGGTAATTGCCAAGCTGCTCAACAAATAGTAATTTTAGATGCTTGTCATAGTGGCAGTTTTACTCTGAGAAATTCACCCACACCTCAGATGTTAGAACAACTGCAAAAAGTTGCTGTTCAGAAAAAACAAACAGGATATAGTCAAGGATTTTATGCCTTACTTTCTTGCGATAAAGAACAGTTATCGTGGGAGTTTCCCGATTTAGGTCATGGTGTGTTTACCTATTTTTTAATTCGCGGCTTATTAGGTGAAGCGGCTGATGTGCGGGGAGAAATTGAAGTTAAATCGCTCTACAAATATATTTATCATCATACCCTCCAGTATATTGATAAGCTTAACCAAGGACTGCGGTTAATTAATCAACAAAAACGTAGCCGTGGTGATACTGATGGGTTAAAAAAAGAACAACCACAGCAAACTCCCAAATTGATTGTAGAAGCGGTGGGGGAATTAGTTCTTGGGTATAAAGCCACAGAAATCGAACTGCGATCGCACAGGCAAGCTTTAATAGTAAATGGGCTATCAGATGGCGAAATCACTCCTGAGATTAGTAAAATGTTGGCTGGTGCGGGTGGTTTTGACTTGAAATATTGGCATTCCCAAGCACGAGATTTGCCGGATGTCCGCCAAGCGATTCAAAATTGCTTACTCAATCAAGCATCGTCAGCCAGTTTAGAAGATGCAACATCTTTACTTTATCTGCGGGGAAGAATTGAAGAAACAACTACAGGTGAAGCTTTTTTAGTTATTAGTGATGAAATTAAACTTAGTCGTAATTGGTTGCGCCAAAGTCTACGTCAGTCAAATATTGCTCAACAAATTGTAGTTTTAGATTGTCTTGTAGATGCACAAAATACTGCATCTCTCCAGAATTGGCTAGAAGATTTGCAACAAGAATCAGAAATTAGCCAGTGTTTAATTATTGGTGCAGCTACTATTGAAAATGCCGAAGAATTTGCTACAGCTTTACTGACAACTTTGCAAACATCCAACTTACAAACAGGTTTATCTGTGGCTGGCTGGATTATGGGTGTACAGCGCGAACTTGCAGAAAGTCAAATTTGGCGTAATTATTGGCTAGGGGGAATGCAGGGAGTAATTGAAATTTTACCTGCAACTTCACAACAAAAATCCCAACGGGTAGATTTAGGGATTTGTCCTTATATGGGATTAAGAGCTTTTAGTGAGAAAGATGCAAAATATTTCTTCGGTCAAGAAGTTCTCACCCAAAGAATCATTAATGAAGTTAATCATCAATCTTTTTTAGCAGTAGTTGGTGCTTCTGGGAGTGGTAAATCTTCCGTAGTCCAAGCGGGATTAATGGCACAGTTAAGGCTGGGAAAACAACTTCCGGGAAGTGAAACTTGGCTAACTAAATATTTGCGTCCTGGAGAAAAACCCCTGCAAGAATTAGCCAAAATTATGGCAGATAGTGAAGAAAATCCCTTACAAACTGAAGGGTTATTACATTTAGGTGGTGAGGGTTTTGTCCATTGGTTACGCACCAGAAACGAGCCAATGGTAGTTTTAGTAATTGACCAATTTGAAGAAATTTTTACGCTGGCGGCTACAGGCGATCGCCAAGTTTTTCTTGATATTATTTTAGAAGCTTTAGACTACGCATCCGACCGATTTAAATTAATCATTACTCTCCGCGCTGACTTTATTTCACCTTGTCTCGAATTACCCAAACTATCGCAAAAATTACAAGCATCTCATGTTTTAGTTCCACCCCGGTTAAGTGCAGAAAATTATCGTCAGATTATCGAAAAACCAGCCGAACAAGTAGAATTAACAGTTGAGCCAGGTTTAGTTGAGTTACTGTTAAATGATTTACAACAATCGGCGGGAGATTTACCTTTACTGCAATTTGTTTTAGAACAGTTATGGGAACACCGCGACCAAAATACAGGTGAATTAACAGTTTCAGCTTACCGCGATAAAATTGGTGGAATTAAAGTAGCTTTAGAACTCAAAGCTCAAGCCATTTATGATAGTTTGTCACCAGAAGAACAGAAAATAGCCCAATGGATTTTTCTATCTTTAACTCGTCTGGGACAGGGTACAGAAGATACTAAAAAACAAGTCCAAAAATCCCAACTATTGCAAGGTAAATATTCACCATATTCAGTTGAGAAAATTCTACAAAAGTTTATTGATGCCAAATTAATTGTTGTTAATTTACCAGAAAATGACGCAAATATCGGGCAGAGTCGCACTGCTGATTCTATTTCTCAGGAATTAGAAATACTCAAAAGCGAAGTAACTATAGAAGTAGCTCACGAAATCTTAATTCGTCATTGGTCGAGTTTACGTTGGTGGTTGGATGAAAACCGCGATCGCTTATATCAACAAGAGCGTTTAGAAAAGAAACGCAAAGAATGGGAACAAAAGCAAAAACACCCCGATTTTCTTTTGCAAAAAACTCAACTCACAGAAGCAGAAGCATATTATCAAAAATACAAAGATTACCTCACCCCCCCAGAAAAAGAATATATCCAAGCCAGTAGAAAAGCGCGGCTAAAAAATCGTTTTTTACTAGGTAGTACTAGTACCATTACTTTATTATTAATTGCAGCTTCTGGGATAGTTGCTTGGCAACAACAACAGCAAAATCAGTTAGCTCAACTCATCCGCTATAGTTCATTTAATATTATTACACCTGATATTGCTAAAACAACATTAAATAGTCTATCTGCATTGTTGACTAACGCTAATAAACATCAACAAGCTGGAGATATTAATCAAGCATTGGATGATTATCGGCAGATTTGGCGGATCACTTTGAATTTACAAGACAAAATTAGTCAAGAACCACAAAAATTTGCTGATATTCTCAAGCACCAAAATACATTGCAACAAGCATCACAACAAGCTGAAAAATCCTTAGCAGAAATCATTAAAAAAACTAGACTGTCTACTTTAGAAGCTGAACTCCAACAAGGTAAATTTGGCGATTTAGTGGATACTGATTTTGCCAAGTTAGAAAACCAATATACAGGCGCACTCAAAACATCTTATGCAATTTTGATGCGTGAACAAGGTGCCAAAGCTGATGTAAATAATGATGGTTATCTCACCGAAGGAGAAGAAAAACTTCTACCTTGTGAAACTCTCAAAGATATTGAAGCATTGTGGCGCAAATATACAGAAAATCGGTGTAATTGGACAGATGAATCTACTTGTAGAGAATTGCAAGGACAAAACCTCACAATTAAGTTATCATTTCCTCCCAGTGCTTATCTTTTAAAAAGGCGCTGGGATGAGTGTCAAGTGATAGTAGGAGGCAGTGGTTCGGCTGCGCTCACCAACCGGAGGCAGGACGCTACCTATAGTCAATCTTGGGGTATATTATACAGCCAGTAAAATTCTAACTTATGTCAGTATTTATAACATCAATCTCCATTAATTATGGCTATACTAAATATAGTTGTATCAAGCATATTTGACTAAATTAAAATGGCAAATTTTACTATCTCAAATATATTTTTAACCCTAGGAATTATTTTCTTAGTAATTTCTGTCTTGGGACAATCAAAGTTAGGTTTTATTGAAATTAATCCAGGCTGTTTTGGTAGAGTGTTAGCCTTATTTCTTGGAGTTGCTAGTTTAGCCTTTGTATTTTTAGGCGGTAATTTCTCAGTAGAAACTGTTGACTTAATTAGAAACTATTTAGCAAAGGCTATTCAACAAAATATCCCGCAGCTTAACGAAATTTTACACTCTTAATATCACTTATTAATTTATGAGATGCTGTAGAGACGGGGAGCATCCCACTTTTTGTATGTCATTGCGTAGGCGTTAGCCTTCCCAAAGGGTACGCAACGAAGTGAAGTGAAGCAATCGCAAAGTCTCGCACTAAGAACAAAACCATGCGATTGCTTCGTCGTGCCTCCTCTCTGCGAGACGCTACGCGAACGCAATGACTTTTATTCTTTAGTTGCTAAATAAAAACTGGGATGCACCCGTAGAGACGTTACATACAACATCTTGGTATTAAATTGTCATAATACTCATAGGAATTATGCAATGCTCGTAAGGGTGTAGGTATTCAAAACCCTTACACCCCAACACCCTTAAACACTTACACCCATTCCATAATTACGATTAAAAATAAGCTCCTACTAAACTATAAGTTAAACTAGCTAATACCAACAGAGTTACAACAATATAAGTTAATTCGCGCTTGAAGATAAAAGCCAATAAAGAAATAATTACACGTAAAACAGGTGTGGCAATTAATAGTAATAAACCTAATTGAATAATCCCTCGACGGCTACCTGCTAAAACTGCATTGAAGACACCAGCAGGGGAACGAAACTCTGAGGGTTCACCGTGAAAAACTTGATATGTAGCAGGTTCAGAACCGTGGTTAATTAAATATAATATGCCACCCAACAACACCACAGCACTAGCTATTAACACACCATACTTTAAAAGATTACTGAGTATGTATTCTAATTGCTGTTCGCTGGCTGTTTTGCTGACTATCTGACTACTATTAATCTCACTGTTATGGCGTTGTTCTTCTAATTGTTGAATATCTGAGTCTGGTTCTTCTGCTGGCAAGGTAATTGTTGCGACTTCAGTCTCTGCTGATGTTGATGATTGCCAACGAAAAATAGAATTAAACTCATACATATTACAGCCCCCCTATTAGACTGTTATAGACCATTTTAAAAGCCATTACTACTAGCACAAGACTGAAAATAATTCGCAAAATTTGTGTTTTAGCACCTATAAGCACTTTGGCTCCTAAAAAAGCGCCAGGTAATACTCCTAACATCACCGGCATTGATAATCCCGGATCGATGTAACCTCTGGCTAAATAAACCCCGGCGGATGCGGCGGCGGTGACACCAATCATAAAATTGCTAGTGGTAGTAGAAACTTTAAAAGGTATACGCATGGCTTGATCCATTGCTAGTACCTTGAATGCACCTGAACCAATGCCAAGTAATCCTGATAAAATTCCAGCAACGAACATCACACTAAACCCTGCTGGTACAGCATTAACTTGATAAGACATCAAGCCATCGGGAGTGGGATAAGTACCATTGAGGTTGAAATAATTGGCTAAAGGATCTGCGGGTTGATCTTGATCAATTTCTATTCTGGGTCGTTGCGAAAGATATGCTGAATAAATCAAAACGATCGCTAAGACAATCGTCAACATTTTAACAGAGACAAATACCGCAATCATCGCCCCAATAATTGCCCCAATTGTCGTAGCAACTTCTAAAAACATGCCTAGGCGTAAATTGGTGTAGCCTTTTTTGATATATGTGGAGGCTGCACCCAAGGAAGTCGCAATCACAGAGACCAAGGAAGCACCGACAGCATAGCGAATATCTACGCCAAAGACGGAAGTTAATAGGGGGACAATGACAACTCCACCACCCAAACCCGTTAACGCACCGACAAAGCCAGCACTAAATGAACCAAGCCAAACTAGTAAAGAAAATTCTAGTATGTTCAAACCTCATACCTCTTTTGATATAGGGAAATTCCCAGAGATTTTGCAGATGAATCTACTAACTACCCTGCTGTCTTCAAGATAAATTGAGTAAAGTTAAGCTGCCACTGTCAATAACAATAAAAGCGCCTAGCCCCATGAGTACAAAAGGCATAAAATTATTCCCATAACGAGTTAAGAGGTTAGCGATCGCAGTTTGGTTAGTTAATTGATTAGCTACGTAACACAAACATCCCACCAACGTAAAAAACACACCCAAAATTACTAATAAACTTTCCCAAGTGGCGCTGGCGAACAAAGGCACATAAATACTAATATTGTCAGTACCATTGGCAAATGTCACGGCTGCTACACTGTAAGTCTGCAAATTGAATAATTTGGCTAACAAAGTGTCTGGTGATGCTTCTGTTTGTGGTTCTACTGTGGCTGATTCATCTTCTTCTTGACTCAATAAGCACTTGATCCCAATAGCAATGGGAACTAAACCAAACAGCCCAATCCACGGACGTGGTAGGATTAAGCCACCAAAAAAACCCGGCAGACTTGCCATTACCAGTGCTGTAAAACCAAGATACTGCCCGACAATGATATGCCAACGGCGAAACTTGGCGTTAATCTGGGAGAAAAATAGCGTCAGTATCACTAAATCGTCGATATTTGTGGCGCTAAAGGCAAATGCCCCGGTACTAATTGCTGTAACTAACCCGTTCATATCAATTTAGTTCAAATCAGAATTTTTGTAATCAAAAGATGCAAAAATTTAAGGAATTTTGCTGCGATCGCTAAATCTGGCGTGGATCTCTTCAATTCCTTGGCGCATTCCTGCAACTAACTGGGGAGAACGTCTTCTTTTGACAATGAACCAGCCGCTAGTTGCAACTATGTACATCAAGAATAAGTAGGGAAAGGCATCATAAGGCGCTTCCGGAACTGGAAATAGGCTACTACCAGGGATGCCAATACTACCCAAAACCGGAATCATCATAAAACCAACCCCAAGGATAGAAAACGCGATATCTCGGCGGCGTAGCTTGTTGATTTTATACAGATAAACAGGTGCAGCAATGGAAATCAAAATATAGACAGTCAAAAATCCATAGCTACAAATAGCCCCCAAATAGCCCATACAATCAAACAGCTTGATATTCAAAAAAGACATCCCCGCCGGCACAAGGAACATAATCAAAGAACACATTGTGACTGCAACATGAGGTGTTTTATTAGCTGCGTGGGCTGTACCTAACGATGAATGAAATAAACCATGACGCGCCATCAAAAAGAAAACTCTAGAGGCGGGGTTGATACTACCTAGAATGCAAGCAAAGAAGCTAAACAAAGCACCCAAACCCACTAATTCACCCAAAAGGCCGACTCCTGCCTGTCGGGATAACAATCCTAACGGTTCCTCTGTGTTGGTAATAGATACGCCAGCATGGCTAAAACCCAAGACTTCTATATAAGTTGTGCAAACATAAAACAACCCAGCCAAAATTACACTACCCATGACTGATTTTGGTATGGTTCGCAAGGGATTTTTCGCTTCATCACCCAAAGATGTGGCACTTTCAAAGCCAGAAAATGCAAACATCACTAACACCAATCCCGTCGCTATACTACCCGGAGTGGTATCAGCCAAGGTCAGTTGAGACATATCCAAGGCAAAACCTTGGTGCGCCCAGATAATCAAGCACAAGATAGCAATTAAAAAAATTGATATTCCTTCCATCCACAACATAGCGACAGCAGAAAGTTGGATATCTTTGTAAGCTGCATACCAAGAAATTCCAGCACCGATCGCCAGTAATGTAATACTTGAAGGATGAATGCCTAAATGCCCAATTAAAACACCACTAAAATTGGCAAAACCGCAAAGCACAGACATCCCTGTAAATAAATAAGCTAGTACTAAACTCCAGCCACAAATCACTCCGGCTGTTGCACCTAAACCTTTGGTAATGTAGGAATAAAGTGAACCTGGAGATGCCGAACGACTAGCAAATTGATTGATATTAATACTGACAAATAATAGTCCCACTAAGCCAATCAAAAAACTTAGCCAAGTACCGTTACCCGAAAGTGCAACGATTAAACCAATGTTAGATGCGGGTATTGTTGTTGGTGCAATTACCGCAAAAGATTGCGCTAACACTTCCGTGAAAGACAGACATTCTGGCTTTAAGCCATGCAGACTTTGATGAGCAGAAATTTCCTTTTTCATCTTGCAAGTTTTAGTTTGGCAAATGGCGCATAGAATGATGGTTGTCACAACAAATTAGGGGAGAGCTTTTAGTTATACACTACTAAAAACAATTCCTGATTTTGAATGATAGATATTGGTATATCTATCAAATGGCAGCGCCTATCGTTAGTTTTATTTCTCAAGATAGATTTAATACTACCCCATGTATTTTCTACAATCAAGTAGACAAAAAATCTAATTTTTATGATTTTTTAAGCAATGCAAATCCCAAATCTAACAGGAGTTATGGGTGTTTAAATATGGCAACTCTCTCATTAATTCCGCTTGCTGACTGTGGAGAAGAATATCCGTAAATATCATCGGGATAAGTGCCATTTAAACCCTAAAGTTATGAGGTGATAACATAGATATCGCGCCCTTATTTGATATGTGAATACAAGAGACAAGGGAAACAATGAGGACAAGAGAGACAGGGATAAATCGTTTAGGATAGCTATAAAATTAGTCAACAAGACAAAAATATGATATGAGATTTACCACATAAAGCTGATGATTTTTTGATGATTGGGTATACTCTGCAATTTTGAAAAAATAGGTACATAAAGATGAAAAAAATTAAATGCTTGTTGCTGACAGTTATATTATTTGCAAGTTTAGTATTTGCTCAACCAGCCTTAGCCGATCGCCCAAAAGTTAGCAAAAATCCAGATTATATAACTCTCACCAAAGAGTTAGAACAATTTCTCTCTGCCAAAACATCACAACAGCAATTAGAAGATTACACCCCTGAACAAATTGACCAAAAAATCAACGAATTAGAACTCCAAAAATATGCTTTTGAGTCAGGAATTGACTGGGGACAATGCACCAATCAAACAGGACAGACAATAGCTATTTACGGGCCAGAACCAAATTTAGATGATGATGAATACTCAGAAACAGCCGCGCTTTATTTCTTACCTGATGGCGCAACAACACAAGATAGATGGAATTGTAAAGGTATCTATTTACCCGCAGATGTAAATGCTGTAGCGTTAAATCCAGACCGATCTGGACAAGAATTTGTGGGTGATGTGGTGGTGAAAGTTCCCAATGGGACAAACTTAGTTTTCAAAACTAATCCTGATACTGGCGTAATTGAATTTAATCAAGTTGGCGCTAAAATTCTTCCAGCCAGTGATGTGAACTGGTATATTCCCAAAGTGTCGCAAACAATTGTTGAGGCTCATGTTGCAACTGCACCTACTAAGAAGGGGTGAGTAGGAAAGTCGGGAATAGTAAGCTATTAAGCACTTAGTTTGCAGTTTAGACCGCAGGGGAGCAGAGGGGCAGAGGGGCAGAGGAGAGAGTTTAAGTCATTTATGTACAATTTCAATAGTGCAGCTTAAATGCTGATTAGCTTATTACTGTAATTATGTACAAAGTTTTGAGTCAGAGCCGCTCACCAAAAAGATTTACTCGTGAGTGGCTAATTTTTCCTGTTCTTCTGGGAGTAAAGTAGTTTCCGCCGCAGGTTGTACACCAGGGACAGGTAAAGTTTTCACCAGATGGGGTTTAATAATCATACTCACGCCAGTTCCCCAAGCGATCGCCACCATCCAACCTGCGAGAATATCACTGGGAAAGTGAACTCCCAAATACAGGCGTGTCCAGGCAATAGTTAATATATACAAGCTACCAAAAATCCATACCACCCAGCGCCAAGAACTTTGCCAAGCTAAAATCAACAAGATAATAGCCAAGGTAGTACTCGTCATAGCATGGCCGCTAGGAAACGAAAAATCTAACTCTGGGGCGAGGGATGTCCAAAAATCTGGGCGGAGACGATGCCATAATTCCTTAGCAGTGCGGTTGATGAAGGCGCTTCCCAAGGCAGTGATTAACAAGTAAACTAGCGATCGCCAGCGTTTTTGCCAGAGTAATATCAGGGCAATTGTGATTAAAATTGGCAGCACAGTCCAAAATGACCCCAACTTAGTCAGCGCCACCGCCAAAGTATCTAACTGGGGGTTGGCTGTAGAGTGAATTGCCAATAAAATCGGCACATCCCAAGGGAAGCCAGCTTGATATTGCCAAACTTGCACAGCCAAAACTTGAAATATCTGCAATGGTAAATATACTCCTACAAATAGAAGTAAAAGCGATCGCCAACGGGCAACCAGCAGATTTCTGATAAAAGAAACAGGTGTCCTTTTCTCTGCATCCATATCAACTTTTGTTTTGTATACAAGGGATGACCAACCTTTTCAAGAGTGCTGAGTAAAAAACAAAATAATTACACTCAGCACTCAGCACTCAGCACTCAGCACTATTCAAGTGATTGCAAACGTACAGCCACACTACCAGCATGGGCTGGTAAACCTTCCGCCTCAGCTAAAGTCACCGCAGCTTTACCAATTTCTTGCAACGCGGCTTGATTGCATTCTAAATAAGTAATGCGTTTGAGAAAATCATACACACTCAAGCCAGAAGCAAACCGCGCCGAACGAGAAGTTGGTAAGACATGGTTAGGGCCGCCCAAATAATCACCTATCGCCTCTGGGGTGTAGCGTCCTAAAAACAAACTACCGGCGCATTTAATTTGACTGGCGAGTAACTGCGGGTTATCTACGCATAACTCAACGTGTTCAGGAGCCAATTGATTCAGCAATGGTATACTTTCAGCCAAATCACCCACTACAATAACTGCACCATGATTTAGCCAACTATCACTCGCCACTGCTTGAGTAGATAGTTTGGTAAGAACTAATTCAACGGCGGTGATCACTTGCTGGGCGAAAACTGCCGAATCAGTAATTAAAATAGATTGGGCGCTGGGGTCGTGTTCTGCTTGCGATAACAAATCCCAAGCTATCCACTCTGAGTTATTTTGATCATCGGCTACCACCAAAATTTCCGAAGGGCCAGCTATGCTATCGATACCCACAGTCCCGAATACCTGCCGTTTGGCTTCCGCTACATAAGCATTACCAGGGCCAACCACTTTATCTACAGGTTTAATCGTTTCTGTCCCGTAGGCGAGGGCGGCTACTGCTTGCGCCCCACCAATACTATATATTTCTGTTACGCCAGCCACCTGCGCCGCCGCTAACACAGCCGGGTTAATTTCACCCCGTGGCATAGGTACGGTCATCACAATGCGTTCCACCCCGGCAATTTTGGCAGGTAAAGCATTCATCAACACCGAACTAGGATAGCTGGCGCGTCCACCAGGGACGTAAATACCCACTTGCGAGAGAGAAACCCAATTTAAACCGAGTTTTACCCCTGTTACGTCGGTGTAACCAATATCTTGGGGCAGTTGTTTTTGGTGAAAGCTGCTAATGCGTTCGGCGGCTAATTCCAGGGCGACTCTCACATCAGCCGGACATTTGGCGGCTTGGGTGGCGATAAAATCCGCACTCAGATGTAAAGATTCTGGGCTGAAATGGTCGAAACGAGTAGTATATTCCTTAACTGCGGCATCACCCCGCACTTTTACATCAGCCAGAATGCCGCGTACTGTACCACTAACATCAACCGTGGCTTCCCGGCGATTATTGACGAGTGCTTGGAACGCGGTGGAAAAATCTGTGTCAGTTGTTTTAAGTAGCTGCATGGACAATATCTTTGAAATCAGTGCAGGTTAGCAGTCAGGATATTAATTAGTGTAGAGTATGAGGCGATCGCCTGGTGGGGTTGCTGGTAAATCTTGCAGGACTTACGCAAAAGTTATGAAACATCAGTGGAACTCTACGGAAATAAACATAGCTGATGAATCAAGGTAATACCAATTCTGTATGAAGATGCACTGAATTAAAGAACGAACCGCAAAGGGCGCATAGACGCGATAGCGGCTTCCCGAAGGGTAGAACGCAAAGAAAGAAGAGATAAAAGATTAAGTGCAGCCTCACATAGAATTGGTATAAGAGTATCTCAATTAGGCTTGACACAAGAAATTAGAAGAACCTAAGATTTACCCTTAAACGGTCGCGCGGCTCCAAGTCAAGTCACTTAAATCTAAAACGTAATCAACTGAATTATCTATATAATCTTCTATTTTCTCATTATTAATCACCCACAAGTTACCACCAGTAATGTGTATTTTATCTGTTTCTTGGTAGATAGCTTTGTGTTTACTGATCCATCCTGGTTTTTCTCCATCTGTTGCTACTTGTTCTATGACAAATGTGTGGATATGTAATCTATAAACTGGAGTTTCATGATAAATTCTTGTACCGAAATATCCTAAGTTGCCAATGATATATATGTATTCTCCAACTAATGTGGCTGAATGAAAATCAGTTGGCGGAAACACATCTTGGGGATAGCCAAAAATCTGAAAACTACCATCACCTTGATAAACTACCACATCGTTATATATACAAAAATCAGGGTCATAGGAGTCTTCATGTTCACCAGCAATTTCGATAATTCTGCCATCTGCTAATTGTGTAATGCTTCTGCCAAAGCGGTCGTAGCTCCATACTTTATCTTGCCAATTTTCTGTATCATCAAAAAAATTTTTAGCTGCATAAGCAGAACAACCATGACAAATCATTGCCTGCCAAAATGGTATTTCCATCAACTCTGGATTGCTTTTGCCAAAGCGCGGCTGTTTGCCAGCAAAATATTGCTCTGGAGTTACTTGTGATAATGAAAATTTGTTGTTGTCAATTCCGGTGAGCGATCGCCGCATATCATCGTTAATATTGCTGATATCTTCACCAGATGCAATTAACATTCTGACAATTTCTTTATTTTTCGCTACCTTAATGGCTTTGTCATCGCAATGATTTATGCTGCTGGGGTTTGCGCCAGCTTCTAGTAAAATTTTGACGCAATCAGTAGCACCATACTCTGCTGCCATGATTAACGCAGTGTTACTAAATTCATCAGTAGCTTCAATATCAAATCCCTCTGCAATTAGCCACTTTAATACTTCCAGTCTATTGTTTTCTATTGCATACATTAACGGCGTTTTTCCGCAGTTTCCCACATCGTTGTGATTTGCTCCCGTCGCTAGGAGTAATTTAGCTTTAGGTAATTCACCCACTTGAATACTTAATAACCAAGGAGTTCTATCCCAACAATCACGCACATTTTGATCTGCGCCTTGTTCTAGCAAGAACTTTACTTGCTCTAGGCTGCCAAAAACTATAGCGTGCATTAATTCTGTCCATTCCAGTTGCTCTGGGTTAGCACCTGCGTTCAATAATAATTTGACAGCATCAAATCTCCCAACATGAGCAGCTACTTTAATTGCAGATTCACCATAGCTACTCATCCCATTGACAGCAGCACCTCTAGAGATGAGTAAATTCAAAGTTGATATTAAGTTTTCATCTTGGACAATATCTCGACCATACATAGCATGAATTAAGACATCATATCCATCTGAAGTTTGATAGTTAATATCGGCTCCAGCATCGAGAATCAATTGGATTTTATCGAGATTTCCTGACTGCACAGCTAACCCAAGTACGGTATTTTGAGATTCTGGTTCAACAGCATTGACATTCGCGCCATTTTCTAAGAGAAAGCGAATCATATCAACCCCTGCATTGGAACTACTAACTGCACACATTAATGGTGTTTGCTGGGAATACTCGTCTAGGCATTCAATATCAACACCATTGGCTATTTTATCTGCGACTCCTGCAATATTGCCCTGCTGGACATCAATATGAATTTTTTCCATACATTTTCTGAGTTAACTTCTGATATAAATTACTACAACCAGAAGCGATCGCGCTTTTCATCTTATCCCCATAGATAGGAATACGGTTTGATTCCTGAATCTAATTGTGTGGTGCGCGAAGCGCAGCGCAAGCGCGATAGGCAGGGAGTAGGGAATGGGGAGTAGGGAGTAGGAAAGAAGTCTGCTCTGGGTGTACTGATTTTTTTCAGAAATCAAATATTAGTCCTAGTACAGGTTGGCGTAAATAAACAGACCATAAGAAATTGCTAAAAAGCTTGTAGTATCGTTATTCTTTCTTTTTACTTTTGCCTTTTTACTTTTGCCTTGTTGTACTAGTACAGAAAGGCAATTACTCAAAACGGCAAAACATGGTAGGGAACATCTGTTTTCTACCATTTATTGTCCTAATACCAATTCTATGTGAGTCTGCATTTAATCTTCATATCTCTTCTTTCTTTGTGTTCTACCCTTCGGGAAGCCGCTATCGCGTCTATGCGCCCTTTGTGGTTCGTTCTTTAATTCAGTGCATCTTCATGCAGAATTGGTATAAATACCAAATATTGCTGTGGTGATGAGGCTGAAAGCTATGTTTAAATTTTATTAAGATTGTTGTGATACTGTTGCCTTTGTACATAGAACTTAAAAACAGTAAGTCATTGGCGATCGCATTAATTCCAGAACCTAGTCAAATTTAATTTTAAAAAACTTGTATCAATGAATCAAAGCCTCAGTGTTACTCCCACTCAGGAGGAAATTTTTCATCAAAATCTCTCTGGTACTCAACCACAGCTAATTGTTCCTCAAATCATGGTTCTGGCTTTAGAAATACTACTAGCATTACCACTGAGTATCGGCTTGGTAAAGTTGCATGTTGGCGGTATTGCTTGGATATTTGGCGGTATCGCTGCTGGTACAATCGTCCTCCAAGGATGTCGAATTTTCTATCAATACACACCCAAACCTAACAGAACTGCGAGAAAAGTCGGGATGGGACTTGTAGGACTGACTGTGGGTTTATCTAATGGTAATAGTGACCTGATCAATTTAGCTGCTGGGATTCCGATATTTGTGGCTCTGACATTTTTTTTATTGGTATGTGGTAGCTGTATTGGCTATATTTATTCCCGACTCAGCAAAACTAATTTATTAACAGCAATGTTGGCGACAGTTCCCGGTGGCGTGGGTGTGATGTCATCAATTGCGGCTGATTACAATAAAAACGTGACTTTGGTTGCTTTAGTGCAAGCAATTCGGGTGACTTGTGTAGTATTGGTAATTCCTTTTATTGCGAGAACCACAGTTGGTAATGACTGGAATTCTGCAACACTTCCTGTCAAACAAGCTTTACTCAATCTGGAACCTTCACAAATCGGACTGTTGGTGGTAGCGTTGCTAATTACTGGAGTGATAGTTTATTGCGCTATTGTTTGGAAAATTCCGGCTGGAGATTTTTTTGGGGCGTTACTACTGGGTATATTTTTTAATTATTTTTTGAATTTCTTACCTTTTGTGAGTGGAGCTAACTTGAGTCCACAACCATTGGTGAATATAGTTGGTCAAATGCTGTTGGGAATTACCATCGGAGAATATTGGGGAGAAAAACCCACTTTTGGTAAACGAACTGTAGGTTGTGCGTTGATTTCT
Source organism: Anabaena sp. FACHB-83 (assembly GCF_014697485.1). NCBI lineage: Bacteria > Bacillati > Cyanobacteriota > Cyanophyceae > Nostocales > Nostocaceae > Anabaena > Anabaena sp. FACHB-83. The sequence continues at coordinate 222,453 of NZ_JACJRY010000005.1, read as the reverse complement.
GTAGCGTTGACGCTGATTGCAGGTGCGATCGCTGCTATGCTGGCTATGCACTTCACTTCTTGGGATTGGTTAACTTGTCTTTTGGTAACAGCCCCCGGCGGTGCTGCCGAAATGATCTTAGTTTCCCTAGCCTTAGATCATAATGTGGAAATTGTCACCACAGGTCATTTAGTCAGACTGATTGCTATTAATAGTTCCTTGCCTCTTTGGTTATTTTTATTTCGCCGTCTTGAAAGTCAGTTGAAGTCTGAAGTATGAAGTCTGAAGTCTGAAGTCTGAAAGTTAATGGAAAGAAAAAACCTCGGTGTTGTTCAAACCGAGGTGATTAGGAGAAGTCCAAATGTCGATGGGAGATACCGATACCGAAGTCCGTTGTTCATCGCTAACAGCAAAAGACATCAAATTCTGACAATATCTTTATGTGTTAGGGGATTTGATTGTATTTAATTACCGATTTCTAAACTTATGTTAATAAGTGTAACTAAATTGTTACGATAAGTCAACATAAATTGACAAAGAACAGCTAATATTAGTAATAAGAAAAAGTTATGTAGTCAATAAACAGAAGCGATCGCTAGTACAACAAGGCAAAAGTAAAAAGAAATAATACTTATCAAGTCAGCTTTTTACCTATTTTTAATGGTTTGCTGATTTACGCCGCAGTGTACTAGTGAGAGAATGGGAAGTTATTGATCTATATATTCCTCTACTACTTTGAGCGCATCAGGAGGAATTTCTGTTACCAAGAGAAAGGGAAATGCTGGCGTAGAAGCGGAAATCGCATAATTCGGTGTCAAAAACACACTATATTGTTGAGCCTCTGGGGTGAGTTGTGCAGCCATAGCCAGGACTATCACCTTCACAAATTTACGAACATCGGCGGCTTGTTCTCCGACAACTTCGCCGCCAGTAAAAGGTGTGTTGGGTTGACCGGCTTGGTCTAAAGTAGTGCTGGGGTCTTTAACGCTGAGATGAGTACCACCAAGTATACCAACCAGCCATTTAGGTGCAGGAATTTTGTGAAACCCAACAACTTGTTCAGTCAACGCCGGAGTACTTTTATCGGCGGAACTTGCCAAGATGAGAGTCGGGACTTGTACCTTAGTTAAACCAGAGTCGCCAAACATCAAAGAACTGGTAGGATTAAGAGCGATCGCTTGCTTAATTCGAGTATCCCGCAGTTGATAGCTGTTGTTTGGTAGTTCTTGAGCAACGCACTGTGCAGTTTCACCCAAACTAAATACAGCCAAATTTTGTTTGCAGCGTTGTTTGAGCTTATCTAGTTGTAATTCACCACCAGCCAAGGCCAAAGCTGTACCGCCACCAAAAGAATAACCAATAACCATCGCATTGTTAGTTGCGAGTTTACCTGCTAACGGGTCGTTAGGAGTTTGGTTAACTTTGGCGAGTTCATCCAAAACAAAACTAATATCTTTGGGACGTTCTAAAAATTCTTGCGGTTTGATGAGTTTACCTTTACCTTGTAAACCAGCATCAACATTTGTTTGATTACTACCAGGATGTTCGACAGCCACAAATACATAACCGTGGGATGCTAAATGTTCTGCAAGATAACGTAAATCAGTCCGCACAGAACCCAAACCGTGAGAATAAACTATGACTGGTTTATTTGCAGTTGCAGCATTTGACCAATAAATATCTACAGGAATATTACGCTGACGTTGTTTGTCAAGCCAATTGACTTTCAATACTTGGACTTCCGCCGTTCCAGGTTGACTGGGGTCAAATGGTAAAGAAACTTGTAGCGATTTTTGATTAAGTTGGGGTGCGATCGCTAACATAAATTGTTGAGTCCGCCAAAACGCCGTATTAAAATTACCAGACAACTTGAAAATTGCAGGTAAATTAATTTCCAGACTTTGACTCGGATAAGCCGCAATAAAACTCAGTAACGACAACCCTTGAGGCGCAGTTGCACCGATAACCGCTCCCGCTCTCAGAGCTTGCACACCGGCTTTATCCTTACGTACAAGCGCAGTCGAGAAATCATTAAGAATTGTTGTCCCAATCTGAGTATTGAGTAATCGATTCACAGTCACAACATTCAACGGTAGCGGCATTTTCAGCGTCTCTAACAAAAAGCGCCGTTCTTGGGAAGATAATTTACGACCATACAATTCAAAACCATTTGGGAAATCTCCCACTTCTGCTGCTTTTTGTAACTCAGCCAAAGAAACAGACTCCGCCAACAAGCCATAACGCAACACAACTTTATCAGCTGCTTTTGCCGCATTAGTTATACTTAGCAAACTTGTGTAAGTAAAAGTACAAAAGCAACCCACCAATAAATTTAAAGCTTTCCTACTAATTCTCATAAAAATATTCGTCAATGAATCCTGACGGGAATATAACGGATATTTTGACATTTGACGACTCTTAAGATTAAGGCAAGAAAATACGGAGACATATAGATAGGACTTATGCACAAAGATTGTCTGTTGAGATTGGGTGTGGGGGTGTAAGGGTATAGGGCTTAAGGGTTTTGAATAAGTACACCCTATACCTCTACTTCCCACAACCTTTAGTTTTTCGTATCACTGCGTAAATTCTAATTATTTAATGAATAGGACTTACGTAAGAACTCTCTCAGACGCTTATAACTTCGTGTCCTACCCTGCGGGAAGCCGCTTGCGCGTCTACGTTTTTTCATAATTTTGCGTAAGTCCTGCTGAAATACAAGTAGTGGACTGACACGACTAAAATGTTGCCTGAGATTTTGGATAAAATTAACCGCAGATAAACGCAGCGAAAAGTTGAGCCAGTGCGTTGGGCGGGTTCCCCGACTTGAAGCAACTGGCGTTGCGCGTCCGGGTTTCCCGGCGCAAAACTTTTCAAGACAGATGGACGCGGATGTAATTTCGGTTATGGCACTACTTTAGCCTTGCCACGCCACTACATATACTCCACGAATATGCAAAGTATCTACGGAAAATGCTCATCTCTATTTTTTTTGTTGCGGATGTTAATAGAGAGCAGAATTTATCCCGCAAACATACTTTACTTGAGCCTTGAGTCAGCAGCCCGAATGACAGCTAAAAACTTTAGATTTCATCTTGTATGCGTCGCCCAATTATTTATATATTAATTTTGCTAGTTTCAATCTTGTTTGTGACTTTGTTTTGGCCTGTACATAACTCGCAATGTAACTCAGAAGCTTTTTTAAAATCAAACAAACAAAAACTTCAGATAACAGCCTCTCAAGTTGTTGTGCAACCCTGGCGTGGCGAACATCATGTATATGGGATTTTCATGGTTCCCGATGAATACAAAAAAGCACCATTTTTTGTGTTATCAGTCCAAGGTATTGGTAACTATTGTTCTAAACCATTTGGTTACAGCCAAAACTATGATGATGTCTTTGCCCAACCAGGAACTCATTTAATTAGGTATTATCTGAGGACGCGCATTGCGTTACGGATGATTTTTCAAGGTTTATATTTGCAACTTAATGATAAACAAAACTGGGTGTTGATCTACCCAAAAGTTAAGTAGAAAGGCAGGAGGCGGTGGTTCGGCTGCGCTCACCAACCGGAAGCAGGAGGCAGGATAAGCTAAACCACATCTAGTTTACATAACGGAAATGCTAATAACTCTTGTGGGGTGGGCATCTTGCCCGCCCTAATTATGCAGTTTAAATGTGTAACAGCTTATTAGCCTTAAGGAGCAATGGGAGTTGCTAAACTTTCATGTTTGGCTAACAAAGCAGAGGTAGTATTTATAACAATTTGCGCCGCACCTGCAAAAAACGATCGCTCTATTGTACTAGGCTGGTCACTAGGTTGATGATAATAGGGACTACGCAGATTAGCTGTATCTGTCACTAAAACTGCCCCTACTCCTTGATACCAAAACGGTGCATGGTCACTCCGCAGAGTATCAGGTGTGAGTAATCCCTTCAATGGAATAGGTACTGTGAGAACAGCTGGAAAATTAGCTGGTTGTGGGTTTTGAAAAGCACTCAGCAAAGGTAAATGTTCCGTATCTCCCACCACTGCTAAAAAGTCTCCCTTATCGCTGGGTGGCGTTACAGGTAAACCCGGTGGATATTGTTGACAGCCAGGTGTGTAGCAAGCATAACCAACCATATCCATAACAATCACACCACTGAGATTTTTTAACCGTTTGGCTTGAGCTGCAAAAGCTTTACTACCCAAAAGTCCGGCTTCTTCTTTGTCAAAAAAAATTAACTGTAAAGTGCGTGGAGTCGGTTGGGAACCAAGTAATCTGGCAATTTCTAAGAGTACCGCCACCCCAGTACCGTTATCATCAGCACCAGGAGAAGCGGCGACTGTATCATAATGTGCGCCGACGAGAATTGTACCTGCGGTTTTGTCAGTTCCTAAACGTTCTGCAAAGATATTCACACCCTCAGTAAATTTCTCTAGCTGTGGTTTCCAGCCGGATTTTTTTAATTCACTTGTGATATATGTACGAGTACGCGATCGCTCTGCTGTTGTATAGCGTTGAAAATTTAACTTTTCAATGTGGGCAAGCAAATTCTCAACCGAAACTTGTGGTGTATTGTCTTGTATTGGCGGCTTGGGTTGAGTTTCCTTGGCTGGTACTTGCTCCACAATTTCTGGTGCAGCAGCCTGGGGTAAAAAACTATTGAACGCAATACTTCTACTACCAACAATGACAACTACCACCAGCACCAACAGCATCAGCCAAATCCGTTTTTGCATACATTGAACCCTGCTTTCCAAACCTAGAGTAGCGCAAACACAAGTTTGACGACTTGTCTGTTGACAGAGGCAAAAATTTGACATATTGTTCCTTGTTTGGGCAGTGCTGAAGGCTGGATATGTTAGATTTGTCGCTCATCGCCATCCTGGGATTTCTCGGCAGTTTTGGGCATTGCTTCGGGATGTGTGGCCCTTTAACAGTGGCTTTTTCGTTGTCTGGTAAGCAAAATGGGCAGAAATCGACCTCAGAATTTTCCTCGACTTGGCAACAGCAATTAATATTTCACTTTTTACTGAATCTTGGCAGAATGTTGAGCTACGCCCTGGTGGGTGCAGGAATTGGGGCTGTCGGTTCGGTATTGTTTGAAGGTGGACAACTAGCGGGAATTGGCAGTGAATTTCGCCGTTGGATGGCGATGATTACGGGAATTATGCTGATTTGGTTTGGCTTAGGGCAAATTAAACCAAATTGGTTGCCCCATATCCCGGTATTACACCCTTTATTAAAAAGTAATTTACACGATCGCCTGAGTGCAGGTATGGTCAAACTTTCCTCGCAAACCAAATGGTGGACACCCATATTTTTGGGAATGACTTGGGGTTTAATGCCTTGTGGTTTCTTATATGCGGCTCAAATCAAAGCCGCAGAAACCAGCAACCTCTGGATGGGTGCAGCCACAATGTTAGCCTTTGGTTTAGGAACTTTACCCACGATGTTAGGGGTTGGTGTTTCCACTTCGTTAGTTAGTAAAGATAGGCGCAGTCAATTATTTCGCTTAGGCGGTTGGGTAACACTGTCCATTGGTGTAATCACCTTATTGCGGACTGGCGACACAATGGTAGACTACACCGGACACGCCGCCTTATTTTGTCTGATGTTGGCTTTAATTGCTCGCCCAATTAGTAATTTATGGGCTGCACCTATGCGTTATCGGCGGGCTTTGGGTGTGGGTGCTTTTGTGCTGGCTTTAGTCCACACCACCCATAACATTGAACATTCTCTGCAATGGAATTTTGCCGCTTTTTGGTTTTTTCCCAGGGAATTTCGCTGGGGGATAGCTGCGGGTGCTGTAGCATTGATCTTAATGACTCCTGCTGCTTTAACGAGTTGGGAATCGTTGCAAAAATCTTGGGGTAAACTTTGGCGACAAATTCATCTTTTAACTGTGCCGGCTTTAATCTTGAGTACCTTTCATGCAGTGGTGATAGGTTCCCATTACCTGGGTTCTCTAAAATCAACTTGGGGTAATAAGTTGGCAACAGTGCTACTAGTTACAGCTACCCTTGGAGTATTGCTGTTGCGTTGGGTAAAAGCAGGTGAGCAGGTTAAGAAGTAAAAAGTAAAAAGTAAAAAGTAAAAAGATAATCTCCATAAATAAATTTAGGGGATTTCATCAGGACATATTATTTTTCGCTGCTGTGCGCCTCGAAATAAATGTTTTTATTTTGTTCCATATATAAATTTAGAGGCTTACGAGCATTTTTATTTTTCTTTATTTTGCCTTTTAACTTTTGCCTTATTTGGTGAGCATGAATTATTTTCCAAGCATGAAAAAATTACAATCCGCATTATTGCTGTTTTGTGTAGCGATCGCAATTACTAATATTCACCCAGTCTTGGCCCATAAAGTCCAAGTAGCCGCAGATGTCGGCGCGACTCTCCATCTCGAACCCAATGATAATCCCCGTGCTGGCGAACCTACCCAAGCTTGGTTTGCTCTGGCACGGAAAGGTGGACAAACCATTCCCCTCGCTCAGTGTAATTGTCAGTTGGCAGTTTACGCCGAACCCCACACCCCCAGCGAACCAGCACTACTGGAACCATCCCTCAAACCTGTATCCGCCGAACGCTTCCAAGGTATTCCCGGAACCGAAATCACCTTCCCCAAACCCGGACTTTATCAATTACAACTCAGTGGTAAACCCGCAAAAGGCGCTAATTTCAAACCCTTTACCCTCAAGTTTGAAGTCACCGTCGCTGCTGGTACTCAAAGTAATACACAAGATTCTCAAAAAGTCAATATTAATAATGCCAACAGTGATGCTGTAGCTCAGGAAACTACAAAAACTTTACCACCCTGGGCGATCGCAATTCCCGGTTTTGTACTAGTCGGGATTTTCGTAGTTTTCTGGCAACAGACAAGAAGAAGTTAATTAGTAAAATAGTTTAAGTATGCCTTCCTCTGAGCAGTTAAAAACTTGCTTCATTCTGAGCTTTTGGATAACTAAAATGTATTTATCGATACACATGATACGTATAGATGAACGAACACAAAATGTTGTCTTTCTAGCTGGTGAAGAAACAGAAATCATCATTTATCCCAATGGAAAATGGAGATATTTATGAGTAAATACGATTTTATGTCAATGACTCGTAGTGAACTCCGTCGATATATCCTTGAACATAGAGAAGATGAAGCAGCCTTTCAGATTTATTTAGATAGGTTTAACTCTAATAGCAGTGAAATTTTTCCCGCTCCGCAAACAATAGAAGATTTAGACAACTTTCCCCAATTACACCAACAGCAATTAGAAAAACGACAGAATCAAGCCTAAATCTTTTGACTGAAATTTTATTTTTCTCAGAAATAAAAGAGAAAGTATGAAGAGTGAACAGAAAAATTTCATACTTCACACTTCATACTTCACACTTCTATTTGTGTCGCTTTTGATGCCATTGCCAAGCATGACTCACAATATCTTGGATATCTGGATATTGCGATCGCCAGCCGAGGATTTTTCTCGCTTTTTCACTACTACCAATTAAAACAGGTGGATCACCAGGACGGCGATCGCATTCTTGGACGGGAATTGATAAGCCAGTCACCGACTCAGTCGCCGCAATCACTTCACGCACTGAAAAACCATTACCGTTACCCAAGTTAAATACTTCGCTATCGCCACCCTGTAATAAATATTCCAGCCCTAAAACATGGGCATCGGCTAAATCGTTCACATGAATATAATCACGAATACAAGTACCATCAGGTGTGGGGTAATCTGTGCCGAAAATTGAGATAGATTCCCGCTTACCCAAAGCTGTTAATAATATCAAAGGAATTAAATGAGTTTCTGGGTTGTGGTCTTCACCTAGTAAACCATCAGGATTCGCACCAGCCGCATTAAAGTAGCGGAACCGGACTGATTTTAAATTATAAGCAACATCAAAATCAGCAAGAATCCGCTCTACCATCAGCTTAGTAGCCCCATAAGGATTGATGGGGTCTTGGGGATGGTCTTCAGGAATTGGGACGACTTCTGGGACTCCGTAGGTAGCGCAGGTAGAAGAAAATACGAACTTGTGAATGGATGCAGCCAGCATTGCTTCTAATAAAGTCAGCGTACCGACCACATTGTTACGGTAATATTTTGCGGGGTCAGTCACGGACTCGCCTACGTAAGCATAAGCAGAAAAGTGCATCACAGCCGCAAAATTACGGGTTTTAAATAATTCATCTAATAAAGGGCGATCGTTTGTATCACCCACTACCAGTTCTACCTGTAAAACTTGCTCTACCAACTCTCGATGACCGTAGACCAGGTTATCAAGTATTACCACGTCATAACCTGCTTGCTTGAGAGCCAGTACAGTATGAGAACCGATGTATCCTGCGCCCCCGGTGACTAAAATGCTGGGTTTTTGTGGCGACATAGTTTTTCCCCTCTGAGTTAAAAATTCCTCAATTAATTATGGGTGTAGGGATGTAAGGGTGTAAGGGTGACAGAAAAAATTTTTTCTCACCTGGAAAATTATAAATAATAGACGCAGTGTCAAAAAATTGCTCTAAAATCACTACGACGGTAGTCTTTAGGTGTGAGGCTGGTAATATTTGCAGTCAAGTAAAAGTGCGATTACAATTTGACGGTCAAATACACAATCTTGCTCCAAACCTAGGCTGATCGCACTAGAAAATTTGAGAGTTAATCTATGTTCATATTGTTGAGCCGCGTACTACTGTGGCTGCTTGTAGGCACTATCGTATACTCTTTGTTCCAGAGGTTCTATCCTCAAGGAACTTTCGCCGGAAGGGTGGTCTTGGTGATTATTTTGGTTGTCATAGCGTTGTCGTTCATTAATCCCAATGAACCAGCTGTGGCTTCTTTGTGGAGGGTGATCTCCTTTCCACTCAAACCCTTGGGTGCATCAGTGTTAATGATGATTTTCGCCGCCCAGAAAATTAAGGATGGTGGGATAGCAAAACCGGGGGGAACATTACTAGCTGCATCGCTGATTATTTTGCTGTTGTCCAGTACACCAGCGATCGCTTATTTTTTGGTGAGATCACCAATTGCGGCGACAGCTACTAATTCCACTTTAACAAATCAGGCACTGGTCAGAAATTATCTGCCGGCTGGGGCGACTGGTTCGGAAGTACTGGTTGCATTTACTCCTGGTGTGACAACTAGTGATGTAAGTGCGATCGCACTTAACGCGGCGGATATCAAAATCCCACCGTACTTGTTACAAAATCCCCAGCAAATTCGAGAACGGGGTTTGCGATTAGAGGACTTTGTACCCAGTGCGGAAACACTGCAACTTACTACCCAAGTTTGGGAAAGTTACCTTAACCAAGTTTACTTTTTCTTACGTGGTCGCCAGTCCTAGGGTTAAAAAAGTAAAATTAACAAGGCCGCAATGCTATCCCCTAGTGGCTGGCCTTATTTAAAAACCTGAATTCAGCATTGAGCCTAAGTGGCAATCAGAAATAGTATCTATCGCTACTCCCACGCCAAACTACTATCTTTGACTGCAATTTAGGATGAGAATTCAGCAGATAATTTTCTCTACTGAATTCTGATGACACACTCCTGAATTCTTTGTAGATAAAATATAAACCTACGATCCGTTTGTTTTAGGATGATGGAGTTGCAAAGTTGCTTTAATGGCAAAATCTCGACGACTAGCTAAACTCGGTGCTTACCTGCGTCCTCATTGGGTAGAGGCAACATTAGGTATTTTTGCTTTGTTGTCTGTCAATGGCTTGGGCGTTTATATTCCTTGGTTGATTCGCGGTTGTGTTGATATACTGTCAACCCAATTTAGTTGGAACCAACTCATACATTATGTAGTAATCATTGTTTTGTTGAGTTCAGCAATGTGGTTAATCCGCATGGCTTCTCGAATCTGGCTATTTGGCGTAGGACGACAGGTAGAATTTGACCTAAAACAACGGATTTTTGAACATTTACTCAAGTTAGAACCTGCTTATTTTGCTACCAATACCGCCGGAGATTTGATTAATCGTGCTACCAGCGATGTGGAAAATATTCGGCGTTTATTGGGTTTTGCCGTACTGAGTTTAGCCAATACTTTTTTTGCTTATGCTTTAACACTGCCAGTCATGTTGACGATTAGTGTCGATATGACACTATATTCCTTGGCAGTGTATCCTATGATGTTTTTGTTGGTACATTTGTTTAGCGATCGCCTCCGCAAACAACAAGCCGAAGTCCAAGAAAAACTCTCTGATATTAGTGAACTAATTCAAGAAGATATTAGCGGCATTGCCTTAATTAAAATTTACGCTCAAGAAGAAAACGAGCGCCAAGCCTTTGCTAAAAAGAATCAACAGCTATTAAGAGCTAACTTACAATTAGCCAAAAGCCGTAATGTGTTGTTTCCTTTAATTGGCGGTTTAGCTAATCTCAGTTCTTTAATTATTATTTGGTTAGGAACAACCCGAATTTCTGGCGGAACTTTAGCCGTTGGGGACTTTTTAGCACTGCTAATTTATGTAGAACGGCTGGTGTTTCCCACAGCTTTATTAGGTTTTACCATTACCACCTATCAACGAGGTGAAGTCAGTATTGATCGCTTAGAATCGATTCTCAGTGTTACTCCCAAAATTCAAGACACGGCTGATGTGGTAAATTTAACCGTGGCAGAAGTCAAGGGAGAAATCAGCGCCAAAAACTTCAGCTTTACTTATCCAGAAGCAACAACACCAGCCTTAGATCAGGTCAATTTTACAATTGCACCAGGAGAAACAGTAGCAATTGTTGGCGCAATTGGTTCGGGGAAATCAACTTTAGCCAATGCTTTACCCAGGTTGTTAGATATTGCTCCCGGACAGTTATTTTTAGATGGGATAGACATTACCAAAATTGCCTTATCTGATTTGCGGAGTGCGATCGCTTATGTTCCCCAAGACAGTTTTTTATTCAGCACCACCATCAAAAATAATATCCGCTACGCTGACCCAGGGCGCGAACAACAAGATGTCGAATCTGTGGCTGTCATGTCTCAGATTCATCCCGAAATTCTGAATTTCCCCCAACAATACGAAACTCTAGTTGGTGAACGCGGTATTACCTTATCTGGCGGACAAAGACAACGCACAGCTTTAGCGAGAGCTATGTTAGTTGATGCGCCAGTTTTAATTTTGGACGATGCTTTATCGAGCGTTGATAATCAAACAGCCACCAAAATTCTCAAAAATCTTTCTAGTGGAACTAGTCGCAAAACAGTAATTTTTATCACCCATCAACTATCAGCCGCCGCCGCCGCCGACCGAATTTTAGTCATGGATAAAGGTAAAATTGTCCAAGCCGGCAATCATGTAGACTTAGTGCAGCAAGAAGGCTTGTATAGAATTTTGTGGAGTCAACATCAAGTCGAGGAATTGTTGCGTTAATCCAAGTAATGAGGTCAAGATAAACGACAAGTTCAGTGACCGCCTGCGCGGGTTAAGAACAAGTTATTTTTTGTTAGTCAGCGTGGTGCGCTTGGAGTACTAGGCTGACTTTGTTTATGATGTTAAGTCTTGAAATATTAAGATATTAATAGACTTATGTCCAATTTGCGTTTAAAATACACAAAGCCGAGAGGAATAGTGTGTATTTATGGAAAGCGCCCAAAAAGCTAGTCAAGAGTTGAGTTTAGCAGTAAATACCGCCCCAGAGCGATCGCCCCAGACTGTTCCTCAAGAATCCCACAAAAATATTTTCAAAAAGCTGAGAGGTGGATTCTTGCTGGTTTTGGGATATTTACTATCCCCTTTGTGTTGGTGGAATGATATTGTATTTAATCTACCCATTGCTTACTTTTTTGGGTACTTATGTAGTTTATTTTCCCCAAAATTGTTCATACCTTGTGCCATCGTGGGTTATTGGCTGTCTAATGTTGTAGGGATTCTCTTAATGCAATACGGTTCTAAAGATATCTTTCAAAAAGATTCACAAGAACGCAACCTCAAAAAAGAACTGTTATCAGGTTTAGTATCTTCCACAATTTACACTATTGTAATTATTTTACTGATTCAGTTGAAGATACTAGAAGCACCTGTCTTATTCGCTAAGAGTTAACACTCATCCTAAGTTGCTTGCAAAAATAGTATTTCTACTTCACATAGAGACGTTGTATACAACGTCTCTACTTTATATTCCTGATTTACTACTTATAAGCTTTAAGTAATTCACTAAAATCCCAGACTTTCGGATTTTCTTTACCAATAACTAGTGGTAACTTGCCATTCCATTTTTCGATTGCTTGTTTTTGCAGTAATTCAGGAGTTAAACCATCACGTAGCAATCTATAAGTTTCCGCCTCTCCTCTGGCTAAATTAACTTTTGCTTCTGCTTCTTTTACAGCTTTTAATGCTAAAAACTCTGCTTTTTTAGCTTCTTGTTCAGCAATTTGTTTTGCTTCTACCGCCTCACTAAATCGCTCCGAAAAATGAACATGAACTAAAGAAATATCATCAACTGCAAGATGATAGCTACGTAGGCGAGTAGTTAAAGCTGAGTCTAACCCTAACTTGACATCTCCACGTTTAGTAATAATTTCTTCCGCAGTATATTGAGCAATAATCGCTTTGAGGACTTCTTCAATTGCCGGATTGATAATCCGGGAAATGATATTTTCTCGGTTGCCAATTTGTTGAAAAATAGTATTAACTTCTTCTGGGATGATATGCCAGTTTAAAGCCACATCAGTGAACACATCTTGTAAATCTTTAGAAGCAGCTTCAGTAGATATTTCCTGTTTCTGCACACGTACACTGATTTTTTCAACTGTATTCACTACTGGGATAATTAAATGCAGCCCTTCTCCTAATATTTGCTCTTGTACCTCGCCAAATTTCATTAATACGCCACGTTCACCCGCATTTACGATCACGCAAGGCGTGAGAAAAATAGTGATTAAAACTAAAAGCGCCGTCAATTTACCAGCACTATTAAAAGCTTTATTGTTTTTCATCTTTGTCTATAAAACCCACTAGTACAACAAGGCAAAAGTAAAAAGTCAAAAGGAAAAAGTAAAGAATAGTGATACCACAAGCCTTTTCGGAATTTCTTATGGTCTATTTATTTACGCCGACCTGTACTAGTTTGGAGTAGAGTTAAAAGGCTCTTTTTTAAGCTGCCAACTAGTGGCTAATAACTAAATACACTAAATTGATGGGAAAATAGTTTTTTATGACTGAAAAAAAGTATGACATAGCCTTGTCTGCTAAACAAGCTTAGAGGATAATACAGTTCAGTTAAGGCAACAACTTAGATTTGTGTAGGTTGGGTGGAGGAACGGAACCCAACAATCTCAAGACTTTGTTGGGTTACGCGATCGCTACATCCAACCTACTATTCTCTTAACTGAACCGTCTTGGCTTAGAGGATATCTGCGATCGCCTACAGTCATCCCAAATAAATACAACATCTTGTAACCCTGCTGAATTTTGGGATATGTATTTCATTCCACATCAGGTATCATGCAATCTGTCTAGGCTATTAGTAAACTAGTAGAGTTGTTTGGTGACAGGGATGGAACGATGAGAGTTTGGATTGCTTGCTTTGTGCTATTGTTCGCTTTAGCAGAACTATTTGACTGGTTACAAGAATTTTCTTTACCATTGCCCATTTATATTTTAGGCGGGGCATTTTTAGCCGTTGCTTCTAATTATGACAAGATTATAGGTTATTACTCTCGTGATACATCAATTGCAGCATCACTCGAAACGCCACAACCACAATTAGATGTATCAACTCCACCCTTAGCCTCGATTTCTCATGCTGTTGAGGATGTGCAGAAACCGGAGAACCAAGCTTAGTCGGTTTCGATGAGGACTGTCACCGCAGCGATCGCAATTAACATATCATCATTTTTATCATTCAGAGAGGGAATCGCCCGTCCTTGAACCACCATTCCCCCAGATTCGACATTTATCGTTTTGCGTCCAAAAGGTAGTACTGCGAGAACCTCATCTGTTCTCACTTGTTCGGGATAAGGTACTGCTACTTGTACTTCTACAATCATTTCATTGGGATCATTCAAACCAGCAACTTCCCAGACTCCTGGTAAAGCATTATGGGCGATCGCATTGCGGACTGCTCTTGCAGCTGCTACAGTTGGTTCCTGTCCATGCTGATCTACACCCATCCCCATCTCAATTACTAAACGTTTACGCGCCACAGTTACCTCCTGGATATCCTCGATATTTGTACTTCACTACTGTAATTAGATTTGATGCGTACTGCGTTTATTTAGTTAATCACCACCGCCACCGCCACCGCCACCACAATCACCGCCACCATAATCACCGCCACCGCCATAGTAATAACTGCTACTGTCTCCAATGTAGCTACTACTAGTCCCAGTCCTAGAGACAATAATGAGGAAAAGAGGCATACCAACGACTAGTAATCCCGACAAAATCCACAATAACCTCTCATAAAAAAATTGTGAACTTTGCCATCCAGAGGTTTCAATCTTAGTACCCGCACGATCAAATATCACCTGAATTTCTAACCCCTTCCCTGGCTCTAGAAATTGTTTAGTAACAGCCTCAATAGTTTTTGTATCGACTCGGCGAATATTTGCAACTACACCAAAGCTTTGGAATGCTTTAATTTTAGTAGTAAGTTCTTCAGGAAATTCCACCCTAACCTGCGCCTGTTTAATAGGGACTTTACGGTCAGAGAATATCGCTTCCCAATCTACTTGAGCATAATTATGATTGACGCGCAATCCTCCAATAACACGATATTTCAACACGAAAGTAGGGCTTTCTGGTGGTTGCAATTGATGTTCCCAACGAATCCAAAATTGATTATTTACTGTACTTGTTGTACTGGGTAACACTTGACCATTTTCGGATACAGAAACTTCAGTAATTCTGTCTACTTTATCTAAAGGAATGTACCGGGAGCGCAGATGGTTATACTCTCCAGTAAAATTATATTTTTGTGTTTCAGTCACTAACATATCACCGTTAGGCTGTACGGCAATATCGACATTGATAAATTCCCAATAGAAAGGTGCTGATTCGGCTTGGACATTATGAATAGTAAATGTGAAGCCAAGAACAAATGTGAAACAAAATAGCAGCAGCCTGGCTACTAATTTTTTGCTCATATATTTACAAATTGGTATTTTTTGGAAAACGAAAAGAGACGTGAAGTATTTACAAAATACCTTCGCAATTTTACGAGGGTAAGTTGCTGTCTAAACTCTCTTTTCTCCGAATTCTTGGCAAAAACAATAAGTCCTCACAGTAAGTTCATTTCACTAAGGACAAAACAAAGTATCACGGGTTTCTCGTCCCGTGGTGGGATTAGTACCTTTAGCTACCTTGCATAATTTTTTTTGTTCATCTGGACGCAGCAGCACATCAGTAAAATCTGCTCCATCAATAATTGCACCATCAAATTTGGCGTTAGCCGCAAATGCACCTTCTAAAACTGCATTAGTCAAATCTGCTTTAATGAGCCGCGCTGAGTCTAAAGTAGCATTTGTTAGGTTAGACCCCTGTAAATTTGCTGACTCCAAATTAGCAGCAAAGAAACTCACACCAGTTAAGTTACTATTGCTAAAATTACTTTGCCGGAGATTAGCTTTGGTAAAGCTAGAATCTGTTAAATCACGTCCAGAAAAATCAGCTTCTACTAATATTTCTTTGTTATATTCGAGTGCTAAAGCTGTGGGCGGATAAGTAAAAGTGGCTGTAATGCTTAACACAGCCCACAGCAATACACTGAGTATACCTGCCCAAATGCGATCGCTTAACCTAAAATTCATGGTACTTTTCACCAATTTAATTTCATCTATTTATTTAGCCGTGTACAGAATAATTTATGAACAATTTGTATAAGCTTATATTGTTTAATAATGTACCAGCATAGGTGAGTCTGATAAAAATACTTTATTTTCAAGAAGGTTATACAAAACTTCTTTAGAAATTGCTCTTACTACGTTGATACTAACAGAGTTTCCGAGTTGATAATATGCTTTATCATCATTGAAATGAAGAATAAAATTATCAGGAAAACCTTGAAGTCTGGCGGCTTCTTTTGGTGTTATTTTTCTTACTCGCCCATTATGATATACTCCTAGCCTGTTTGCATCGCTGGCCACTAAAGTCACAGATATTTTATTAGGATCTAAAAATTTATACACTTCAAATGAAAAATTTCCAGACACTGGTTTATATTTACCATTTATGATTTTTAAATATTTTTTTGATACTAAAGAATTGAGTATACTGCCAAGCTGAGGATTTTTATAAAATGTAGCAATTTGTTCTTGAGTTAATAACTTACCATCTTGATGCTTTCCAAATTCTTGATTTCTTCTTTTTGTAATAAAAAGATTCATTAATTTTATCTCTTCTTTAGTGCATTCACCCCTAAGTCCTAATTCCCATGAATGAATAGAATTACCTCCTCTATAATCAATTAATCTGCAACCATGCAGCTTTTGAAAGTTATTACCAACTACTTTACTCAAAGCGTTAATAAAAATTTTTGAGCAATTATACTTAGGGTCAGGATCATCTTCTAAAATATCTGCAACCGTTATGGCTGTAGGTTGGTCAGACAACTCAAATAGAGAAAGCTGTTTATGATTAAATGAATGTGAATCCTTTGGGCCTAAATCTGAAAATAAATTTAATTTAGGGCTTTTATTTAAGAAACCTATTAGATATAGCCTTAAACGATTTTGAGGGAGTCCAAAATTAGCACTATTAAGTAATAAAGTATCAAAGCTATAACCTCTTTTCTGCATTTCATGCTTTATGGTTTTTAAAGTTTTTCCTTGTTCGTGAGTATACAAACCTCTAACGTTTTCAAAAATAAATGCCTTTGGTTTATGGGTATCTATCAGTCTCACTATCTCAAAAAATAGTGTTCCTCTTGTATCTCCAAAGCCCTCTTTTTTACCCGCATAGGAAAAAGATTGACAAGGAAAACCTGCTAGTAATACATCGTGTTCCGGTAATATTTTTATTTCTTTAATATCACCTAAAGGTACTTCTGAGAAATTAGTACCATATACAAATTTAGAATCTTCGTCAATTTCACTACTCAGTACACACTCTGTTTTCAAGTGCATTAGTTCGGCTGCTTGTTCAAATGCTAATCGGATTCCCCCAATCCCTGCAAATAAATCTACAAAGCGAATTTTGTCCATTATTTATATTTTAATAACTTACCCTGGATTTATTTTACATGAATTTTATGCTTCAAAAAAGCTTTTTAAAAATTCACATAGAAGTTTTAATTCATTTTCTGAAAACGCTACGGTACAGTGGCTATAAGAACACATATTTTCTACAAATTTTTTCCGTCTGAAATTACCTAATCCGTCTATTACATAAGCAATTTTATGTCCAGCATCCTCTATCTGTTCATATCTAAACTTGAATTGACCGCTTTTTCGTTCAACCACACTATTAGTTGTTTCTTGAAAGCTAACTTCTATTGCCACGTATTTATTATTCTTGCTGACAACTATATCAAATGAAGTCCCCCTTTGAGAGTCATCAGTATGAGTCACATTAGGTAAATCGCCACCCATCTTTACATTTACATTACTTTCATGAAAATTATTTTTAATATATTCTGCCACATATTTTTGAGCTACTTGACCAAGAGTATTAAATTTTGCCCCTTTAGTTATTGGGCTTACATAAATGTAGCGTTGATTAATAAATATTTTAAGTTCATCTGGCTTACCTAAATAAGAACCTATTTCGCATTTTGCTAAGGTATAAGCAGCATCGTCAGTCTTTTCACTAGCCTTGGAATAACCACTTCCAAATAAAAGTAAGGCTATTGCATCTTTCTGTATATCGGTTAAAACATTAATAGATGCTCTCCTAGCTAGGCTTTTAGCTTTTTTCAGAGAGATATTTTCATCGTTAATTTTTAAACTTCCATTACTAAATTTGGGCTTTTGAATTTTTTTATCTTTGTTAAATGTTTTAAATTCATATAGAAGCTCTTGCTCTTGCCAGTAATATTTCAAAATGCCATCTGGAAACAAAGTTGCAAATTCTTTATTTACATTCTTAAACGGTTCTCCACCAAAATCAGACAAAATTACTAAGTGTTTAAGAAACAGATTAGTTGGTAAATTAGAAGATTCTATTTTTGTAAATAAATTTTCAATACTAGAAGTGTCTTCACTTAAAATACTGATGAATTGAGCTTGAGTTTCAATAAGAATTGGGATAATGCTGAACTCAGATTCCTGTTCTAGCAGTTCTGACGGCCAATGCTTAGAAGCAACTTTCTCAAGTTCTTCATAGCTTCTTCGGTAATTTATCATATTTGTATATTCTGACAATACTGGGGTATATTGTAGTCTCCTAAGTTAGAAGTATCAACTTTAACAGCTTATCCTTAATTATCTGTTATGAATTTATGAGAATGATTTTGAGGCGACTACTACCACGCTTACTATGCTTTTAACTTCAAATTTTGAGTTTATTTCTTATAACTTTGATTTATATGAAACTCTTAGATATTGGTCAACAAGGTGAAGACTTAGTTACACAATGGTTACAGTCTACAGGTTGGTTGATTTTACATCGCCGCTTTTCTTGTCGTTGGGGAGAGATTGATATTATTGCTCAGTATCCAGGAAAAGAGGTAGGGGAGCAGAGGTGCAAGGGAGCAGAGGAAGAAAACTCTACACTTGCTTTTGTTGAGGTGAAAACTCGCAGTTCACGAAATTGGGATGCAGGGGGAAGAGAGGCTATCACCCCACAAAAACAGGCAAAACTCTGGCGTACCGCAGAAATGTTTTTAAATCAATATCCCGAAAACGCTGAATATCCCTGTCGTTTTGATGTGGCTATTGTGGGTTATCAGCAAATATCCAAATTAAAAACTCACATTACATCAGCCCAAGATGCGGTATTTAGTGCATCAATAGGGGATTATAAATTTTTTCTGGAAGAATATATTCCCGCAGCTTTTGACTTATAAATTCGCTGATTAAAGTGAGGGCGAATAATAATTGATCACAACTGAAATATGTTTGTTACCAATTACAGATTCTTTCTAGCCGCCCTCACTATCAGCAGTTTCACGCTAAGGTTTCTGGACAGTAACCTAATCCACGAACAAACTGTTGGCGGAATGCTTCAATTTCTTCTCTCTCTGGGCTACCATGAGAGACGATCGCTACTTGATAGCGGCGCATTACGTCTACTGGAGACTGACCAGCTTCCAAACTCCAAAGTGCCATTTGTACACGCATAGGTGGCTCGTAGCAAATTCCTAATTCATTTAGAAAAGCTCGAAAGTCTCCATCCTGTTGCGCGGAGATTTGACATTTAAGTTTGATCCTAACCACCCAGCCATCTATTTGATGAATAACTGTAACGAAAGAGACAGGCAACTGGGGCGTGGCGTGCAGATGTTGAACGACCCTCAATGTTAGACTGGCATTTGCCAGATAATACAAATATTCCATGTTGGTGCTTGGGATCAAAGCCAATCCTACACTTCTATCATCCTCAATAGAACACTTTCCCGGTAGGGTAGAAGCCCCCGTCTTTGAATGGGGAGTTTTACCCAATTTACAACCCATCATTAGGTAATACCTAATGATGTCCGTTGGAAAACTCTATGAATGAAATGGTGTTTTCCTTAGAAAATATCAAATAAACCCGTAAAAATTAGCATAACCTTCAATGGAGCCAGCAATAACAAAAGAAAATTTTAATAAAGTTACAGATACAGGAGTAGAAGACAGACAGTTAGATTGTTCCTTAACTGGCTATGACTACATACTACCGCCAGAACTAATTGCTCAAAATCCGGTAGTTCCCAGAGATAGTTCTCGCTTATTAGTAGTCAACTCTACCGCCACAGGTAACAATTTAGCCCCGCTACACCACATCTTCCGCGATTTACCAGAACTCCTGCGCCCTGGGGATTTGTTGGTGATGAATAATACAAAAGTTATCCCCGCCAGACTGTACGGGAATAAATCTACAGGGGCAGAAATTGAAGTATTGCTGTTAGAAGAGAGGCAAAATAATTGTTGGTTAGCTTTAGTCAAACCAGGAAAGCGGTTTAAATTAGGCTCACAGATTATTTTTTCTGGTAAAAATTCCGCCACGCCCCAGCTAACCGCTACAGTTTTAGAAAATGATGCGGCGACTGGCGGGCGGTTGTTGCAATTTGATGTACCACCAGGAAAATCTTTGGTAGAACTGTTAGATAACTTTGGTGAAATTCCTTTACCGCCTTATATCACCACCACAGCCGCAGCTGATGAACAATATCAGACAGTCTATGCCGAACAACCAGGTGCGATCGCTGCACCCACGGCTGGGTTACACTTTACTCCAGAATTACTAGCAAAATTGCGCGATCGCAATATCCATCAAGCATTTGTCACACTCCATGTTGGTGTTGGCACATTTCGCCCTGTGGAAGTGGAAGATGTCACCACCCACGAAATGCACGAAGAATGGATTGAAGTTCCTGCGGCTACAGTCGAACAAATTCGCGCCACGAAAGCTGCTGGGGGCAGAATTATTGCCGTTGGTACAACAGTAGTACGCTCTTTAGAAGGTGCGGCGCAGTCTGGCGAGTTACAACCATTTTGTGGCAAAACCAACTTATTTATTTACCCTGGCTATCAATGGCGGGTAGTAGATGGGTTAATTACTAATTTTCACCTACCGCGTTCGAGTTTGCTGATGCTGGTGAGTGCTTTAATTGGCAGACCAAGATTATTGCAAATATACCAAGAAGCGATCGCCTCTCGATATCGTTTCTACTCCTTTGGTGATGCCATGCTCATTTTGCCAGAAGCGAGAGAAAAGTATGAAGTATGAAATTTTAAGCTTTCATCTCTAGCCTCTAGTAGTCTGCCAACAGAACTTTGCATGGTGGCCAGCAGAGGGGCTTCGGGGCAGAGGGGCAGGGGAGAGATTACTTTCATCCCCCCCTGCTCCCTTGCTAGGTCTACACAGCAATATTGGGTTGGTAAACTACTAGGAGGATTGTGATGCCTAACTGGAACGCAATTAAAGCTAGTTTTTTACATCTAACCCAGCCACAGCAACTGGGTGAATTAGCGTCAAGTCTGGCACACTTGAAGTCTTGGATACAAAGTAGCGATTTTAACCAAGTTATTCCAGTTCCCAAATTGCGATCGCCAATTCCAACGACTGCAAATTTTAGCTAATGTATCAAATTCGCTTTAGCTTACTACTAATTTAGTGTATCTTCATTAATAATCCGTATTAATGCGCTTTAGATAACCCTCGTAAATTAGCGAAGGTATTTTTCAGCACATATTTGTGCAAAGAGATTAACCATGAAAGACCATAACGAAGAACCAAAACTTTATGACGGGAAGTTCAGAAAACTGAAAAACAGTATGCTTAAGTCAGGAATGACGAGGCGCAGTGCGCTCGGTCTTTTGAGTAGCGGCGGACTTGCGCTGATAACCGGTGCCAGTACAGTTGCGGCTGGACGGGTAGCACAAGCAAGCAGAGGTAGGAATCCGCAGCAGATTACTACACTAGTTTTCGATGCCTATGGTACTTTGTTCGATGTCTTTTTGCCTGTTTTCAACCGTGCTAAGGAGATATACGGCCCAGCCTACAATGATCTCCTTTATGAAACCCTCATTCAAGTCTGGCGACTCAAACAACTGGAATATTCTTGGCTACGGACTCTCATCAACCGATATGAGGATTTTTACTCTTGCACCGTTTCGGCGCTTGACTTTGCTTTACGTAGTGTTGGTATTGATCCTGAGTCCGATCCAGCAAAGCGCGATGCCCTAGCATCCCGCTACCTTACCCTCGATGCCTATCCCGAAGCACTAGAAGTGCTGAACACCCTCAAGAGTCGAGGCTTCCAGTTAGCCATCCTTTCCAACGGCAGTAGGGAGATGCTACAACAAGTAGTCGTCGCCAATAATATGCAAAACGTTCTCGACAGGTGGATTAGCGTTGATGAAGTTGGTGTATTCAAGCCTGATCCGCGTGTCTATTCGTTGGCTGGGCGTGAGCTTGGTATTCCTCGCAAACAGATATTGTTTGTGTCCTCTAACAGCTTCGATGTATTTGGTGCCAAGAGTTACGGCTTGCAAACTGCTTGGATACGGCGAAATACCACGCTTCCCCAAGTAGCAACTCCTATACCAAGTACAGTATCACCTAGCACCTTATTTGGTATTCTGCGCGGCCGCCAGGAGTTTCAAGAGGAGACGAGCTTATTACCCGACTACGTTGTTCTACCTCCTTCTGCAACACCAACACAGGGTCTGCGGGGGCTGCTTACGCTTCCGCCTCTCGTTTAGATCCCCACCAAATTGGAAATTTGGTGGCTCTCGTTCAGGCGGGGTTTGAATCCCCGTTTGAACATCCTCCTGCGGCTTTATATGAAACTTTTCCTCCAGTGCGATCGCCTTTTGCGTAGTAGCGTAACAAGCTTAAAATGTTGAGTTCAAGGACTGTTAAAAACAAAAATTTAATCGTCATCATGATTACTCAGCCCAACAAATTAGACTAGACGCGCTAGTAGGTTGGGTGAAACGAAGTGGAACCCAACAAATGCCATGAAGAAAACCGCAAAACTTTCAACTACAAAAATATCTCAATTCCAACAGTACAATTCATACTGCAATTATTTTACTTGTTGAAATATTCCCTAAAAATTTCCTAATTTGGTGTTGGGTTATGGCGCAATATATATTGCTGTGTTGTTTTTCATATTTTTTGTGTGCCTCCACCCAACCTTGTGTCTCTTTTTTTATTCATCTGGCACTTTTAATTTTTCCGGCTGTAGTGGGTACTCTGACATATAGAACTCACTACAATACAGGCTGCTAATTATGTATAAACACCATCAAATTCGTCAGTGGTATTGCGGCTTTCCTCAGATGGCGTTTCACCAAGTGATTAATTGGCGGAAGTCGCATTTAACCATCATCTCAGCGGCCTCGGCGTTTTTGGTGTTGGCTGCACCATCAGTAATGAATTTACCGGGAAGTCGGTTACTCGCAGAAAATGTCATCTCTCAAGATTTGGATGCAGCGATTTTTTACCAAAAAGGAGTGACGCTATATAACCGCAAAGATTTAGACGGTGCGGAATCTGCCTTTCGTCAAGCCTTGGAACGTGACCCAAATATTGGGATGGCGCGGAATTATTTAGGGAATATTCTGTTAAGGCAAAATCGCCTGGATGCGGCCGTGCAAGAATATGGCGAGGCGATTAGAATGAACCCCAACCAAAGTGAGATTTATTACAACTTAGGGTTAGCGTTACAACGCCAAGGACAGAAAGAAGCTGCCGTCACTGCTTACCGCCAAGCCGTAGTGATAGATCCCAAAATGGCAACAGCCCAGTATAACTTGGGTGTATTGCTACATGAACTAGGACAACCACAAGAAGCGATCGCAGCTTATCAACAAGCGGCTAATCTAGATAGTGGTAATGAGAATACCTTTTTTAACTTAGCGATCACGCTGCAAGAACAAGGAAAATTAGAAGATGCGATCGCAGCTTACCGTCAAGTTATCCAACTCAACCCCAAAAATACTGTCGCCTATAATAATATGGCTGGGTTGCTGGTAGTCCAAGGACAGACGGCTGAGGCAATTAATGTTTATAAACAAGCCATTCGCCAAAACTCCAAAGATGCTGTCGCATACCACAACTTAGGCATCACTTTATATAATCAAGGCGAACTCAAAAAAGCAAATGCAGCCTTGAAAAATGCCCTGAATAACTACCGCACACAAGGTAATACCGAACAAACTGCCAAAGTTGAACAACTAATGCAGCAAATTACCCAGCAAATTGCCCAACAGAAGTTACAAGAACAACAACAGCGTCAAGCAGGTAAAAAACCCGCACCAACGGAAAATGTAGCGACACCAGAACAACCCACCCCCGCAACACCCGAAGGAACACCAGCCAAACCTGGAGATGTGCCGGTTTCTTTTGGACAAGAGAGTAAATAAAAGTTAACCTATCCAAAACGTGGGATTGATGATGGTAAGCCAACCCGCATGAATAACCTGGCGAATGCTTGAGAAAAGTGTTCCAAATAAGGAGATTTTAATCGCCACCGATAATCCATATTGGTGGCGTATTTCAAAATATATTCGTAAGGTAAACTGTATATCTCTCTAAAATTGACAACCAAGGCTTCCCTGTTATTGTCAGGGTTAGTTGGCGATGCAAGTATATGTAAGCCTTCAACTCTCCCTGCTAAAACCTCGTTCCACTTACCCTTTTTTGTAAATGCTGGGTTAGCTTCTTCAAATTCTGAGATTAGATAAATGGCACACACCACAACTTGACTCACCTTTTTATTTTCCAAATCACAACTTTGAGTAACAACAATTAAATCTATTTCGTTAACTATTACCTCTACTTCTTGAGTTTCATCAGCTTTTTTTCCAAAAGTTGTGGGATCGAATAATGGTACTGGTACGAGACACCCAGGCAGGTAATCACCTTGCCTGAGTGTCGGTTCATTAACCTGCACCCAGAAAGGATCTATCGTCATTCTTCGTCTAAAACATAAGGCTGAGGTGGTTTACGCCCTTGGAACTGGACACGCATAACTACGCGCTCTGAGCGTTTTGGTGGAACTGGATTGTAATCTACTTCACCAACACTTTTAATATACTCTAGGTATTCTTGAATCTGAGCCAAAACTTGCAAGGCGTTTTCTGTGACCTCAGCTATCTTTTGCCCTTCTGGACTGTACAACTGAAAGGTAGCTCTTGGCTCAAGTATAATTAATCTGGTTTGGGTTGAAGTATCATCAGGACGTATAGGGGTTATTGTCGCCATTAGTTAATCAACTCCCTTGTGTGTTCTGTAATGCAAGCTTCAAACGCTTTGTTCTTTTGTTCGTGCATTTGTTCCACAATTTCCCAAAGTTCTATTTCATTTTGAGGAATATCCCTTTCGAGAAACAGGTCTAAATCCAAGAGTATAGAAATAAAATTAGGTGTTGGAGGCGGAACTAATGCCTGATTGAGAACAAGCATTGTTGCTAGTTTCTCTTGAGGAATTTGTAGCTGCATAAAGTAGCCACTTAGTCCTTGTGGCAAGTCAGAGGACACTTCAGGAAATGTCCTTAAATAATTGTTTAAATCACTAACAGGTAAGGGAATATCTAGCCTGTTAATGTACCTTACCGCTAACCGAGTAATAGCTGCTGGATTTGTCAAAGACTGATAGATACTCCATAGTCTCTTTGCCTCATCTCGAAAAGTTTCCCAGCAGTCGTAGGGAGCAAGCCGACTGAACGTAAAGCCGTCCAAACGTACTTGAAGAATTTGCTTTTGCTCTTTGCTAAAGGCTCTATAACCGATTTGAGATTGACTGGCGGTGGCTTCAACACTAGCACCAGCAATCATTTGCCCCTGAAATACAAGCATTTCTTCAAAATTGGGGTACTCAGATTGAATGCTTGAGTACACCTGCGCCAAGACCTCAAGTTTAACTTCTTGTGGCAGTTGAACTTGTATGTCAATCAATGCTTCGGTAATTGGGGCGCGTGAGTAATGTTTTTGTGCTTGCATATCAATTATCTTGACATAATCCCCGCCCTAAAAGTGTGGAGATTCTTGGTTCAAACAATAGTTGTGGCTATTTTTTTACAATAACTTCAGCTGATTGAAAGCAGATTTCGCCTGTTTATTTATCTATCGTGGGCTTTCTGACTAAATGGCATTTCCTCATTAATGGCGGTAATTTCCTGCTGTTCTAGTTGATTCACTTCTTTAATATATGGAAGTAGAATTTGCGCCAGACGCTGATTGTAAAAGCGATGTAGGCTGTAATTGGGTGTAGCCGGAAATCCACGGCGTTTTTTGTGTCTACCACCTGCACCGGGATCGAATAATTGGATATTATTAGCGATCGCCCACTCAATTGGAGTGTAATAGCAAGCATCAAAATGCAGGCAATCAATTTCTTGAAAACTCCCCCAATAACGCCCATACAATCTATCGTCTTTATAAAGGCAAAAAGACATTCCCACTGGGTGACGATTGTCATGTTCGCTATAGGCGGCAAAAAACACCACCCGATGGCGATAATCGGCGTGTAGCTGTTCAAAAAATTGCTTTGTTAAATACTTACTGCCCCACCAGCCAAACTTATCACAAGTATCGGCGTAAAACTGGTACATCAAGGGAAACAAAGATTTCGGAATGTCATCACCAGTAATTGGCTGTAGTCTTAAACCCGCCTTTTCCACGGCTTTCCGTTCCCGCTTGATATTCCGGCGCTGATTGGCGTTGAAAACTCCTAAGTAATCATCAAAATTATTAAATCCAGTATTTTCCCAAATATAACTGTGGTGCAACCAAGAACTAAACCCGTTGCGTTCCAAAACTGGCCGCCATTCAGGATCAACATAAAGAAAGTGACACCCAGAAATGCGGTATTTATTGCAGAAACTGTCAATTTCATGCACCATCATCGCAGTGATTTCGTCTTCATCTTCTCCTGGCGTAATTAAGAAGCGATAACCTTCAGCCGGGGTAAAGGGAGCCATACCCAAGAGTTTAGGATAATACTGCACACCGATGCGATCGCTTAATTCTGCCCATTGATGATCAAAAACAAATTCACCGTAGCTATGACCTTTTAAATATAAAGGCGCAGCTGCAATCAAGGTTTTATCTCGCCACAAAGTTAAGTGATTTGGCAACCAACCAGTTTTTTCTGTAGCACTATGGGAAGTTTCCAAATTTTTTAACCATTGCCACTCCAAAAACGGAGTTTTCAAAGTCAGTGCTAAAGCATCCCAGGCATTTTGCGGGACTTCGGCAATTTTATTAATCCAGGCAACAGAATAGCGCGGCTTAAGTTGTTCCACCATCTTTTTCAAGGATGAAGTATGAAGTGTGAAGTGTGAAATTGATTTGTCAGACTTCACACTTTTCTTAGTCTAATGTCCGTTGCACTTGATAGTGTAAAAAGACTTCTTGCTCAACTTGTTTAACTTCCAAAAGTTTGAGCCGAGGAGCCAAATTCGCTAAAAATCCCTGTCCTTCTACTGGTGTGGGTGCTGTGGTTCCACTTAAAATCAACGGGCAAACAGTCAGCCAAAATTCATCTATTAAATCTGAGTGAACCATAGAAGCTACTAATTGGCCACCACCTAAGACCGCTAGGCGTGTTATATCTATAGATGCCAAATGCTGTAAAAAGCCAGCAGTGTCAATTTTTCCAGTTGAGGTTTCAAAAACAAAAATCTGTTCAAAAAATTCTGGGCGTTTTTGCCAAATCGTTGCTCCCACTCTTGTTGTCAATAACCAACGTGGGATAGGCTGGTTAAAAAACTTGATTTCCGGATTAAAATCCGCAGACTGTGTAATCACTATATGAACCGGCTGGGGGGTCTTCCCCGCTTTGATTCGATGTTGCAGCAGTGTTGGATGTGATACGGTTAGTGTCGTACCGTAAGCACGGAGCGTACCAGCACCGAAAAGAACGGCATCAGAGGCAGCGATTTGAGCTTCTAGGTGTGCTTTATCTGCCCCAGAGCCAAATCGAGCAGGCGATCGCCTAAAATCTGCTATTTTGCCATCTGCACTCATTGCCAAAACTACTGCGGTATGAGGACGATGTTGCGTCATTGGGTTGGTTTGATAGTCTGAGGATTTTCTTGCTAGTGTGTCGATTGTAAAGAATCTTTGCACAGCAAGCTACTGTTTACCAATTTCATTACTTTACTGTTATGCAACATAAGCCGCGATTACATCTAGCACATAAGAGTTTTGGTATACGATATTTCTTTTTGTACACTCAATGTTTGATACTGTTAGGGATCGTCAATAAACCCCTCCCAACGTAACAAAATGTCTCATTTAGCTAATCTAATTGCATATTGTTTGCTGTTGTGGTTTGCAGATGTGAAGTGAGACAGTGAGACACCCGATGGCTAAGTCCCGTCAATCGTCGTTTAGACGTATTTTAGTAACAAGAATTTTGCTGCTGTTTGTCCCAGTGTTATTGCTGGGAGAACTTGTGGCTTTAAATAAAGCACGTTCTAGCTTGCTAAAAACTGCACGCCAAAATCTGACCGAAAGCGCAGTTTTCAAAGGAAAGAAAATAGCTGATGAGATTGCTAGTCTCAAAACGAGCTTATTAATAGCTAGTAAAGCATCTGTATTGCAAACTGGTTCAGAGGCTGAAGTCCAAGACTTCATCAGTCAGATAATTCAAGAATTACCGACCTACGTTGAATGTTTACAATTAGCTGATTTAGAAGACGGCAATATCATTGCTAGTAGTTGTGGTGACAAACCCATCAGAGAACCGAAACTACCCTTTGTAGCTGACAGTCGATTTGAAATCAATCCAGTACTACCCCCCAAAGCAGGTAAAACTGGTCAAAGAGACACAGAAAATCAGCTGCAAATGGTTCTGTCTGCCCCGGTTTACAATCAAACTAAGCAGCTAAAGTATGTCTTGAGTATCCAGTCATCGCTATACAAACACACCAAAAATCTCCCAGGCTCACTCACAGGTTCGACATTGGTAATTGCTGACGATGGCACAATCTTGGCACACCCAATACCAGAGAGAATTAACAGCAATATCCAAGAATACCCTGATGCCAATAGTTTGCAAAGCATTATTCAAAATGCCATAACAGGTCAGAGCAACTCTGTCAACTTATCGTTTCAAGAAGGCAAAGAATTAGTTGCTGGCTATAGTGTAATTAGTAATCCGATCGCCAAACAGCCGCCACAATGGATTATTTTAGCTGTTACCAGTGTAGATAATGCCCTGTTTGGTTTAGAAGAAATTAAACTGATTTTGATAGTGCTAACAGTGGGTTTGATTGGTGCAACTTTGTTAGCATCTTTATACTTGGCTCCTTATTTAGCCGGGCCTGTAGAAGAATTGCGGGATTATGTGCTGAACATTCACAGTCATCATGCAGCCCAAACAGTACCACAGAATTTTAAAATTCGGGAGTTTAATCAACTAGCACAAGCAATTGACCAAATGTTTGACAGGCTGAAAGCTTGGGCGGAAGAATTAGAAAGTGCTTGGAAAGAAGCTAAAACAGCCAACCAAATTAAAAGTCAGTTTTTGGCGACAACTTCTCATGAGTTGCGTAACCCCTTGAATATCATTATTAATTGTGTCCGCCTCGTGCGAGAAGATATGTGCGATAACCGCGATGAGGAAATGGAGTTTCTTAAACGCGCTGATGAAACCGCCATTCACTTGCTAGGAATTATTAACGATTTACTCGATATTTCTAAAATTGAAGCCGGGAAACTTTCTGTGGTTTCTGTCCCAATGGATTTGCGACAAACACTGTTGGAGGTGATTAATATCCAATCAGTGAATGTGCAGCAAAAAGGCTTACAGTTAAAAACAACTTTAGGTGATGAGCCAATTCCAGTCAAGGCAGATGCGGCCAAACTGCGCCAAGTATTAATTAATATTATTGGTAATGCTACTAAGTTTACAGATGAAGGCAGTATTGCGATCGCTGCCATTATTGAACATAGTAATAGCCATTCTCAAGTTGTTGTTTCTGTTACCGATACAGGTTTAGGAATTGAACCATCCCAACAACACAAGTTATTTCGTCCCTTTGTACGGATAGATGGTGGCTCAACACGTAAGTTTGATGGTACCGGATTAGGACTGGCAATTTCTCGCAACTTAATTGAATTGATGGGTGGTAGCATTTCTCTAGAAAGCCCAGGTCTCAATCAGGGAACCACGGTTAAAATTACCTTGCCAATTATAGATAGTGAGAATGGGGAAAATTTTAATCCTACCTCTGAAGAAGCGGAAATCCCAGAGGTAGATTCTTTTGAAGAAACTCAAACCGCACAATCTCAGTTAGATAACTATCAACTACCGTTAGTAGAAAATCTCTTCAAAAGTTGAGCATTTGCAACAGATAAAAATTCTCTAAATGTAGTGAAGTAAATCAAATTAGACAAGTGTTGATAGGTAAAATCTTGGCTAATCATGAATCCTGAGATGATCTTCAGCAGTGAGTATTGGTGTTACAAAACTTTGATGCAGCCATCTTTAATTTTAATTTCAGATTCATCTTCGATTTCAACTTGGCCGCATGAAGTTTCAATAACTGCAACTTTGCCGCTACCTTGAATCGTGGCAGCCCCTGTAGTATTACCATTGAATGTAACTTCTTTGGTTTGTCCATCCATTTTAACTGTCATGACATGCTTGGTGGAATCTTGATTTGAGTATTTGATGTAAACAGAAGCAAAAACAGGACTTGACAGATAAAAAGTTGATATTGCAGTCATGGATGTTAGTAAAAATGCTTTTTTCATAGTTTTGCCAGAAATGTTGCCCAAATAAATGGAACGATCAGAGCAGAATACAGCCTCAAATTGCTGTAAACAATTACTCATTTTTTTAGTTTGGCAAATACATTGACTATATTACTAGGAGGAAAACACGGGATATTAAACATTTTATACACTGAGAGTATTTATTTATTTTTGATATCAATTACACCACACAAGCTGATACCAAGACGCAACTAATAACCTGCTCAGAACTGCTTAACCTTTTATTCTATTTTTCTTAACCTTAAGAGAATACTTCCAAGTTTATTTAAGTGATATTGCCACAATATTTACTTTTGAGATTTGGAGCTTAGTCTGATGAAATCAACCCAATACTTAGGCGTTGCTAGTTTGGCGATCGCCTTATCTTTAGCGACTGTAGAAGTTAAGCCAACACAGGCGGCGGTATTTAATTACAATTTCACTACAAATGTGACCTCTGGTGCTAACCCTGGTCAATATTTTGGTTCTTTGAGATATGACGACACCAACTTAACTGGTGTGGGTGCAGAAAATTTAGATGTCAGCAATGGATTATTATCTGTTGTGTTTGATTATCTTGGTACTCGTTATACAGCAGCTGATGATTTTGATTTTCCTGCTGGAATTGCCCCTGTAGTTAGCTTTAATAATGGTAATTTTGTCGGACTCAGCTACCTAGTAGAAGATCAGTTTTTCATTGGTGATGCTAATAATCCCTCAACTGGCGGCAATCGCTTTTATAGTATTGTCAGTGCTGACTTGACATCGGCGACAGAAACAGGCACAGTTACCTTCACCAGAGTTCCTGAGCCCTTGGCGCTTGTGGGAACAGCGATCGCTACAGCTACCGGATTATGGGTAAATCGTAAGAAAAAAGCATCAGTAGCACAATAAAAAAGTAGGGTGGCTAAAATCATAGCCACCCTAATTAATAACACTCCTGTTACTGAAACTTATCTAGACAAATCTGCCATTAATTGGGTTGCGGCGTTGAATCCCAATTACCGATGGACGAGGAACGCCTTGGGGTTGACCTTGAATATTGCTAGGCCAACTGCTACCACGGGGAACAGTACGAGTCTGATTGAACAGCGTACCATCCAAAGCCAACATTTCTATTGAACGGCTGAGAACTGTACCATCATTAATTGGACAATCTTCACCAGGATGCTGGACGGAAATAATCAGTGTATCGCCCACAAAGGTCGGCCCTGTCATCTCACAACGCACAGGCCCATAAGCAAAAGGCATAACTTTTCCAGCATTGTTGCCACTGGTAGGGATAAAGAACAGCCAGTTATTACCAAAAACGCCTGTAAAGCTGGAGATATTACCAGTGCTTGTGTGATTGATAGTTGTTGGATTACCAGCTGCACCCACATTGAAACCATTGTGAGTGCTGGTGGACATATCCGTTACACCCCAAACATTGGCTTGATTGTCAAATACCAAGTTATCGACATTGGCAAAACCAGCACCATCATCTGATCCAGCTTCACCACCTTGAGCAAATCTTTGCCATCTAAAGGTGAGTCCTGTGCCATCGGCACTATCTTCAATAATTTTGTACAGTCCGCCTGATTGTTGAGTCGCATCAACAGCAGTACTTAACTTGGCTACTTGGAAAATCCGAGAATCAGGATAACCATCGCCACCGGGCGCACCATCGGTATAAGCAATGAACACTTCTCTGGTAACGGGATGCACTTCTAAATCTTCGGGGCGAGCAGTCGGAGTTCCCCCAGCTAAATTAGCTGCGAGGAAAGCATCACAGAGAACTGCACCTTGGCTAGTGTAGAAATCTCGGAGTGTTCTATTTTGATAATTTGGTAACGCCGTGGCTTCGTTAGTGCGATCGCAATTAAATGCTCCACCATCAACAGTCTGTCCAGCCACACCATTACGTCTAGGTAGTGGTAAACGACCATTGGTTTGTGCTGTACCCAAAGCGGCAAATTCTACAGAAGACAGTACTGAAGGAGAAATTGGATTGGTGGGGGTATCTAATAATAAAGGTATCCATTCACCAGTACCATCTGGATTGTAACGAGCTACATATAAAGTCCCTCGTTCCCACAAATCGCTATTGGCTTTACTAGTTGGCGAAGTGACAACATTTGTACTCACAAATTTCCATGTATGTCCACCACGTCTATCATCACCCATATAGGCGACTAATCTCTTACGAGCTTCCGCACGTATAGCAATATTTTCATGGCGGAAACGACCTAACCATGAGTGTTTGCGAGGACGGAAATTCGGATTAGCTGGGTCAATTTCTACCATCCAACCATATTTTTCACCAACTAAACCAAAGGTCTGGCCAGTTGTCCCATTGATGTAGCCTGTTTGAGTTCCATTAGGTTGAACTGCTTCTGTGACACCCACAAAAAAGGCTGAACCACCTTGGAAGTTTTCTTCTGCTGTTAAGATGGTTCCCCAAGGTGTTGTTCCACCAGAACAGTTGTAAGCAGTGCCGATAATTCTGTTACCTAAGCCATCAGCACTCAGGGGGAAAACTTGGGTTGCAGCCGGGCCAGTACCAATTAAATAATTTTGGTCGCCTTGCTGGTGGCTGAGACTGCCCCAACTTGTGACAGTGTTGTAGCTATCAGTTCTTTCGCGGTTAATTCCCAAACCCGATAAACCATGAATCCGGCGATTTCGGCTATCTCCGCGAACTACGGTGTAACGTCTAGCACTGTTGCGGCGAGAAACACGAATAATTGAACCACCTAAGTTATATAAAAATTCTCCTTCTACTTCGATGTTTCTGGTTGTCGGTAAAGAGCGACCGATGACTGTAGGAAAGCTTGTGGTGAGTGCTTGGACATCAGCCGGAGCTTCGGGTGCAAAACCAGAAAAGGGAAAACTCACATACTCATGGTTAACCCATAAATAGCCTTCATCTAAGGTTCTGCCTAGAGGAATGAAACCAGTGTAATCGCAGTTGTAGCCGACATAATCATCAGAGTTGGGAAATACGCGATCGCCCCAACTAACGATGATGTAACGCTCATATTCTGGCGGTACAATCACATCATCAACAACATTGTAGCTAGTTAAATTGGGACTGCTAGAAGCTGCAACTACTTGCCCTTGTCCAATTCCTGTTGGTAAAAAACTAGGCTGAGTTTGATAAATCGGTAAAGGATGGGGTAATCGGACTGGTGTAAAGCTTAGTGGAGTTGTTGTTGCCTCGGCGACACTGGACAAACCTGTTAAAAGTTTGTCTCCCAATACAGCAGCCCCCGCACTGCCACCAAAAAATATAAGAAGTTGTCTTCGACTTAATGTAGACATCAAATTTTCCTCTGTTGTATCAGGAGAAATTTACTAGTAACCAACTCTTTTCCAAGCTGAAGAAATAACTCAATTAATGTGAGTTTTTCCAGTTTCAAAATTTAGTAAACCTGCTTGAAAGCACAGGTTAAGCCTGAGATTTTTGTTAAAGTTTCACACTATAGCAGAAGGCAGAAAGCAGAAGGCAGTGGTTCGGCTCCTTCGGCTGCGCTCAGTACAAGTTCGCTCACCAACCAGGCAGGAGGAAAAGTCTGATTATTCCTGGCATTCAAGCTTTCAAATTGTCCTAACATATCTGACTACTGCTATATATCCCAGCTTTCACCTAAGCTAATTACAAATAATTATTAGTAGGTTATATAATGGTTAACTAAAAATTATGACTATGTTTATAGTCATAGTTTCTGTGGTTACTCACAAAAATATTTCCGACTTCTTGAAGGATACAGATAGCAAATAGAGGGTAAGTTCCGACAAGAGTTAACAGAGGTTATAGCAGAATGGCACTAAGAAAAGCGGAAATGCTTATCAATTAAGCAGTTTGCAATTGTTGACGTAATTCTTGCCGAGGCTTAGTCAATCTGGGGTAAGCTTTGGGGCGGCGTTTGGTGACTCGTGGTTCGCTGCGTGCAGGACGGTCAGGGACAACCTTATGAACAATAATTTTCAGCAAACTATGATAAAGTCGTTTAGCTCGGATATTGCTTGTTTAATTGCTGATTCGCTTAAAGAATGAGGAACAATATTTGATAAATCAATCTACTGATTTACTACTAGTAGTCTGCCAAGGAAACTTTGCGTTGTGGTCAGCAGAGGGGCAGAGGGGCAGAGGGGCAGGGGGGAAAACTTACTGCAAGTTTCTCCCCTGCTCCCTTGCTCCCTTGCTTACTTCCACGTAGCAATTTTGGGTTGGTACACTACTAGACTTTATTATTCTGACTCCTGAGTGCTGAATTCTTACCTTTTGACTTACCGCAAACCCAATCTTTATAGACCATCTTGGTGGGTAAGTCCTATTTAGTTTGTTGCTGTTTCTTCAGACAGAGTGGTGATGATTTCTTTCAATTGGCGATCGCGGTCAGATTCTTCTGGTGTTTCCTTGCCCAAAGAAGTATCTTTTACTAAA
Organism: Anabaena sp. FACHB-83; assembly: GCF_014697485.1. Taxonomy (NCBI): domain Bacteria; kingdom Bacillati; phylum Cyanobacteriota; class Cyanophyceae; order Nostocales; family Nostocaceae; genus Anabaena; species Anabaena sp. FACHB-83. The sequence continues at coordinate 187,757 of NZ_JACJRY010000005.1, read as the reverse complement.
CGGTAGATATCAGCCGCACCGTAAAAAATGCGATCGGTCAAACCAACTTCTTTGAAAGTTTCTGCAATCTCTTCCATTTCCCCTACCCAACGATGTGCTTTTGGTGTCATAGACGGAATGGAACGAGCCAGTATCTTAGCAAGTTCTGGCTGGCTAGTAGATACTTCGTTCCATAATTGCTCATCCAACCCTAAACGATGGGCAGCAATTAATAATTCTGTACTAATTGCGGTTAATCCTTTGGTGAGGGCAGCATAAGACATTTTCAAACCAGAAGCTTGACCAATTTCATCGCCAATGACTCGGATATCTAATCCATAATTACTTAGTTGTTGAAATTCTGCGGCTTGTTTACCAGAAGCATAGATGCGAGTGCGTCCGGGAACTCTAGGAGGTGGGCCAATAATCGAAGCATCAATAAATGTCGCGCCTGATGATGCAATGATTTGAGCGATACTTTTTACTTTTTGGGGTGCGATCGCATTAGCATCAACATAAAGAATTTGTTTCCCCACGTTACTAATTACTTGGGCGACTTGCTGGGCGACTTCCGCCGCAGCTGCGGGGACTAAAACGGATAACACGACATCCGATTCAATTACCAACTGTGTGAGAGAACCCACATCTTGGATATTAGCTGCGGCTGCTAATTGCTTTGTTCTGGGACTGCGATTTTCTAGGGCGGCAATAGTTCTCAATCCATGTTGGTTGAGAACAGATCCTATAGCCTGTCCCATATCACCCGGACTTAAAATACCGACTGTTTGAATTGCCATAAAAAGCTTGATAATGCTTTGTATTCAGCTTTTAACTACTACGCTGACTTTTGTAACTGAGTCCTGATAAAACCACTATAACCTGATAGAATTGCCGTAGTTAAGCTTTGATTAGGAAGTTATCATAATTCATTCCCAGAAAGCAAGCATTAAATGAGTGAACCAGCAAGATTATTTTCTGTTGCTGTGCCAAGTACTCAGTCAGTAAATATTCAGCCAAAGTACTTTGGCTAAGGTGAATAAATGGAAGTTAAAAGCGAACTGGCAAAGCAAATTTATGCAGTTTCCCATCTATCTGGCTCATTTCAACTGCGTTCTGGTAAGATATCAAGCGAATATTTTGATAAATATCAATTCGCGGCAGATCCAACTTTAATTGATGCGATCGCCAGGCAGATGGTTCGCCTCATTCCCAGAGATACTGAAGTATTGGCTGGTCTGGAACTGGGAGCTATTTCGATAGTGACGCTATTATCACACTACTCTGGTTTACCCACAGCTTTCGTCCGTAAAGAGGCAAAAAAATATGGCACTGCGCGTTTAGTTGAAGGTGCTAAAATTAGCGATCGCAAAGTGCTGATTGTAGAAGATGTGGTAACTTCTGGCGGTCAAATTGTCATCTCAGCCAATCAAATGCGTCAACTTGGCGCACAAATTGATTATGCTCTTTGCGTTATCGACAGAGAAGAAGGTGCTTTTGATAAACTCCTAGCTGAAGATATCACATTACTTTCTCTGCTAAAGCGTCATGATTTTTCTAATTAATATAGAGCTAAATTACCTCGATATCTTATTGAGAGCAACTTTCTTTGACCAATCCTGATGAATATATTTCACGACACTATCTTCTGTATTAGAGCCAATGACTGATGACGCAAAAAGTTTTAATTTAGCATCTGCATTCGCAACCGCCATAGCATAATCAGCTATCTTGAACATTTTAATATCGTTAATTTGATCACCAAAGACCACAATCTCACTTTCTCCTAAGCCATAATTATCGACCAAAGTTTGAATAGCTTGGTCTTTAGTAGCTTTGCTGTCGTGAACTGTTAACCAATACCACCCCGGAGAATATTGGTTAGGAAACAAGTGTATCTCTATACTATTGCCATGTTTTTCAGAAATTATATCTTGAAGTTCTAGCAGTTGTTGTGCATGACCAATCACCGTCAAACAAACAACTTGATCACGAAAGGAATAAGTTAAATCTTCAATAGTACGCCATCTTTTATCTTGGTTTTTTAGGCATTGATTAATATACCAACCCATGCCATCGTTGATAATATCTTTATAATAAACACAGTCTTCCGCACCATTAAAACTTGAGATAAAAGGAACGTAGCCAAACTCAATAATTAATTTATAGATACTTTCCACTACATCAGGATGAATAGCATGAATAATTTCGTGTCTACCAGAATTTAAATCAGAAATAAAAGCACCATTAAATTCGATAATTGGAAGACGCAAATTTAAACCCTTCAGCATTCTTTGTATAGAAATAACACTACGCGCACTAGCGACGGTAAATTGTAGCCCTTGACTTAAAAGTTCATGCAGGACTTGTTTGCTGAATGAAGAAAGAAGCGCATCATTTCCCAGCAAAGTACCGTCTAAATCAGAAACATAGACAGTGTTCATAAATTGTTTGGTTGCAGATATTGAAAGAAAAATTATAACTTAATCTACGCTAAATCTATCAACTTATTGTATTATTTTCTCAACTAAGCAATATTAAGGATACAGATTATGACTACCGTTGTTTCTTTTGACCGAGTTTCTGATATTTATGATGCAACCAGAGGATTTCCACCAGGAATTTCTGAGCAGGTGACAGACTTTATTCTCAACTTAGTTTCACCAACACCAGAAACAAAGTTTTATGAAACTGGTATTGGTACAGGTAGAATTGCTGTACCAATTGTGAAGCGGGGTTATTCATATACAGGTATAGATGTCTCAGAAAAAATGTTGGCGGAACTACACCAAAAACTAGAGGGTGTTTCCCACAAATTAACAACTGTTCAAGGCGATGCTACAGCTTTACCGTTTGAGGATAATTCTTTTGATGTAGCCTTGACGGTTCATGTATTTCATTTAATTTCGGCTTGGAAACAAGCACTAGCAGAAATCCGCCGTGTCTTGAAACCAGGTGGAATTTACCTCTACAGTCATGGACAGGCTAACGCTACTCAACCTAGTGAGGATACTAATCCTCAAAGGTGGGAATTTACTCAACGTTGGCGAGCCATTTTAGATGGCTATGGTCATCCTTTACCTCGTTATGGTGCGACACAAGAAGAAGTGTTAGCAGAATTAGAAGCACAAGGCGCAACTTTAGAAACAGTAATTGCTGCTAGATGGCCATTCAAACAAACACTTGGCCAGTTGTTAGAAAATTATGAAAACAAAACCCAAAGTGCATCTTGGGCAATTCCTGATGATATCTTTGTTCCGGCTGTGCGAGATTTACGCGAGTGGGCTTTATTACACTTTGGTTCTCTAGATTACGATTTATCTGAGGAACGTAGTTTCAAAATTGTTGTAGTGCGTAATTGGGCTTAATTAAATTAGTTTCGCTCACAAAATATATACCTGGCTGTTTGATAAAGTCAGGTATATTATTTTGTATACTTATCATACTTTTAGTTTTAATTTAATTACATAAATCTAGACAATAAGATGATTCAGGGAGTTAGCCATATTACCTTTATCGTTAAAGATTTAGAACGAATGACAAATTTTCTCACGTTTATCTTTAATGCTCAAGAAATTTATTCTAGCGGTGAGCATAGTTTTTCAATCGCTAAAGAAAAGTTTTTCTTAATCAATGAATTTCTAGTTGAGTCCTCTTCAGAGGACTTGTGCTGTGAGAGTCGGAATTAATTCTGAGGCGGGATAGATGCGCTCAACCTAGATTTTTGTATACACAGCAGCCCCTAGTGGGTGGAAAAATCTAAAATACTCGCTGCGCTGTGTCCGCTACACTAACGTCAATATCAAATCCCTAAACCCCGCACCCTGGTGATCAGGGTCAATCTAAAATTGCAAATCTAAAATCCAAAATTGGTTAACTCTCTTAAGGAAGAAGCTTGTACATCAACTCAAACCACAATTTGTTTAAATTTAGGTTAACTGAAGGTTATGTAATTTCAGTGACTACCTTATAATACCCCTAATCTACAGTAAATTGATCGGCTTACCGAATTAATAGGGGGAGGTTAACTTTGAAGTTCAACAAACACATAACAAAACAAGTTCGCACGCGGATTGTTAAAAGTTGGCAAGCTACAAGAAATTGGGGCTTAATATTCTTATTTTTATTGGGAATCGGTTTTAGTCTGGTGATGACGGCTTGCACTTCAGTCAATGTTGCTAAAACGGATAGTAACGTCGCTAATTCAGGGGGTGATGTTAATCTAACGTTTGTTTCTTACTCAGTTACCAAAGCTGCATACGAACAGATTATTCCGCAATTTATCGAGAAGTGGAAAAAAGAACATAACCAAAATCTCAAATTTACTGAAAGTTATGATGGCTCTGGCTCTCAAGCTCTGAATGTAATTGATGGTTTAGAGGCTGATGTGGTAAACCTATCATTGGCTCTGGATGTAGAGAAACTGGTTCAGACAGGTTTTATTCAGCCGGGTTGGGAAAAAGAAGCCCCAAACAATGCAATTGTGACTCAATCTGTAGGTGCGATCGCTACTCGTGAGGGTAATCCTAAAAATATTCAAACATGGACAGATTTGACAAAACCTGGAGTCAAGGTATTAACAGCTAATCCCAAGACTTCTGGTGGTGCGCGATGGAATTTTTTGGGTTTATGGGGTTATGTCACAAAAACCGGAAAAGATGAAAATCAGGCTTTAGATTTTACTACCAAAGTTTATCAAAATGTGCCTGTGTTACCCAAGACTGCTCGTAACGCCACGGAATTGTTCTTTAAACAAGGTGAAGGAGATGCGTTACTTAACTATGAAAACGAAATGATTTTATCAAAACAAAAAGGCGAAAAGTTTTCATATATTGTCCCTGATGTCAATATCTCTATTGAAAATCCAATTGCTATTGTGGATAAAAATGTTGAGCAACACAAAAATCGAGAAGTTGCAGAAGCATTTGTGCAGTATCTTTACACTCCAGAGGTTCAACGCGAGTTTGCCAAAATCGGATTTCGCCCCGTTAATACTGCGATCGCGCAAGAAGTAAGTAGCACTTTCCCTCACATTAAAACTCTGTTTAAAGCTGAAGATTTAGGTGGTTGGAACCAAATTCAACAGAGGTTTTTTAATGAAGGCGCTATTTTTGACAAAATTCAAGCCGTTAAGTCTTCAAAATAGACAGGTGAGTAAAAATTTTCAGAAATTTATTTTATAACCTACATAACAAGGCACAATAGAACCACGATTTATCCTATAAATCGTGGTTCTAAATCTCTAATCTTTAATAACTCACATAGAATTGCTAGAGCCTACATTCTTCGATAAGTTAAATATTACAGCAAGAATCAGCATTTACAAAACCAAAATCTAACTAGATTGGCTATGATGAGGAGAAAGTTTTGAATGAAATCTGAAACTATGCAACAGCCGAGTGAACCAGAAAAAGACAAATTTATTTCTCCTCGCAGTCGCTACTATGGTCAGGTTAAGCCAGAAAACTTGATTTTTAATGCGAATCTCCAAGAATTTGCTCAAAAAGTAGGCATTATCACTAGTTTAGAGACAAATGGCAAGCTCACATCACAGGAAGCTTATAAAAAAATTAAATCTCTTTGGAAACAATTGAAGCGTAGTAAAAAGCAACTCTTCAATAATAATGATTCATCAACATCATTATAAAATTCTTTTTTCAAACTTTTTTAAATCGCCGATAATTACGATAAACCGATTAAAAATATCAGGACTTAAATTTAGTCAATAATTAAGTCCTGATCAATTAAACTCAAATTAATTAACAAGGTTATTTCTGACAAAACCATCTAGGGAATTTCTGACAGCATTAATGTATGCTTGGTCATTTAAAACTTGTGATGGTAATTTGTTAGCTAAAACTGCACTACGAACAACATCTTTAGCACTAATTTGTCTGGTTTGATAAGCTTGAAGCAAACTAGCATAACCAGGAATTCCCTGATTTCTCAATTGCCCTTGATAAGCCAAACCTGCAATTTCAAAAGGTTTGATTGCATTAGTGACTTCTGAAATACCACTTAAAGCTTTGGAATTATTTACTACCGTTTCTCTGCTATAAGCAGGACTGAAAGTAGTAGATATCAATAAGAAAGTTAAGCCACTAAAAATTATACTTTTCATTGTAGGTTTATGCGTGTGTGATCAAGTGAAGTAAAGCAAATTTATCTATGCTTAAAAAGCACAAAGATATTTAGTAACTTTATCTATTGACAGATAAATTACTTGCTTACAAAACTTAATATCATTTTGTCTTGAAAATTTAGTAAGCGACCTCTTCCTTTAGGATATTAATTATGGTGTTTTCAATAACAATTTTTTCTAAGATATATGTCTAATGAAATATTGACAAATTCAATAAAATGTTAATCAGTAAAAGCAATAAAAAAGGGAATTAGGAATTTTTTAACTCCTATTCCCTCAACTTAAATATCGATTTTCACTATTAGACGGAGTAATAAGCGGGAAAAGATTTAGCATGTTTTGGTTTGACGTAAACCTGTTGTTGTGGTTCTAACTGCAATTCGTTGAAGCGATCGCGTGTTAGATGTGCTGTCACAACTTGACCATCGTCTATAGTTAATTCCACCTGAATTTCCCAACCCAGATGAATCAGACGGCTGACTTTAGCTGATGCTGTTGCTTCTTGAGCGTGCTTTTCGATAATCACATCTTGGGGACGCAAAAAGACTTCTGGGTGTCCTGCATTAAACCCGGTGCTTTGGAAAATTCTGGCGGTGTTAGGTAAGACATTCACCGGGCCGATAAAACTCATCACAAATGCGGAAGCGGGATTGTCGTAAATATCTGCGGGTGAACCTACTTGTTCTACACGTCCTTTATTCATCACCACGACTTCATCCGATACTTCCATCGCCTCTTCTTGGTCGTGGGTGACAAACACTGTAGTGACATTCACCTCATCATGAAGATGGCGTAACCAGATTCTTAAATCTTTCCGCACTTTCGCATCAAGCGCACCAAAAGGTTCATCCAATAATAATATTTCTGGTTCTACAGCCAAGGCTCTTGCTAATGCTACCCGTTGCCTTTGACCACCAGATAACTGTGAAGGATAGCGATCGCCTAATTCCTTTAATTGAACTAACTCTAATAACTGTTCAACTCTTCCCTTGATTTTTTTATCTTGAACTTTGCGAATTTCTAAACCAAAAGCAATATTTTGCCGCACAGTCATGTGCTTAAACAACGCATACTGCTGAAATACAAATCCAATATTGCGCTCTTGGACATTTTTATATGTAGCATCTTTGCCAGTGAGGATGATTTTACCGCTATCGGGCATTTCTAACCCGGCAATTAGTCTCAATAAAGTAGATTTACCAGAACCAGACGGCCCTAGTAATGCCACTAAAGACCCACTCTTAACTGTTAAATCAACTTGATCAACTGCTTTAAAACTTCCGAAATGCTTGGATATATTCTCAACTACTATGCCCACTGCCGTTATCCCTTAACTAATTAACTACGGCTTATTGCTAGGTTTACCGTATTGTATCTAACATATACCATTGGTAACAAATTAAATACAAGTAAATTTTGTCAATATATCTTTAAGTAGAAGTAAACATAGATATAGGAATCCGATTTGATTTCTGAATCTATTTGTGTGGGCAGGGAGTAGGGAATGGGGAGTAGGGAGTAGGAAAGCAGCTTGATCTGAGTGTACTGATTTTTTTCATAAATCAAATATGAGTCCTATATCACTAATTTCCAACAAGAAAAAAAAGACAAAAACCCTACTATCAAGTGTGACAATAGGGTTCAAAAAGGAAAATATTTCCTGATACTCAAGCTAAGTATTGTTAGTAGTTTGTTAAACCTGGTGGTGTAATGGCTTGTTCTAAATCAGCACCTTGAAAGTTTGCACCTACAATACTTGTACCTGTCAAATCAGCCTTCTCCAAATCGGCATCAAATAAGTTAGCATTATCTAAATTTGCGCCTCTAATGCTGGCTTTACCTAAATCTGCGCCTTGAAGATTAGCACCTTTGAGGTTAGTTCCTTGTAAATTTGCTCTTTCTAAATCAACACCTTGTAAATTTGCATTTTCTAAATTCGCATTTTGCAGATTAGTATCTTTTAGTGCTGCTCCTATCAGGTTACAACCAACACATTCATGAGTTGTCAGCAAATGTCTGACATTTTCTGCCACCGTTTTTACAGGTGCAGGTGTAGCTTCTGTTGTAACTTCTGTTGTTACGGGTGGTGTTAATGATTGAGCCTTAGCAATGGGTTGATCAAATAGCGAAAATCCTGCCACTAATACTACAAATAATGCAGCTACTAAGCAGTTAGTTAGTGTTTGAAAAATTGATTTCTTCATGCTACCTCTTTTGGTAAATGCTGAATTTTGGTTTTACGTTGAGAGAAATTTTGATTTCATTAGTTGATATTTACTGTAGATAAGTTGATTGTGAAAAACAAATACTATTTTTGTTCAAATCTATAAATTCCAGTGATAGCTGCTGTAATGCTGAGGCATGAAGGAGGCAGGAGGAACAATAACCCGAATTTCTCACGTATGGGTAGTGGGTGTGGGGAGTGTGGGGAGTGTGGGGAGAGGAGGGGGAAAGATTTCTTCACCATCCTCCCACACCTCCCACACCCCTGGATTTCTCACAAGAGAGAAATCCAGGAATAAATCTATTTTTCCTTTGCCGGGAATCAGAGAAATTTTGACCGATTAAGTGAAATATGAGAGCTTTTGTAGTATATATGTAATATGTTTTTGAGGAGTTCATCGGTAATGACAGCCGTAGAACTGGAAAATTTACGCAAGACGTTTACCTTAACGCAAGGTTGGGGTAGAAACCGCAGACAGACTGAGATTGTGGCGGTGGATGATATTACGCTGAGTGTTCCCGATGGTCAAGCGATCGCATTTATTGGGCCAAATGGTGCAGGCAAGTCTACAACCATTAAAATGCTCACAGGTATTTTATATCCCACATCTGGGCAAGCTACTTTGTTGGGGTTAAACCCTTGGAAAAAGCGGCGAGAATTGGCTTATCAGACTGGGGTAGTGTTTGGACAGCGATCGCAACTTTAATTGTGAAAAAAAGTAAAAGCTAAATCATCCGATAGCCTGTTGACTCAAGCAGATTAGCTATTATCATATAATGACTGTTAGCTAATCTAATAGTTAGTAAAACATATTAAAGCTTCCCCTATGAAAGTTTGGCATAGACAACTAGGCGATCGCATCAGTCAGACGATTTACCATTATTTACCTGCCTTCCGTTGGCGGAATTTTCGGTTGTTTTTTGGGGGACAGTTACTATCTATGTCTGGGACATTTATGACCCAGCAGTTAACTATTCCTTGGCTCGTCTATGATTTGACTAAATCAGCTTGGTTGTTGGGTGTGGCTGGTTTTGTACAATTTTTACCGACGCTATTATTGATTCCTTTTTCGGGAGTATTATCTGATCGCTGGAGTCGTCGTGACTTGTTAATGATAGTGCAGATATCAGGAATTAGCGTCTCTTTAGCCTTAACAATTCTGACCTTTACGAATTTGATTACCTTTCCCATCCTCTTGGCCTTGAGTGTACTTAACGGTTTGCTCAAGGGGTTAGATATGCCGGTGCGTCATACCATTGTTACTGAAACCGTAGATGATAAAGCTGATTGGAGTAATGCGATCGCGCTCAATTCAGTCATGTTAAGTTCCTCCCTCGTATTAGGCCCAGCAATGGGAGGGATTTTGATTGCAACCCTCGGAGTAAAATACTGTTTTCTCTACGATACCCTCAGCTACATTCCTGCTATTTTTACCCTGTTAGCAATGGAATTAAAAGCCAGACCAATGCAGAATCTTACTAGCTTCCGCGATACCTTTGCAAAATTACGGGAAGGCTTTGAATATGTCTCTCAGTTTCATCCTATCAGAGCCATTTTATTGATGCTGGCCTTACATGGTTTAGTCGGGATGTCTCATGTCGCACTTATGCCTGTATTTGCTGTCAAGATTCTCAATGGAGATGCAACTACAATGGCTCACCTCAGCACGTCAGCCCCCATTGGCTCTTTCTTTGCTTGCTTGTTTTTGAGCATCAGACGAGGCATCATCGGATTAGATCGTGTAATTGTTACATCTCAAGTATTGATTGGGATGAGTCTGATATCCTTTTCACTCTCGCGTCACGTTAGTTTATCTATCATTATTCTGGTGTTTGTTGGTTGTTTTTCTATTCTCAGCATTACCAGCAGTAACATGATTATCCAAACCCTAGTCGCTGAAGATAAACGTGGAAGGGTAATGAGTTTTTATGCCTTAGCAATGGTAGGTACAATGCCCTTTGGAAACCTCTTAGCTGGAACATTAGCCCAGCATTTTGGGGCGACTGAGGCCTTGATTATTTGTGGTAGCTTGTATGTCTTGGGTGCGTGGTGGTTTTATGCACAATTACCAGGAGTCAGACATTGGATAGCTGGCGAAACAAAAAGCTTGTCTTGGAAAAAGTTGAATTAGCTTTGTAGCTTATTTACAGATGTATTGACAAAACTTCCGCACAAATGTTGTCTGTAAAGAATGGGTGTGAGGGTTTTTAACACCTGAACCCCTACACCCTTCCTTAATCCCTTGATTTTTTTTACTGATAAATTACATCTTGATCAAGAAACAGAGCAAAATTTTAGAATATTTAAAATTAAGCTCTATTTCTCACTGCATCAGGTGTAATTGCTGCATATTCTTGAGCCGTTAATGTGGCTTCTTTAATATTGACTTGTTTCGGTACAACTTTTAGTTGATATAAAAGGTCAGCAATCTTTTGTTGAGCATTGATTACTTCTTCGGTAATTGGTCGCATATCAAACTTTCTTCTGGTCAGTGCTAATTCCATAGTATCTACATCAGTCTTGACCTTGGGAGCCAGGATTTCGGCTGCTGCACGTCTATTTTTATTCGCCCACTGACCAACTTGATAATATTCTTCTAAAATCGCTTTGAGCAAATCAGCATTATTAGTGGCAAAATTTCTAGATGCTAAGTAATAACTTCCTGGTGTATTAATTCCTTGGGCATTTCGTAAAATCCGAATGCTACCTTCTCTTTGAAGCTTAATCAGATTCGGATCGCCTTCTACAAAAGCATCTACTGTCTTATTTAGAAATGCTGCACGTCCATCTGCAATTGGTAAGTTTACAGATTCAACATCACTAAGTTTTAGTCCGGCTTTTTCTAATGCTTTCACCACAAAATAGGTCTGAGCCGTACCTCTGGAATAAGCAATTTTTTTACCTTTAATATCTGCCAATGTTTGAATAGGCGAATCTTTTAATACAATAATTGCCGAACCTTCTCCTGTTCCGGGTGGAGTGTTAACTAAATAAATCAAATTTGTGCCAGCAGCCTGAGCAAAAATTGGTGGTGTTTCACCTGTTGCCCCCAAATCAATACTACCGACATTTAAAGCTTCTAATAGTGGTGGCCCAGATACAAACTGAGACCAAGTAACATTAATTCCTTGTGGATTTAGCCGTTTTTCGATCGCACCTTTTTCATGGGTCAAATCTCCTGAAACTTGATAGCCAATCCGCACAACTTTATTACTTGTACTTTTAACATTAGTTGTGCTGACATTACTACTACTGGTACTAGCGTTGTTTTGGCCACAACTGACTAAAGTCGTAAACGAAACTAACCCATAAACAGCATAAAGTAAGTCTCGTCTGGATATTCCATAATTACCAATTTGGACTTTTTTCATAACTTTTGACTCAACTTTGAGTCTTATAGATGTAATAGGTGAAAGGTTATAAATAATAGGGATTTCAGAGCTTCACTGTGAGCTTGTCGAAACTCACAGCGAAACCCTTACAACCATTCTTAATAGACAACCTTTGTACGTGAGTGCTGATAGTATCAGCACCTTTAAGAAAGTACTGCTTCTACTTCTTTAGACTCGGCTTTTTGTTGGAGAACGTTGGGGACTTCTGCACTGAAGGCTTCACCATGAACGACTTCTGAACGGAAACCATCAACTCCTACTGGAACATCACCAGTAATAGTTGTCCGATAAAGTAAACGTTCAACATCCAAATGATCCAAATCTTGGGGAGCTAAATGCACAGTGGCGCGATTGTCCCAAAAGGCGATATCACCGTTATTCCAACGGAAGCGAGTGGTGTAAGCTGGCTTGGTGATTTGGTTGAAGAATAGTTCTAACAACAACTTACTTTCTTGTGGTGATACACCAACAATATGTGAAGTGAAGCCAGGGTTGACAAACAACGCACGTTCACCAGTTTCAGGATGAACTCTGACGACTGGATGAATGGAAACCAGTGGGTTAACAGCAATTCGCTCGGCAAATTTGCCATTTTCAGGTTGATAGCCACCTCCATTGAAGCGATGTTCCGCTTTTAAGGTATCGGCTAAAGCACGTATAGGTGCTGATAGTCCTTCATAGGCGGCTACAAGATTACTCCATTGGGTATCGCCACCAAAACTAGGAACATTAACTGCACGTAAAACAGAGGCGGCTGGTGGGTTAATTGCTGCTGTTACATCTGTGTGCCAAGGGCCTCCACTGCGAAAACCATACTGTCTTTCATACAACTTCCGGTCTACAGGTTTAAGTTGGGGAAATCCTGGTACTGGTTCAACTTCTCCTAAAGGATGAGCAAAGGTGACTTCGCCAAAACGAGATGTAAACTCGACTTGAGCCGCATGATCAATATTTTGACCCCGAAAGAATAATACTTTCCATTTTAATAAGGCTTTGCGAATCTCTTTAACTTGCTCATCAGACAAAGGACGTTTGAGGTCTACGCCGTTGATTTCTGCACCGATGAAACCAGCTACTTGTTTGACTTCTATATGTTTGTAGCCCATGAAAATTCTCCAGAGTTTGAATGTTGACAGGACTTACGCACAAAAATTTTCTGCGGAGACTGGGTGTAAGGGTTTTGGACATATACACCCCTATACCCTTCCCAAAACCCTTGGTTTTTCGTCTCACTGCGTAAGTCCTAGTTGAGTAATGTTCACACTCCCCTGCTGTCTATGGAATTTTGCTGATATCTCATCAGAAAATTTTGATATTGGGAGTATAACTAAACATATCATACACTATTCCGATAAACTTACCGTAGTATGTGGTTGATATTTAGCAATTTTTTGTGTTTTTGCCTTGATAGTAGTCACCAAGTCGTTTGGATTTTGAATTTTAGATTGGGAAATTGCTGTATTTCAGACTTCAGATGATAATCTCAGTCCGGCTTGCTTCATCAGAGGGAGAATGCGATCGCCAAAAAATTCCAGGTCTTCTTTAAAGTCATAAAAACTCAATTGCAAGCCATCAATACCAGCCTGCTTCAACTGGATAAACTGCTCAACTACCTGTTCAGGTGTACCAATGACTTCGATATTTCCACCAATCGCCCGACGTGTCGGTGCATCTTTACCGACACGACCCTTCCAAGCGTGAGCATCACTGTCAAATCTGCTAAAGCCTAAAGGTGCGTCAGGATCAGCATACGCAACGATCGCATCGTGGTAGTCCCAAGTTTCGCGCTCAGTTTCCCGACTGATCACCATAGGGTTAAGAAGTGTGCGGACTTCGCGCCCAATATCCCGCGCTGCTTGCTTCACTCTTTGGGTATGGGCTGGTAAGAGTGCGATCGCACTAGCAAAATCTGACCCTCCAGGACTAGTAATAAATACAATATCTGAGTAACGCGCCGCAAAAGAAATACCTGCATCTGAACCTGTAGCATTCACCAACACTGGGCGGCCATATTTCGGCTTGGGTGTGACAAAGGCTCCACCAAGTTTCCAAGTGGACTTTCCTTCAAAAGAAAAGTTCTCGTCATCATTCCACAGACGTTGTACCACTTCTAAGAACTCAGCCGCCAGTTCATAGCGATGATCATGCTCAATGCGGTTCCAACCAAACATCTCATGTTCTACAGCCCGATGTCCGGTTACGATATTAATGCCCCAACGACCCCCTGATATATGGTCTAACGTCGCACCATATTTGGCTAAATGCAACGGGTGAATTGGCCCATACAACACATGAATAGTAGAAATGAGCATAATTTTTTGGGTGATGCTTGTCAGAGCAGCTGTTGTGATAAACGAGTCTAGGGCTTCTCCGTTAAAAACACCTCCATAGCCACCCTTGGGAAGCCACTGTGACAGCGCAAATATCAAATCAAAACCTAATGTCTCAGCCTTAAGTACCAGTGCTTTGTTATATTCAAACTGCCAGTCAGTAGTGCGTGGTAATCTAGATGCGCTCCAACCTCCTGCCTGAATGGGTAAAAATAAACCCAGCAATACAGGTTGTTTCAATGCTTGAGAAAGAGGGCTAAGAGCAAAATCCGTTGGAGCCGCAAATCTGTCCCAGCCGACAATTGAACCAGGATGATGGCTAAGAATCATAGTTGAAATTGTGTATATATTTTCAGATTGCAAAAAAATTCTACATTATAATCCGGTTAATCGATAGAATTAGTGTTATATAGATATATAAGGCGATAATAGCGAAAATGTGAGTTTTTATTAGGTTTAGGAAAAATACCTATATAAATTGTTTTAAAAAGTTAATAATTACCCAAAATGTAGGCTTAGTTAAGTTTAAATACTTAATCAAATATTTCTTTTAAACCATTAGTTAATAAAAATATCTCCGGCTTATCAAAAAAGTTGGATATCTCATAAATACTGATTTTCATAAATTAAATTTTGCTTTAAAAATATCAAAAAAATAATTTAGAATAAGATTCTTAGCTATGCTAATATTTAGGTAAGCTAATAATTTTCTACCCTGGTAGTATTTTCTATTTGAGTTAGTTACATCTGTTAGAAGTGAGGAGGAAAGATGTGGCTTGTAGAATAGGAAAATACTCTAAAAAGTCTTACTAAGAATACAGGATGCGTCAGAAAATTTACCTGTTTTATCTGTAAGTAAATTGTTGTCTTTTTACTACCAATTAGTTCTGTTCAACTGTGCTTAATAACATCTATAAAGATGTGTAGTAGCTAATAAATAACGAGGAGAAAGAGACAAGTAGAAAACCATGATTCTAACTTTTCATACCATTTCACTTTAAAAATGATACATATCGGCAAGCAGCGCCTCGACTTCTCCTGATGGAGATGCTGCGCGAACACTTGCTACAAGTCGCTCGGTGACCGGAAGCAGAGGAAGTGATTTGTATCAGTAATTCTGTGAATTGGTATTAATCTTAGCTATTTTGTATTCCTAGTCAGAATGAGAAAACTATGAAAACTACGCAAGAAACAGCTTGTAAAGCTAATCAAAAAACACTCAGAGGTAAGAAAAAACTCACCTGCTCAAAACCACCACAACCAGGTTCAACTCAAGGAAACTGCCCTTTTGATGGAGCAATGGTTTCTACCGGAGCTATTACTGATGCTGTGCATTTAGTACATGGTGCTGTTTCTTGTACTCATAATCCTTGGGCGACTCATGGTAGCCTTTCATCAGGCTCACAACTCTACCAAACTGCTTTTACGACTGATTTTAGTGAGGGTAATATCGTTTTTGGTGGAGAAAAGAAACTGTACAAAGCTATTTTGTATGTTGCTCAACACTATCATCCTGCGGCTATTTTTGTTTATGCTACTTGTCTGACAGCTTTGATTGGGGATGATATTGATAGCGTTTGTAAAATGGCCACACAACAAATTAATATTCCGGTCATTTATGTGAATGCACCTGGATTTCTTGGTAGCAAGAATTTGGGAAATCGGATCGGTAACGAAACTTTATTGAATTATGTTATCGGTACAGCAGAGCCAGAATTTACGACACCATTGGATATTAATATTGTTGGTGATTATAATGTCGCTGGCGAAACTTGGAATATTTTACCATTATTCCAAAAACTAGGGATTCGCGTTCTTGCCAAAATCACAGGTGATGCTCGTTATCAAGAAGTTTGTTATGCTCATCGTGCCAAATTAAATGTTGTGCTTTGCTCCAATGTAGCTATCCAAATGGCACAAACGATGCAAGAAAGTTATGGGATTCCATATATTGAGGAATCTTTTTATGGCGTAACCAACTTAAACAATTGCTTGCGGAATATTGCAGCAAAATTGAGTTTATCTTTAGAAGATAGTTTTGTGGCTCATGAGTTGCAAAAACGAACAGAAGATTTGATTACTCAAGAAACTGCTGCTTTGGATATTGCTTTAGCTCCATATCTTGCTGATTTAAAAGGTAAGCGGATTATTCTTTCTACTGGCGGCGTAAAAAGTTGGTCGTTGATTTTAGCAGCTAAAGACTTGGGAATGGAAGTTATTGCGGCTACAGACGGCAAAACAACAGACGAGGAGAAAGTAAAAATTAAACAATATCTTGGTGAAGATGGAATAGTTTTGTCAGACACAACTCCCCAAGCATTATTAAAGGCATTACACCAAACAAAGGCTGATGTTTTGATTACTGGAGCTGGTAATAAATATACAGCACTCAAAGCACAGATTCCTTTCTTAGATATTAACCATGAACGTCATCACGCTTATGCAGGTTACACGGGTTTAGTGGAACTAGCACGGGAATTGCATGAAGCTTTGTATAGTCCTATATGGGAGCAGATTAGTAAAGCTGCGCCTTGGGATGAAAAATTCAGCTATGCCAAATACTGAGTGCTAAGTAAGCTAATTTAGGTTGATAAAAATGTAAATGGTCATTTGTCATAACACAAGACAAATGACCAATACAATCAACTAGTACAGTTCGTGCCTATCTTATGATCTATTAATAATCAAAGTCGCCACCGCCTAAGCCGCCACCAGGAGCAGCAGGGGCGGCATCTTTTGGTTCTGGTTTGTCAACTACAATGGCTTCGGTAGTCAATACCATACCTGCGATTGACGCGGCATTTTGGACGGCGGAACGTGTCACCTTAGCGGGGTCAACAATTCCTGCCGCAAACAAATCAACGAATTCGCCGGTTGTTGCGTCGTAACCGACATTGAATTCTTTCTCTTTGACTCGTTCTGCAATCACCGCACCATTTTGTCCGGCATTTTCCGCAATTCGTTTGAGAGGTGCAGCCAAAGCGCGAGAGACAATTAACGCACCGATTAATTCTTCATCTACTAAGTTAGCCTTCGCCCAGGTTTCTAACTCAGGAGCCAAATGCGCCAGGGTTGTACCACCACCAGGAACAATACCTTCTTCAACAGCTGCTCTGGTAGCGTTGATGGCATCTTCTAGGCGTAGTTTGCGGTCTTTGAGTTCGGTTTCTGTGGCTGCACCGACTTTCACGACTGCAACCCCACCGGCTAATTTCGCCAGACGTTCTTGGAGTTTTTCTTTGTCGTAGGAAGACTCAGTTTCTTCGATTTGGCGGCGGATTTGTTCTACTCTTGCCTTGACAGCTTGCTCGTTACCTTCTGCTACGAGGGTGGTGCTGTCTTTGGTGATGGTGATGCGGCGGGCTTTACCGAGTTGGTCGAGCTTGGTAGCATCAAGTCTCAAACCAGCATCTTCGGTAATTAACTGTCCACCTGTGAGAATAGCAATATCTTCGAGGATAGCTTTACGGCGATCGCCAAATCCAGGTGCTTTGACAGCCGCAACATTCAACACACCCCGCAAACGGTTGACAACTAAGGTTGCCAGAGCTTCTTTTTCAATATCTTCGGCAATAATTACTAAGGGTCTGCCTTGACGTGCGACTTGTTCCAGAATCGGTACTAGGTCTTGTACCAATGTGATTTTCTTATCAGTTAACAGCAAGAAAGGCTCATCTAGGACTGCTTCTAACCGTTCTGCATCAGTCGCAAAATAGGGAGAAATATAACCCTTGTCGAAGTTCAAGCCTTCTGTCACTTCCAGTTCGGTGGTGACTGATTTACCTTCTTCTAGAGATACTACGCCTTCACGACCAACTTTATCTAAGGCTTCGGCAATTAAAGCACCGACGACTTCATCATTACCCGCAGAGATCGCTGCAACCTGAGCGATCGCTTTGGAGTCTTCCACAGGACGAGCGTGTTCTTTAATCTTATCGACTAGAAAACCTGTAGCTTTGTCGATACCACGCTTGAGTTGAATGGCATTTGCACCAGCCGCAACGTTTCGTAAGCCTTCTTTGACAATGGCGTGAGCTAATACTGTTGCTGTGGTTGTGCCGTCTCCCGCCGCATCGTTAGTTTTAGAAGCAGCTTGACGAATTAGAGCCACGCCTGTGTTTTCGACATGATCTTCTAATTCAATTTCTTTAGCGATGGTGACTCCATCATTCACAATTTGAGGTGCGCCAAACTTCTTTTCTAAAACAACGTTACGACCTTTGGGGCCGAGGGTAACTGCTACCGCTTCTGCCAGAATATCAATACCTCTTTCCAAGGCACGACGAGCATTTTCGTTGTAAATGATGCGTTTAGCCATAGTAATTTCAGTCCTCTTTAGATTGTGTAGGTTGATGATTGGCTATTTAGGAATGATGAATAATGAATGGCGATCGCCTATGACACAATTGCCAAAATATCCTTTTCTGACAACAGGACATACTCTTCTATACCTAGCTTGATATCAGTGCCAGCGTACTTAGAGAACAGCACTTTATCGCCAATTTTAATATCAATAGTTTGATAGGTTCCGTCATCGTTGCGTTTACCAGGGCCGACAGCGACAATTTCACCTACCTGCGGTTTTTCTTTAGCACTATCAGGCAAAAGAATACCACCCGCAGTCTTTTCTTCGGACTCACTAATTTTGATAAACACGCGATCGCCCAAAGGTTTAACGGTAGATACGCTCAACGCTATAGCTGCCATACAAAATTCTCCAAACTCACTTTTTTGAGGTAAATGTTCAATTCAACTGAGAGGAAAATTCCTCATAGGTTGTGTTTTTCAAATTAAACCCTAGGCATGGAATGGCTTCTGATTAAACTAACTAAGCAATAGCGAGTTAAATCAGAATTGCCGGTAGAGGAGTTAGTACAGTAAGTTTATCGAGTTACCGTACTTTACTGTGTTAAGTATCATGTCACATAGTTTGAAAAAAATCAAGTAGTGCAGTAAAGCCTATATTCCCAGCATTACTTAGAATAACTAAATATTTGTTTTACATATACTAAGTACTTGAATTTTTTGAATGGCAATGCAATACTGCTAAATTAACTACGTTAAATCGGTCAATAATTAGTATTTTAAGGAAGCCTATGTAAGACTTGGAGAGCTAACTTTTCAGGTCTTCTAGAAATTATGCCTAGTAGTGTACCAACCCAAAATTGCTACGTGGAGGTAAGCAAGGGAGCAAGGGAGCAGGAGAGCAGAGGAGAAACTTGCAGTAAGTCTTTCCCCCCTGCCCCTCTGCCCCTCTGCTCCTCTGCTGACCACAACGCAAAGTTTCCTTGGCAGACTACTAGATGAACTTGGCTAGTTATGTATGTAACTTAGCCTCGCTCATTATCTGGGGAAGATTGCCCTTCCCCATTTCTTACTTTTCAAGGAGTAAATTTCATGAATAGTTCTACTCATCAAGACGCTGATGTTTTGATTATTGGTGGTGGCCCGTCTGGAACTTGGGCAGCTTGGAGTGCAGCCACCAGTGGCGCAAAAGTTGTGTTAGTAGATAAAGGTTACTGCGGTACAAGTGGTGCAGCGGCCGCATCTGGAAATGGCGTATGGTATATACCACCAGACCCAGAACAACGAGAAGCCGCAATGGCCAGCCGAGAAGCGATGGGAGGTTTCCTGGCAGATCGGCAGTGGATGAAGCGGGTATTAGACCGTACCTATGACAACATTAATTCTCTGGCTGACGAAGGCTACCGTTTTAGTGTGGATGCAGAAGGAAAAGTTATCCGTCGCTCTTTGCAAGGCCCAGAGTATATGCGGTTTATGCGGAGAAAGATTAAGCAAGCAGGGGTGAAAATTTTAGACCACAGTCCCGCTTTAGAGTTATTGGTGGATGCAGAAGGCGCGGTAGCTGGTGCTCAGGGGATTAATCGACAAACCGGGGAACACTGGACAGTGAAAGCTGGAGCCGTGGTGATTGCAACTGGTGGCTGTGCCTTTTTGAGTAAGGCTCTGGGTTGTAATGTTTTGACAGGAGACGGTTATTTAATGGCTGCTGAAGCCGGGGCTGATTTCTCTGGGATGGAATTTTCCAATGCCTATGCGATTTCGCCGGCGTTTTCTTCGGTGACTAAGACCCGATATTATGATTGGGCTTCTTTCACTTATGAAGATGGCACAGTAATTGAAGGTGCAGGTTCTAAACGTGGTCGTTCAGTGGTTGCTAAGACATTGCTGACTCAACCTGTGTATGCACGTCTTGACCAAAATATGGATGAAGCAACTAAAGCATGGATGCGAGCTTCTCAGCCTAACTTCTTTGTGGTATTCGATCGCGCTGGGATAGACCCATTTACACAAAGATTCCCGATCACTTTGCGTTTAGAAGGAACTGTACGCGGTACTGGTGGGATTCGGATTACTGACCATACCTGCGCTACCTCAGTTAATGGACTTTATGCGGCGGGGGATGCTGCTACTAGAGAATTAATCTGCGGTGGTTTTACAGGTGGTGGTAGCCATAATGCGGCTTGGGCAATGTCTTCTGGCTATTGGTCGGGACAATCTGCGGCTAACTATGCCCTGAGTTTGGGTGAAAAAGCCAGCCAGCGCAGTGTTCAGGGCGTGGGTACAGCCGGGTTACGTGGCGGCGGTGATCATCAATTCTCTGCTGAAGAAGCGATCGCGGCAACCCAAGCTGAAGTTTTTCCCTATGACCGCAACCTCTTCCGCAGCGAATCTGTATTAGGTGAATCTTTAGAAAGATTAGATCACCTATGGCAAGAAATCCGCCGTAGTAACACACCTTATGATAGCCATATTGTGCGATCGCGGGAAGCAGCAGCGATGGTTGCAACTGCACGCTGGATGTACAACAGTGGTTTGCAACGCCAAGAAACTAGAGGGATGCACAAGCGGATGGATTATCCGCAACAAGACCCCAACCAACAATATCGCCTGTTGAGTGGTGGGTTAGATCAGATTTGGGTCAAGCCTGAGTCGATAGTTGCAAAACGGGAATTAGTCACAGTGTAAGTTTTAGGGATTGAGGAAGGAATGAGGCTGTTGCTTGATTTCTTCCTTTTTTCAACGCAGTCCCGATGAAACTTGTTTCATAGCCAAGCATGAAAGAGCGAGTACTATGCTTACTCAGCACTTTTAACTCAGTACTCAGCACTTTCAAGTCAGAGGGGCGCAGAGAATTGAAGAGTTTAGAAGTTGTGAAATCTTATACATGAAATTATTATCTTTATTTAAATTAAATCTTGATTTGCCTGCGTTGCGATCGCGCAATTATCGCCTCTATTTTGCCGGACAAGCTTTGTCGATGACGGGCAATTTCATGACCCAGGTAGCGGTGCTTTGGTTAATTTATCAATTAACCGATTCGGCTTTAATGTTAGGAATAGCAGGATTTTTTGGACAATTACCAGTATTTGCCTTAGCTCCAATTTCGGGGATTTTAGCCGATCGCTACAACCGCCATCGTTTGTTATTGTTATTTCAGCTTGTTGGGATTTCTATCTCAATTATTCTGACTGTCATCACATTTTTAGGTTTGGCTAATTTTTGGACATTGCTAACCTTGAGTACATTATTAGGTTTGCTCAAAGGCTTAGATGTGCCGGTTCGCCACGCATTTGTTAGTGATATGGTGAGTCGAGAACTGATGGCAAATGCGTTGGCGTAGCCCGCCGAAGGCATCGCGCTTAATGCAGCCTTTCTCAATGGAGCGCGATTAATTGGCCCGGCTCTTGGTGGGATTTTGATTGCTAAGTTTGGCGCAGGCTACTGCTTTTTATACGATAGTCTCAGCTATATTGTGGCTATTTGGGCAATTACAGCAATGCAAATTACACCGCGCACAGTGGAAATACAGACAAGCGATCCTTGGCGAAAGTTGCAAGAAGGATTTCAATATGCTTATCATTTCTTACCTGTGCGTTCTATCTTGCTATTACTGGCAACAGCTAGTTTAGTGGGTATGTCATATACGACACTTCTACCCATCTTTGCAGTCGAAGTTCTGCATGGAGGTTCGGAAACCTTGGGTTTTCTCACAGCCGCAGCTGCTATGGGTTCGGTGTTTGCTTGTGTTTATCTGAGTTTTCGGCAAAATATCGTAGGTTTAGAGCGTTTAATAGCCTTTTGTCCGGCGATTATGGGGGTTGGCTTTATTTGTTTTTCTGTCTCTCAAGTCTTCTGGATTTCTCAGTTAGCTTTGGTTATGGTTGGCTGGAGTTCTACACTCCAGGTAGCTGCAAGTAATACATTGCTGCAATTTATTG
The DNA here is from genome assembly GCF_014697485.1 of Anabaena sp. FACHB-83. Classification (NCBI taxonomy): domain Bacteria; kingdom Bacillati; phylum Cyanobacteriota; class Cyanophyceae; order Nostocales; family Nostocaceae; genus Anabaena; species Anabaena sp. FACHB-83. Next base: position 165,450 of record NZ_JACJRY010000005.1, on the reverse strand, counting down.
TGGAAGATAGCAAACGCGGCAGGGTAATGAGTTTTTATGCTATGTGTTTTATGGGTATGGCTCCTTTTGGTAATCTCCTCGCTGGAACTCTCGCCAATTATTTAAAAGCTCCCAATACTTTGATTTTAGGTGGTGTAATCTGCATTTTAGGTTCGTTATTATTCATACAACAATTACCCCAACTAGTGAAATTGATCAATTTGAGGACAAAGTTAGTAGCAAATTAATTTGCTGATATTAATTTGCACTCCTAAATTGTTTTTTTACTTCATACTCATCCTCCAATATTCACATCGCTCTACTTACAACTATTGTTTAGATTTGTATGAGATGAAATATATTTGGTATTCTGATACCAATTCTGCATGAAGATGCACTGAATTAAAGAACGAACCACAAAGGGCGCATAGACGCGATAGCGGCTTCCCGTTCGCGTAGCGTCTCCCTTTGGGAGAAGGGTAGAACACAAAGAAAGAAGAGATATGAAGATTAAATGCAGACTCACATAGAATTGGTATGACAAGGATATCTGCATTAGAGAATAAATTGTGTTTACTAATACAGTTGGATGGTTAAAGTTTTTAATGCTCACCAATCTCTGTAGATACACAGTAGCAATTTTTGCTGAAATGATAAAGTTTTTTGTGCAGATGGGAATACTAAGCTTAGTATTTACATCAATTTGATACTATGCTGAGAATTCCCGGTTATAAATTGGGTAAAGAAATTTACAACGGCTCTAAAACTTTGGTTTATCGGGCTATTCGAGAGATTGATTCATTATCAGTAGTACTTAAAGTGCTGAAGAATCCTTATCCGAGTTTTAATGAACTTGTACAGTTTCGCAATCAGTATACCATTGCTAAAAATCTCAACTCTCCCGGAATTATTCAGACTTACAGTCTAGAAAATTATGAGAATGGCTATGCGTTAGTCATGGAAGATTTTGGTGGAATTTCGCTGCGGGAATGGGGAATTAGGAATCGGGAGTTGGGAGGGAGGGTAAGTTTAGAGTTTCTGAAGGAATTTTTACAGATAGCGATCGCCCTTTGCAATTGTTTAGAAATACTTTATCGAGAATCAATTATTCATAAAGATATTAAACCCAGCAATATATTAATTAATCCTGAAACTCAACAAGTTAAATTAATCGATTTTAGTATTGCATCTTTATTACCAAGAGAAACTCATACTATCCTGAATCCCAGCGTTTTAGAAGGTACACTAGCTTATATCTCACCAGAACAAACAGGGAGAATGAACCGGGGAATTGATTACCGGACTGATTTTTATTCTTTAGGGATTACTTTTTACGAATTACTCACAGGTGAGTTACCCTTTCAATCAAATGATCCCATAGAGTTGGTGCATTGTCACATTGCCAAAAAAGCACCTTTAGTCAACCAAATTAATCCCCAAATCCCCAATGTACTGGCAGAAATCATCAACAAATTGATGGCGAAAAATGCAGAAGATAGATATCAAAGTGCATTAGGCATAAAATTTGATTTAGAAAATTGTTTACAGCAGCTAAATTCTACTGGGGAAATTCAAAGATTTGAAATCGCTCAACAAGATGTGTGCGATCGCTTTATTATTCCTGATAAACTCTACGGTAGACAAGCAGAAGTAGAAACTTTGTTGCAAGCCTTTGACAGAGTTAGTCATGGCGCAACCGAAATGGTATTAGTTGCTGGTTTTTCTGGTATTGGCAAAACCGCCGTTGTCAACGAAGTTCATAAACCAATTGTCCGCCAACATGGTTATTTTATTAAAGGTAAATACGACCAATTTCAACGGGATATTCCTTTTAGTGCCTTTGTGCAAGCCTTCCGAGATTTAATGGGACAGTTGTTAACTGAAAGTGATGCCCAAATACAAGCATGGAAAAACCAAATATTAACAGCCGTTGGCGAAAATGGACAAGTAATTATTGAAGTTATTCCCGAATTAGCGAGTATTATTGGTGAACAACCACCAGCCGTAGAATTATTTGGTAAAGCCGCCCAAAATCGCTTTAATTTGTTATTTCAAAAATTTACCAAAGTCTTTACCAGTGCGGAACATCCCTTAGTTATATTTTTAGATGATTTGCAATGGGCAGATTCAGCATCATTAAAGTTAATGCGAATATTAATGGCTGATACAAATCATCTTTTATTAATTGGTGCGTATCGAGATAACGAAGTTAACCCTGGACATCCATTAATTTTGACGTTAAATGAAATCCGCAAAACCAAAGTAGTAATCAATACAATTACTTTGGCAGCACTAGATCAGGAAAATATTAATCAATTAGTTGCTGATACTTTCAAATGTTCTGTAAATTTGGTCATAAATATTTCTTATAAAATATATCATAAAACTCAAGGCAATCCTTTTTTTACAACACAATTTCTCAAGGCATTATATCAAGATAATCTGATTAAATTTGATGCAAACTTAGGTTGTTGGCAATGTGATATTGCTCAAATTACAACTCAAGCAGTTACAGAAGATGTTGTTAATTTCATGAGTTCGCAACTGCGAAAACTCCCAATCTCGACTCAACAAGTATTAAAGTTAGCTGCTTGTATTGGAAATCAATTTGATTTAGAGACTTTGGCAATTGTTTCACAACAATCAGAAGTTGAGACAGCTACTGCTTTGTGGAAAGTTTTAAAAGAAGGATTGATTTTACCAATTAACGATGTTTATAAATTTTATCAACAAGAGTCATTAGTTAATAGAGAAATCAATGTTAATCTTTCGTTGGAGAATAGTGAAGAACAGACAAATGAATCAAGACAAATAACAGTTGCTTATAAATTTTTACATGACCGTGTACAACAAGCAGCTTATTCTCTGATTCCTGACAATCAAAAACAAGCAACTCACTGGCAAATTGGTCAATTACTCCAGCAAAAGTTATCAGAAAGTGAACAAGAAGAAAAGCTGTTTGATATTGTTGGGCATTTAAATCAAGGTCAGGCATTAATTAGCCAAAATAGCGATCGCCAAATCCTCGCCCAACTGAACTTAAAAGCTGGTGCTAAAGCAAAAACAGCCACAGCTTATGCTGCTGCTGTCGCCTATTTACAAACTGCGATCGCACTTTTGGAATCTGACTGTTGGCAAACCCAGTATGAATTAGCCTTAGAAATATATACAGCAGCAGCCGAAGCCAGTTATTTAAATGGTGATTTTGCTGGGATGGAAAAGTTTGCTGCATTGGTGTTGCAACAAGCTAAAACCATCCTTGACAAAGTAAAAATCTATGAAATTCAAATTGCTGCCCAAACTTCTCAAAGTCAAATGTTAGCAGCGATCGCAGTTGGTAGAGAAGCTTTAAGACAACTAGGAATTGAATTCCCCAGCGAATTAGACGAAGTTCATCTTGGCAAAGCTTTAGCAGAGGTAAACCAGCAACTCAACAACAGAGAAATTGCCGAACTGATTAACCTACCCCTGATGAGTGAACCCACAGCCCAAGCTGCAATGCAACTTTTAGGTATGTTGTTTGCACCAGTGTTTCTGGGAAACCCCAGTTTACTGCCTTTATTGGGTACAACGATGGTGCGGTTATCGCTGGAATTTGGCAATGCGCCCGCCTCAACGGTAGGATATGTAACCCAGGGTTTGGTACTGTGCGCCTTTTTTGGCGAAGTTGCAACCGGCTATAAGTTCGGGAAATTAGCACTCTCCCTACTAGATAAATTAAATGCTCAAAGCTGGCAATCCTGCACTTTCACACTGTTTGCTTGTTTCATTCAACATCGTCAACAACCATTTTTAGCAACCTTTTCCATATTAAAAGAAGCCCACAGAACTGGTATGGAAACCGGTGATTTTCTCTATGTTGGCTATAGCATAGCCATCTATGCTTTTACCGCACTGTTTATTGGCGTAGACCTGAATACATTAACGTTGGAATTTCCTACTTCTAATGCTGTTCTGACTCAGGTGAAGCAAGATTCTGCGCGTGTTTATTTAGACATGATGCAGCAAGCAGTCGAGCAATTGAAAGAACCAGTCAGTCAGCCAGATTGCTTAATTGGCAAGATATATGATGAAACAGTCATGTTGCCAAAGCACAAACAAGATAATGATCTCACAGGAATCGCCTTTGCTTATATTTACAAACTTTTGCTGGCATACTCTTATGGTAATTATGCTAATGCCCTCGACTACATTACCCAAGTCAAACCCTATTTAATGGCATTATCAGGACTGATTCATATTCCTATTTTCCATTTTTATGCAGCCCTCACCCACCTAGCAATTATTTCCACACAACCAGAAGCAGAAGAAATTCTGAATGAGGTAGAAAATCATCAAGCAAATTTGTATCAATGGGCGCAATTTGCCCCAATGAACCATTTACATAAGTGGCATTTAGTAGAAGCAGAAAAATGTCGAGTTCGTGGTCAAAAATTAGCAGCAATGGAACATTACGATCGCGCCATTACTCTTGCCAAAGATCACAAATTTCTCAACGAAGAAGCTTTGGCAAATGAACTAGCTGCCAAATTTTATCTTGGTTTGGGTAGAACAAAAATCGCGCAAACCTATATGCTGGAAGCTTATTATTGTTATACACGTTGGGGTGCAGAAGCTAAAGTCATCGATTTAGAAACACGCTATCCCCTACTACTCGTGACAATTCTGCACAAACAGCAAGCATCTTTCAAAGCCACAGAAACCATTATTTCTTCCTCTTCAGAGAAAGTTGATAGTTCTAGTTTCAGTAAAAGTAGTCTTTCAACCAATCTAGATTTAGCCAGCATTGTCAAAGTTTCGCAATCGCTATCTAGTGAAATTGAGTTAGAAAAATTACTCTCGACTTTATTAGAAGTCATACTCCAAAACGCTGGTGCTGATAAATGTGCATTACTCATGCCAAAAGGTAATTCCTGGTTCATTGAAGCACTTTATCAACTCGAACAACCCAGTTGTATTTTGCGTTCTCTCCCCTTTGATGATCATCAAACATTACCCCTGAGTCTGATTAATCAGGTGAAAAATTCTCTCACCTTAGCAGTGATTGAGAATGCAGCCACAGAACAAACCCTAGCGGCTGATCCTTATATATTAGAATATTCCCCCAAAAGCGTGCTTTGTGCGCCAATTTTGAACCAAGGCAAATTGATTGGCATTTTATATTTAGAAAATAACCTGACAGGGGGAGCATTTACCCGCGATCGCCTAGAAATTTTACAGTTATTAATTTCTCAAGCCGCCATCTCTTTAGAAAATGCTCGATTGTACGCACAACTAGAAGATAGAGTCAAAGAACGCACTCAAGAACTCAACCACAAAAACGAGGAACTGCAAACAACTTTAAAAGAATTGCATCGTACCCAAACACAAATGGTACAAAGTGAAAAAATGTCAGCTTTAGGCCAATTAGTCGCCGGTATTGCCCACGAAATTAATAACCCCATTACCTTTATACATGGCAACTTAAATTACATTCAGCAATATACCAATGATTTATTACATATAGTAGATACCTATCAAGACCACTACCCCCATCCCCCAGAATCCCTAAATGCAGAAATCGAAAATCTAGATTTTAACTTTGTGAAAGAAGATTTACCGAATATTCTCAAATCTATGCACATGGGTTCTGAACGCATTCGACAAATGGTGTTATCTTTACGCAACTTCTCTCGTTTGGATGAATCAGAATATAAAGCGGTGGATCTGCATGAAGGCCTTGATAATACATTAGTCATGTTGCAATATCGTCTGCAAGCCCAGACTAATCGTCCAGCAATTGAAATTATCAAAGAATATGGCGAACTACCGTTAGTAGAATGCTGCGCTAGGGAAATTAACCAAGTATTTATTAGTGTAATTGTTAACGCGATCGATGCCCTAGAAGAAAAAAGTCGTCACCACAGCTTACAAGAAATTACAGCCAACCCCAATCAAATTCAGATTCGGACTCTCACAACCGAACTAAACCAAGTCCAAATTATCATCGCCGATAATGGCGTTGGTATTCCAGACAATATCCAATCCCGCTTATTTGACCCATTTTTCACAACTAAACCTGTAGGTAAAGGCACAGGTTTAGGATTGTCCATTAGCCATCAAGTGATTACAGAAAAACATAGCGGTTCCATTCATCTCAACTCTGTATTAGGTAAAGGAACAGAATTTATCATTACTTTACCTATTAAGTCAGATAAACATCCTCTTACTAACGTAATGGTTGAACTTTCATGATCATCTCTGTTTATAGGAATCCGATTTGATTTCTGAATCTAGTTATATAGGCAGGGAGTAGGGAATGGGGAGTAGGGAGTAGGAAAAAAGCCTGACCTGGGTGTACTGATTTTTTTCATAAATCAAATATGAGTCCTATAGCAAAACATTGATTTCTCAAGCATTTTAGATTTAAATATGATTTTTTAATTAACTAATGAAATAGTTTGTTAATCAAATCTATAGATTTTTATTTATAATTGTAGTCTGTAAAAATAATCTCATTGCATCAATACGGGATTGCATATAATTTTCTGAAAAATCATAGATATTCCTTGAGTAATTTCACGTTAATTTCTGTAAATTTTTATACTAAAATAGTATAAATCTTCTTGTTTAGTGTGAATCTGTGTTGTTTGCTACTTCGTTGATAAAGAGTTAGCAAAAACAATTCCCTAGCATCGACGTTAAACAGCTAATTGCGATATAAAGTATTTACCCAGAAAAAAGTAACTCCAATGCAGTTAATTTTTTAGGACTGATAAAGTTAATTGCCTTGACTGTATGACTTGTATCCAATATTTATAGAATTGCCATTAATAAGCGCGATATCAATATCGTTGCTATTAGAGCAAGACTTATTACTGACATTTATAGAGGAATCCGTTTCCTGTCAAATACTCGCTGTAGCTTTAGCTAGTACAAAAATAACTCCAGTTTAATTAGCTCAATTTTGGTTAACTACCTAATAGGTATCTATAGTATATTTCTATCTTATTCATAGAGAATATACATTGTATAACTTGTAGTTTATCCAACTATAACTGCTTCTAACTAACTTGAATTGATAAAAAAGGTAACTAAGTTATGAACGACAAACTTCGGCTAACAATACTTGAACCAGCAGGAATTTTAGACAAAATTACTGGCAATCAATTGCAAAATGAAATTAGCAACCTGATCAACCACGGTACTAACGTTATATTGATTGATATGCAAGGAATTAAATTTATCGATAGTTCTGGCTTGGGTTATTTAGTGTCAGCAATGAAAATTGTCAGTAATGCTAACGCTAAATTTTTTGTCTGCTCTGTTAGTGATCAGGTTAAAATGTTATTTGAAATCACTAAAGTGAACAAATCATTACAAATATTTGCTGACAAAGATGACTGTAAACGCTATGTTTTAAACACTTTATCTCGGATGTCTTACAGGTGAAAAATTGAGGCTAACTATTATTCTGTGCTTCGAGTTTTAGTGACGGACGTAGCCACAAATATATAATCAGTCCCCAAAATGGTATCAAGCGGACTAGCCAGAGTATTTTGCCGTTATTCCATTGACGACGTGCCATATCATCTTTCACTAGCCATGACTGAAATAACCAGAATACCAGCATATCTACCACAAAAGAATATGCGAGGCGATCGCTAAATAATAATTCTAATAAATCTTGCCAACGGGTTGTAATATCACCGTACTCAGGACGGGCTAATACAGCCCAACTCAACGAAACCACAAAAAACCCAGCCAAAATTGAAGGTAAAACTCGGCTTTCGCCTACTTTTTCCACAAATGTCAACGAATTTGTTGCTACTTGCGGATTTACTTGACGCAACCCCAACCAAGGAAGAAAAAAGACATTGGTGAGTAATGCGGTACCAATTAAGAATGTCATCATCGAAAATCGCTGGTTGCGCCCATCAATTATAAAACCCCAAAATAATAATCCCCAAGTCACCACAATGTTAAATAATCCCTCTAGTACGGGATTATTAATTGGCGCTTCACTGGGGAAAATGATTGGTAATACTAACCAAAAATTCATACTCAAATTGAATATTTCTGCTAATGTTTTGGGTGTGACATGCAGCAGTGATTCTCCTGGTGGAATATCGCTTAATAATAAATAACCAACATAAATTAACCACACAGTCCAGATGAATATTCTGGACAAATTTACCGATAAATCATGGGTAGAATTGGCAATAAATTGTTTTACTTCGCTGAACATTACTTTTTACGGCTATTGTTACTAATAACTTTTATCCCTAAAATTTTCAGAGTTTCGTGATAATCACTAATCGTCAGAGAAGTCAACTCTTGACCCAACAAATAAAAGCTACCCATAACTTTAACAGAATTAGACCTTCCATTTGTCGCTTTGTGAAGTGTGATTGTGGCATGTTTTTGATTGTTTACACCCTTGAGGAGAAAAATCCCAGCAAAATTGAAGCTACCAGATGTAACTAATTGATCATGATTAACGCTGGCATTGATATCTGCAAAGGTGTAACCTAAAAACTTCAGATTACCAGCAATACTGGCAGAATTATTCAGAGAATTATTCATGCCTTTGAACAGTGTAACTGTAGCACCATCAAAAGCTAATATCCTAAAATTCAAATTACTCCTAGCTTGTAAACCTCGTTCACTGAGGCTGATACCTGATGCAGTAAATTTTTTACCCAAAATAGTTATATCACCTGCACCCAGCAACTTTTTATTAATTAAATCAAGCTGTAAATTCGGCACACTGATATTTAAGATATTACCGAAATTAATTGCTGTATTATTAATTTCGATATTTTGCCGATTTAATGATAATGTGCCGTTCCCCAAAGACTGGTTAAAAGCAAAAATATTTGCTGTACCTGTGGCACTTTGGTTGTTCAAGTCAACTGTCAGGTTTGGAATAACTAAACTTAAGAAACCTGCTAAACCTAGCTGGACATTATTTAAATTAATCTTATCTTTGCTAACATCAAAGGTAATACTTGCTAAAGTATTGCCCAAAATAGAAACTGTGCCGAAGCCACTGCCTTTACCAGATTTTTTATCAATACTTAAGGCATCAACATCAATACTCACTAGATTAGCTAAACTGATATCAAAGTTTTTAAATATTGCTTGTTCCGGCGTAATTTTAAATTCTACATTGGCAATTTCTTGACCAAATATTTCTATATAACCATCTCCTTGAAGATACTGTTCATCAGGAGTTACCTTGATAGATAAATCTAAACTATCATCATCTGTACCTTTAATTTTCAGAAACTCTAAATCGATTTCTGGAACTTTTAATGAACCATCAATATGCTGAAAAGCTTTATCACCTTGCAAACTTAAAATTGCTGTATGACTCCAAGCATTAACTTTACCATTAATTTCTAAACCTTCTAATATAGACTGTCCGGCAATTGTTGTTGGGAATGGTACATACTTAATTAAGGGGTTAAGTATACCGTCTCCATCTCTATCAAGGGGTTCAATGCTTAAGTTGAGTAAGTTTTCTAAAAACCCTAAAGCTTGATTAACTAACTCAATAGAATAGCCTACTTGCTTGGTAATAAAAGATGTGACTGGCCCCCGCCATAATTCTATTAAGCTAACCTGTTGCTTAGGGTTTAAAATTAACGCTAATCTTTCAGGATCATTAGTATCCATGAGAAATGCAACTTCCAAATCAGTCTTTTCCCATTTCAAATCACCAATGAAGCCAAAATTATCAAAATAAGGAGGTAAATATGTCCCACCTCCTTGAAACCTGACATTGCGAAGTTCAGTTCCAACTAAACCGTAAGGATTACACCAAGGTTTTTCGCTTTGCTGACTGAAGAATGCTGTTAAAGATTCTGGTTCGAGAGAGAGATTACCAGATAGCGATAGTTTGGGTTCTTGTTCTTGGGTAGTATCGTAGCCTTCAAGAATTAAGTTTCCTGTAATTCCAAAGTTTGGTTCTAAATCAGTTCCAATATTTAAATTGATCAGTAAGTTATTGAAAGTAGCCTTAAATGGTTCTTGGCAAAATAGCTGAATATTACCGGCGACATTACCTATTAATTTAACTTCTCCTATCGGCTGAAAGCTAATCATGGCTGCGAATTTAGCCATACCTAAGTTGTTACAAATAAAGCCACGCAAATTTGGAGGTAAGCTATTTAAGTCAATATCTCCTATAAAGTTCATTCCTTGGCTTAAGTTGATGCTGCCTAACTTTGGATGAGTCAAACAATAGCTGGTGTCAGTTAGAATGAGTTCTGTACTTCCCAGTTTTAAATCGTTGATGATGGGTATTGTATTTGTTAAAGACTTAAAGCTGAAATTTTTTGGGAGTTTATATTTTAATGTAGTTATATTGCCAAAGGTTACTTCTATTTTTTGTTTATTTAGTAAGCCTCTAGCCGTGAGTTCGGTTTTCTGCCCGTTTTGAGAGACTGTATATTTGGGATTAGATATACTAATTTTATGGCTGCCGAATATGGCATTTATTATGCTATCGAGTGCCACATTCATGTACGGCAGTGTACTATGAAGGTTAAAAGTTTTATTTAAATCTAAATCTAAATCATGATTATTATCTAACTGAATTTCTGAGTTTGATTTAGCTAGATTGGCAAAATCTAAAGAGTCTAGTTTGAGTTTGAGATGATCGGGTAGAATAATTGCTGACGATTTAAGAATATTCGGCATAAGTACATTATCGTAAAAGTATTTTATAGCATTTATTAATTAAATATACAAAAGCTTACTATAGCAATCCTAAATTAGTCGTGAAAAACATAGATATGGAAACGAACCGCAAAGAACGCCTAGACACGAAGTGGCTTCCCGAAGGGTAGGACGCAAAGGTAAGAAAGAAGAAAAAGATATAGAAATTTTACAAATGATTTAGGAATGCTATAAAAACCCGTATATACGCGCAGAAAATTTTATCAAAATAAATTAGCCCTACCTTTTTAAGTAGGGCTAATCGCTATGATTTATCTCTGGTGAAATTGATTGTTAGGCGATGTTTAATTCAACGCGGACAATTAAATCGTTGAAATCGCGATCGCCACCTCTTGGCAAATCTTCAAAGCCAAAGATATTATTACCTAATAAAGTAATTTGGTCTGTTTGTCTGGTGTTAGCACCTAAGAAGGGGAAGTAAACCGCCGGATTTCTGGGGTTGCTATCTAACACTGATTCTGGTGTGTCATTGACAATAATAAATGGTGCATAGATATAACCTCCTTGCAAGGTTGCAGAGTAGGTTGTTATCCCACGGTTGGCTGTTAAGTCAATACCTGAAACACGGTTGCGGACAGCCGCTTCAGTATAACCAGCTTGTCCGGGTAAGATATCTGCTTGGCCATCACCGTTGAGGTCAATACCGCCGTTTACATCGCTGACTCGGTAGAAACTGGCGTAGTTTCTAAAACTTGCATCTTTGCTAACGATAAAATCAGCAGTAACTAATTCTGTGACGTTACGCAAGTCAATGAGTTCGGCTTGCGATTGACCTTGCAAAGCTGTACCAATTGGTAAAACTGTATCGGTCGATTGGATGTTTACCACTAAATCTTGGAAAGGCTGACCATTTCCTGGTTGAAATTCCCAAGCGAGGGAGAATTTATCGTTACCTAAATCGGTGATTCTTTGGGTGTTGGGATTAGCAAAGATGACACTGTTGCTGGGGATATTTCCCGCCCTGACAGCATCACTTGTACCATTGTTCACTACATAAAATCTGAGGCGATCGCCTGAGTCAAATTCCAGTAATCTGGAAACATCGGCAGTGTTTAAGCCGCGATTCACCGCCGAGAAGATGGTTCTAGCCCTTTCTAAAGCGGCTGCGGTGTAACCTGCTTCGCCTGGGGCGATACCGTTGATTCTACCTGCGGCATCATCTACGGTAAACACACCAAGTTCATTGGTACGGTTGGAACCGCGTCTGGTGAGGTCTACTTGGAGTCGGGTTTTGGCACCACTACCCTTGATTGTGAATATATCAGTATTGGGAGTTTGGGCGAGAGAGCGATCGCTATCGGCAATAGTAACAGTTGCGGTGGTGTTAGTTCTGGCAAGGTCGTAGTTGTTACCATCAACTAACGTTAAAGTTACTGTTTCATTGCTTTCTACCAAGTTGTCATCAATTGGTTTAACGGCTATATCCACGTAGGAACTACCAGCCGCGATGGTGGCTGTACCTGTGAGGCTGTCGTAATCACTACCGTTAGTGGCAGTTCCACCAACAGTATAGTTGAAGGTTAAAGCCGTATTGGTATTACCAGCGCGAGAAATGCGGAAAGTTGCAGGGGTGGAATTTCCTTCTGTAGCATTGGGTGTGGTGCTAGTAACACTAATCACACCAGTAGTTAAATTCAGGGGCTTGTCTAGATGCAGGAGAATAATTTCGTTGTTGTCGATGTCTCCTGGTCTGCCTTGGGAGAAGGGATAATTATTATCGTTGGCGACCAAGATAGTGTTCGCATCCAGTACCAACACATCTTCAATGGTGACGAAGGGGAAGGTAAATCTTGTACTACCGTCTCGATTCAAGTCATTGGGGTCTTGAATATTCAGCAAATCAGCAACTTCTTGTTTTTCCACAAAGCCATTAGCATCGCGTTTTGAGAAGTCAACTTTGAAGATTTTCTTGAATTGGGCGGCGCTACCTTGCAGACCATCCCGTTCAATTACCAGATATTCATTTTCGTTGATGACGGTGAAATCACCAATGGCATAACTGGGGTTATCCAAACGGTAATAACCAACCAAACCTTGATATTGTTCTGATGCGACATCAAATTTATAAATCCGCAGTGAACCAGCAGGGTCGCCAGCCACAGTACCTTCTAATAATGGGTACAAAGTTTGTCTGTCGGGACTGATGGCTAAACCTTCAAAACCTCTAGAACCACCAAGGTTAGCAACGGCTGGCTGTCCAACAAATTGGTCGCGGACTAAATCACCGACACCTGGAAAATCGGTAAAGTAAGCATCTACACCCAACTCGATGAACTGTCTGTATTCTGCCAGTGGGTCGCCGTTGTAATCGGATGCTAAGAACACGCTTTCACTGCGGAAGGTATAAGGATGTACCTGCAAACCTGCGGCGTGGGCATCTTGTACTAAAGTTGTGGGCGTACCCAAGACTCTATCTGCATCGGTAATTGAACCATCACCATCGAGGTCATCTGGTCTACCATCACCGTTACGGTCTACTGTTGTAGCGGGAATGATCAAGCGTTTGTTAGGCCCAATCCCGACTGCGTAAGTGGCGATCGCGGCTAGTCCTGTTGGTCTAATTAAGTCGCCGTAGGTGCGAGTATCACCATTAAATTGGAAGTCGTAAGGTTGACTTGTCGCGCCCCCAATTAACTGAATCAAGGGGATATTAATTCTGGCGGCGGGTAAGATATTTTGTTTCAATTCCCGCAGATTACCCACCTCAAAGGATTGAATAAATACTCTGTCGGGATCAGTAAAGTTTTCCGCAACTAAAACATTTACCAGCAATTGTCCCAGACTGGTATTGATGGGTGTACCGTCGATGCGTCTACCTTCAACAGCAAAGTAAGTCGGGTGTTTGGTTTCGGGATAAATGCCGATTTTTCGCCCAGTTTCGGCTTCTACTTGCTGTACCAAATCAATGATTTCTTCTAGGGTAGGAACTTTCAACCCATCATTGTTAAATCTGGTTCCGCGCAAGCCCGGTAAGCGTTCAATTGCATTCAGAGTTTTGATTTCTGCTAAGGTGAGGTCTTCGGTAAACCAACCTCTGATAGTTCTACCATCGATAACTTTGGTCGTCAGTCGATTAGCAAACTCAGGACGCAGGTAAATATCGGTGCTGGTGTCAGTCAGATTAACTGAACCATCATTGTTGAGAATTGCCAAAGCATTTTCGTGACGGGCGATTAAACGTCCATCTTTGGTAGCTACTAAGTCAGGTTCGATGAAATCTGCACCTTGAGCGATCGCTAGTCTGTATGCTTCTAAAGTATGTTCTGGTCTTTCACCACTCGCGCCACGATGTCCAATAACTAATGGTGCATCACCACTTAAAGTATTAAAATCTTGCAGGTTGCGGACATCGGGGTTTTGCGGCGACCTGACAAACTGTCCAGTTAATTGGTCACGCACAAAATCACCAGTACCGGGGAAGTCTGTAAAGTACCCATCTACGCCCAACTGAATAAACTGGCGAAACTCCGCTTGAGGATCACCGTTGTAGTCTGATGCGAGATAACGCCCTTCGTTGCGGAATGTATAAGGATGGACTAACAAGCCAGCAGTATGGGCATCATTCACCAAAGAAGTTGGTGTAGTTAAGGTTTTATCTGCGTCGTTAACTAATCCATCACCATTGACATCATCAGCTTGACCATCGCCGTTAGCATCCACACCGCGAACCGAAACAATCATCCGCTTCCAAGGGCCGATTCCTTCAGCGTAGGTGGCAATTTCTCGCAAACCTTCCGGTGTTCTCAAATCGCCGTAGGTGCGAGTATCGCCACTTACTTCAAAGTCAAAAGGTTGATAGTCAATCAGCGAACCATCCAGATTGACATCACGGGCATCCAATAACTGAATTAGCGGTAAGTCAATACCAGCCGCAGGTAAAATCACATCATTGAGTTGCTTGAGATTACCGACCTCGAAAGATTGAATAAATACGCGAGTGGGGTCAGTAAATTCATTCTCAACTAAGAGGTCTACTAACTTTTGACTGATATCTTGATTGATTGGTGTGCCATCTAAACGAGTACCAACTGATGCAAAGTAGGTGGGGTGCTTAGTTTCGGGATAAATGCCGATTTTCTTACCTGTATCTGCTTCTACCTGCTTCACTAAATCAATGATTTCTTGCAGGGTAGGAATTTCGTATAAGTCGTTAAAGGCTTGAGTACGGAAACTTGGCTGGATTCTGGCGCGGAGGGTTTTAATTTCTGCTAGGGTGAAGTCTTCAACAAAGAAACCTTCCTCAGCGATACCATCTACAATTTTAGTTCTAAGGCGATCGGCAAATTCAGGATGATCTAAAACGTTGGTAGTGTTAATAATATTCGGTTCGTGACGGGCAATCAACACACCATCTTTTGTCACCACTAAGTCCGGTTCAATGAAGTCTGCACCTCTTTGAATCGCCAACATATAAGAACCAAGGGTGTGTTCTGGTAGTTCACCGCTTGCGCCTCGGTGTCCAATCACAATTGGTGCTTGACCATCTAAAGTATTGAGATTGGTAATGTTGGGTGTGGGAATCGGTGCATCTAACAGTTTGCCGGTTGCATCAAAGTGCAGTAAGTAAGGGCCAAACTCATCACCAATCCAGAAAGTACCATCTTCCGCAATTACGAAAGATTCAATATCAAAATCTGCACCAGTTAATAGGCGATCGCTGGTGTTTTCATTCACAATTTGGAAAGGAACTTTATTATCTGGGTCAGATAGCTGAATAAAGTTCAAAATATTGACGCTTCCGTTACCCCCTGGTTCTGCACCCCGGAAACTGGGATCAGCACGATAAATCCGCAACAGATAGTCAGCACTGTTACTTTGACTGCCAAAACCGTTGTCAGAGAGGAAATAGAAGGAGTTATCATCAGCCCTCTGCACACCACTAAACCCTTGTATCGGTTGGGCGGCGAAGGGGACATTCCGGCCGTTGGTATTTCCTGTGATTGCACTACCAGACCTTGGCCCCTCAGCAAAGGTATCAGCAGGAAGTGAAGCAAAGCCTTTGAGAGTGACTCTGGGAACAAACTGGGAAGTATCAGGATTGCGGGGATCGTAACCTGTGGTATCGATGGTTAAGGCCTCTGGGAAAGCGTTGGCGATGTTTTGCCAAGGAACAAATTTAAAGTTACTGCTGATGTTTTCAATTTCCCCGTCATCTTCTACAAGTACGGCGGGATCATTAGAACCGTCTTGGGTGATAAACACACCAGAGGGGAAGTTGGGGCCTAAAGGCACATTGATCACATCTGCGCCATCAGATTCTTGTACGCTATCAATTGAGCCGCTATTCCCGATCGCAAAACTACCTATATACTCGTTATTACCAGCACGGTTGTAAGCCACAAAGGTGTTATCGCCTTGGCTAGAAGCTAACAAATAGCCTTGACCATCACTGCCATAGTAAATTGTTAATCCTTCCACATCGTTGGTAAGATTACTACCACCCAAATCTCGGACGCGATCAATCAGTGTACCTGTATTGTTTCCAAAAGGTTCTGCGTCAAATTTCCAGATACCGACATCTTCTTGACCAATGTAGAGATAACCTGTTTCTTGGTCAACTACCATTCCTTCGGTTTGCGGCGATCGCCCTGCTGTGGTCGGAATGGTAAACTGTCTAACTAGTTCTGCACCAATTTGACCATTACCTTTGTCTATTAATCTTAATTGGGCTACGTCTCCAGTTTCCCGACGGCTAACAAAGGCATAGTAATCATTGCTTTGGGGACTGCGGTATAGCGCCAAACCGTAAGCACTGCGTTCGTCGGATGAATAAGGCGGTTCAAAAGGTGCTGCTTGGAAAATAGTACCAAGACTGCTATCGGTGATGTCTTCTAAATATGCACCGGGGGTTGTGGGGTTGGGATTAATTTTGAAGATTGCTAGTTTATCATTTTCGCGATCGCTGGCTACGGCAATATCAATTGTGCTATTACCCAACTTAAAGCCATATTGCAAATCAATATTGTTGTAGCGAATATCACCAGGATTGAAGGTTTGCAACAATTCCCCAGACAAGTTGTAAACCCGCAAACCGCCATTTTTCACCGAAGTTAATACCAAGCTGTCGGCAGAATTGGTGGCGTTGACATAAATCGCTGGATCATCCGCATCGGCATTTTGGATATCATCATCCAACAAAGCGGGGCTGGTTTCGACCGTCGGCGCAACGGTGGGAATTAAATCTGCACCCAAAGTTAGAATTTGGGTAAACTGAGTGGCGCTGAAGTTGTTGTCACTCACCAGAACAATTGATTGACGACCATCTGGTAAGGTGGGGCCAAATTCTATCCCTTCGATGTTATCCAAGCCAGTGGGCAAATCCAAATCATTCAAATTCAACAGCAAGCGTTTTTGGGCTGGTTGAATTGCAGCTAATTCTGCCGCAGTCAAACTACTAAGTGAGTTGATGCTGCTGATATCAGTTGCACCTTGGAGAGAGATTTCGTAGATTTTGATTGTATTGCCTGTACCAGGAACGCCTGTAGAAAAAGAACGTTCTACAGCGAGTATTGTCCCGCGATTATCAATAGCTAGTAAATCTACTAAGCCGTTGGTGCTAAATGCAGTATTTGGTACTGGTGTTTCTGCTACTGGGTCAGTGACATACAAATATTCTTTTGTTGGCTGTCCTGTAGTCAAATCATATTGCAAGATGCGCGAAGGTGTACCCGCAGCCAAAGAAGCCACAGCCCCATCTTGGAATAAAGCATTTTCGGTAGCGGTGAATAAAGTTGTTTGGTCTGGGGTAATGGTGAGACTTTCCAAAGCCAAGTTATTTCTGACACCAGAGGTTTGGGTATCACCAGTATTAATCAAACCATCGCTGTTAGTATCTTGAACTACTGGTAAGAATTTAGTCGGGATAGTTAGCGATCGCAATTCCTGACCTGTAGTCAGAGAAAATTCCCTGACAAACGGATTTGTTACCCGACCCGCATTAATATTAACTTCCCCTTCCGAAGAAATGAAAACTGTATTGTTGTTAGTTAATACAATGTCTTCTGGGTCTAAACTCAAGGCTGGAAATAAATTACCATTGGTATCTCTCAGGGGAGTGACGTTAGTAAAAGTCACATTATTAGTAGCAGGATCACCAGTGAAAGTATAAAAGCGGGCAGGGCCAATTTGGGAGCGATCGTCCGAAATGGCATAGTAACGATTATTAGCAGCATCGTAAGCAAGACCAGATAAACCACCTACTTGAGTTGGCGTACCATTAACAATTCCTGCTACACCAGTAGGAATAAAACCTGTAGCAAAAATCTGTTGTCCTAAAAATTCTATGTTGGTGATAGTTTTACCAGCTTGCATATTTTTGGGTATCGATAAATCAGGATTCAGAGAAGCGATTTCCACTTGTACTCACTAAAAATTCGTGAGTTGATATGATGTGCAACTTATTTGTTTAACCCCTCTCCCAACCTCTCTCCGCTTCGGGGAGAGGCTTTGAATATTGCTCCCCTTCCCTACGAGGGAAGGGATTGGGGGTTAGGTTGGTTTGAGATAAAGTTGCACACGGCGTGAGTTTGTGAACAGGCGATTGCAAATTTGGCAAGACAATATAAACTGCAAAGATGCACTTTACAGCTTGGGCGATCGCACCATGAGATAACTGTGATATTCAGTGCTTCACGCTATCCCAGCTAGGTTAAGAAATGCCTAGCAAAAGGTTAATTAAACTTCCTTCCCTGAACCAAGATTCATCGAGAATATTGCAGCTTTTTTCCAGAGGATTTTAGAAAAGTCAGTTTGTTAGTGTAGCGCCTGTTTGGGGAGGCGAGGCGGACAAGAGGAGGAAATAACAAAATTAGATTCTGCACCAGGGAATATGGTGTAAATTTGACTGGGCTGAAATTTTATTTTGTGGCATTATAATAGTTTTACTCCGATATGGGGATTACATGAAGGTGATCGCAGACTCTTGGCCGAGGGCGATCGCTTTTTCCATAATCTAGACATAAGGTATAAAATTATATTCAAGTATCAATATTGCTAAAGGCTTGTGGTATAGCCCTGCTTTTTTTCCTGATGACTTTTGCAAGATGTCTAATGTAGACAATCAGGAGAAAATGGCAAATGAGCAACAACTTGGTAGAATCCTACTAGCCGTTCAAGAGAGATGGAGAAAAGGGTTAAGAAACATTGCAACTTTCAGGCGCTTTTAGTGTTTTTTTGTTGCGATGTTTCTCCCTTCACTAGCGTCTATAGCAGTCCTAGTTGATATGTGAACAACAAAGACAAGGAGACAAGGAAGACAGGATAGACAAGGGAGAGATGTTTATAAATCATTTAGGATTGCTATACATTTGCTAATCTCTGGTTATACATTTTCCAATTTTAAAGTTTTGCGACAATTTTCTTATGACAACCGCAATGTCTGATCAAAATACTGCCGATTTAGCTGCCGATGATTATGTTGTTATTGGCTTGGCAACCTGCTTTATTAAAGAAGATGGGGAAGTTCATCAAGTTGAAGTTATAGAACCAATTCCCTCTGCATCTTTAGAAACCTTAATAAACGATATTCCAACTTCCTATAAACTGGCTTACGCCACAACTATAGGCGCAGTTTTGGAAGGTGAAACGCCGTTATTACCCCCAGGCTTTCCTGCTTCGGCGCAGTTTGGTGAAGAATTTGCCCAAAGAGTGTTTGCAGCAGCGCGGACTTATAAACGCAGCGAAAGCAGCAAAAATTTAATTCCTTTGGGTGCGACTTACACGGATTTCAAGTATTCTACTGAACGTAAACGAGTGTTAAATGCTGCCAGAGTTGTCACTAAAGAAGACAATGTGAAACAGCATTCACATACACATAAGGTTCTTTAAATAGCAAGTGGTTATGCTAAAACTTTACGGTAGTGCCTTTAGTCGGGCGGCGATCGCCAAATGGTATCTCGAAGAACTAGAACTTCCCTATGAGTTTGTTCAGCTAGATATGCAAGCAGGCGCACACTTACAGCCCGAATACTTGCAAATTAACCCGATGGGGAAAGTCCCGGCAATAGTCGATGGTGATTTTCAGCTTTGGGAATCTGGGGCAATTTTGCTGTATTTGAATGAAAAGTATGGTAAGTTCCCAGGTTCGCCAGAAGAACGGGCGAAAATTTATCAATGGGTGTTATTTGCTAACTCTACCTTATCGGCAGGAATTTTCACAGAATCAACCAGAGAACGGGAAGTACCCCGCTTGTTAACTCCACTAAATGAGATTTTTCAACAACAACCCTTCATTCTAGGTGATGAATTTACCGTTGCAGACGTAGCGGTGGGTTCAGTTCTCTCTTACATCCCAATGATGCTGAAACTCGACCTCAGTGCTTACCCAGAAATTTTGGCATATCTAAAGCGAATATCTGAACGTCCAGCATTTAAAAAAAGCATTGGTGGAAGGAGTTAAAAATTAAGAGTGCTGAGTTGAAAGTGCTGAGTGCTGAGTTAAAAGACAACCCACTCATAGCTAAAACATCAAATACAATTTGTTCAGAGTTAAGAGTTATTACTCAGCACTCATTACTCAGCACTCAGCACTCAGCACTCATTACTCATTACTCAGCACTTTATCTACCACTTTTAAGGCTTGGTCAATTTCTGCCTCGCTGACAATTAGCGGTGGGACAAAGCGCACCACTTTTGGCCCGGCGGGGACAAGTAGTAAACCTTCAGCAATGGCGGCGTTGACAACTTCACCAGCAGTTAGGGGAATGTCAGCAACTAACTCCATTCCATTGATTAAGCCCCAACCCCGCACATCAGAAATATACTGGGGATATTTAGCTGCGATCGCTTTTAATCCAGTACGTAACTGTTCTCCCCTCTCACGGACGTTCTGCAAAATATTTTCTTTTTCCAAGGTTTGGCAAACACTCAGCGCCACACCGCAAACAAAAGGATTCCCACCAAAGGTACTGGCGTGTTCTCCTGGCTGAAAAACATCACAGAATTTTTTACTCATCATCGCGCCAATGGGGATTCCGCCGCCCAAACCTTTGGCGCTGGTGAAAATATCGGGTTCGACACCGAGATGTTCATAACCCCATAAATTACCACTGCGTCCCATTCCGACTTGCACTTCATCAAAAATCAACAAAATGCCGGTTTCATCACAAATCCGCCGCAGTTTTTGGAAGTAAGCCACATCACCAGGACGTACGCCGCCTTCACCTTGCAATGGTTCTAATAAAATCGCCGCAACGCGATAATCACCTTCATCTAACTCACTAATGGCTGTTTCGACAGCAGTAATATCGTTATAAGGTACGTAATGGAAACCAGGAACCAAGGGATCAAAGTATTTTTGATACTTGGGTTGTCCGGTGGCGGTAATCGTTGCTAAAGTCCGCCCATGAAAACTCGCATTCGCCGTTAAAATAATAGGCTTTTCTATTTCTAGAACTGTATGGGCATATTTACGCGCTAATTTAATCGCCGCTTCATTCGCCTCGGCTCCAGAGTTACAGAAAAATACGCGATCGGCACAGGAATGTTGGATAATCCATTTGGCTAATTCCCCTTGTTCGGGAATGTAGTACAAATTAGAAACGTGATGCAGCTTTTGAATTTGGCGTGTCACAGCTTCAACCATTGCTGGGTGAGCATGTCCTAGGGTACAAGTGGCAATCCCCGCCACGAAATCTAGGTATTCCCGCCCCTGTGTATCCCAAACGCGGCATCCTGCACCTTTTTCTAAGGCTAAAGGAAACCGACCATAAGTTGACATCACGGCTTCGTTAAAACTATCCGAATCAAAAGGAATAGATGACACTGAACCTGATGCTGGGGGGATGCTGGCTTCTTCAACTAGAGTTTGTAAGCTCACTAACCGCTCCTCCTGAAAATTTTTAATTCTACACTCACTTACTAGTTTCCTCGAAATTGTTAAAAATTTCTTGTGATTGATCGCAAATCATGATTTCTTTTAGGCTAACGCTTAAATATCCTTAAACGAAGAACACTGGTGAGAGATAACTTTGTATTCCACTCTTGAGAGAAAATATCAACGTATCCAAAAAGAACTAATGGCAGGGGCGATCGCTCTTGGCGGCGTGTTCCTGATTGGCACTTTGTGGTACAAATTAGTTGAAGGCTGGTCATGGGAAGATTCAGCCTACATGACCGTGATTACCCTAGCCACTGTGGGATATGGAGAAACACACCCACTCGGTAGCCGTGGACGCTTGTTTACCATTGCCTTGATTTTATTGGGTGTAATTAATATTGGTTACATTGTCAATCGATTTACAGAAGCCATCATCGAAGGCTACTTTCAAGAAGGAATTCGGCTACGACAACAGAGGCGCGTAATGGAATCCTTGACAGAACATTATATTATTTGTGGATTTAGTCGCACTGGTCGGCAAATTGCTAGAGAATTTCGGGCAGAAGGTGTACCTTTTGTAGTCATAGATTCCGAGATTGAATCGGTGCAGAGAGCGCAGACGGAAGGTTATGTCGTATACCAGGGCGACGCGACTTTAGATGATACGCTGTTCCATGTGGGGATTGACAGAGCGATTTGTATAGTTGCCGCCCTACCTTCGGATGCGGAAAATTTATATACAGTATTATCAGCAAAAACATTAAATCCAGATATTCGGGCGATCGCTCGCGCTAGTACAGAAGAAGCATTACAAAAATTACAGCGTGGTGGGGCAGATGCCGTAATTTCACCATACATTACCGGAGGGAAACGGATGGCCGCAGCAGCCTTGAGACCACAAGTATTAGACTTTGTAGATGGCATTCTTTCGGGTGCAGACAGGCAGTTGTATATGGAAGAATTTTTACTCGATTCGAGTTTGTCTCCCTTTGTCGGACAAACCTTGCAAAAAGCCAAACTGCGATCGCAAACTGGTGCATTAGTCTTAGCCATTCGCCGCGTTGATGGTAATCTGATTGGCGGCCCCACTGGTGATACTGTCTTAATGCCAGGAGATACCCTAATTTGTATGGGGACAGCCGAACAGTTACGCAGTCTCAACCAAGTTTTGGTTCCCATTGGTTCGCACATATTACGCAAGCCGAAAAATCAGTGATTGGTGACAAATGACAGAGGTGCAATTTGGGAGAGCGATCGCTATTTCCTTCCCCATAAACTGCTATCTTTGCAACAATAGTAAATATTCACCCAACCCTACTCCTACTTGATTGGTGAGCGAAGCCGAATCATGGTTGGTGAGCGAAGCCGAATCATGGTTGGTGAGCGAAGCCGAATCATGGTTGGTGAGCGAAGCCGAATCATGGTTGGTGAGCGAAGCCGAATCATGGTTGGTGAGCGAAGCCGAATCATGGTTGGTGAGCGAAGCCGAATCATGGTTGGTGAGCGAAGCCGAATCATGGTTGGTGAGCGAAGCCGAATCATGGTTGGTGAGCGAAGTCGAATCATGGTTGGTGAGCGAAGCCGAATCATGGTTGGTGAGCGAAGTCGAACCACTGCCTCCTACAGAGTCATCTACCGAAAACCCTATGCTTACCCAAGATAAACAACAACGTAACTGGCAACCTATTATCAAAGCATTTGAGGCTGTCCTTGGTAAAAATGGTGTAGTTCAACGCCGCGAAGAATTGATTACGTATGAGTGTGATGGGTTGACTAGCTATCGTCAACGTCCGGCTTTGGCTGTATTACCCAGAACCACAGAACAAGTCGCGGCGGTGGTGAAAATCTGTAACCAGTATTCTGTACCTTTTATCGCGCGGGGTTCCGGTACTGGTTTATCTGGTGGTGCTTTACCACTAGAAGATTCTGTATTGATTGTCACCTCCTTGATGCGGCAAATCCTCAATGTTGATTTAGACAACCAACGCATTGTTGTACAGCCAGGAGTCATTAATAGTTGGGTAACGCAAACAGTTAGCGGTGCGGGATTTTATTATGCGCCAGATCCTTCTAGCCAAATTATCTGTTCAATTGGCGGGAATGTCGCTGAAAACTCCGGTGGAGTGCATTGTTTAAAATATGGTGTCACCACTAATCACGTTTTAGGTTTAAAAATTGTCACCCCAGAAGGAGAAATTGTTGATTTAGGTGGACAAATCCCAGAAACACCTGGATATGATTTAACAGGTATATTTGTTGGTTCTGAAGGAACGTTAGGAATCGCCACAGAAATTACTCTCAGAATTCTCAAAACTGCCGAATCAATTTGTGTATTATTAGCAGACTTTACAAGTGTAGAAGCTGCGGGGGCTAGTGTTTCTGATATCATCAGCGCCGGGATAATTCCTGGTGGGATGGAAATGATGGATAACCTCAGCATCAATGCTGTTGAAGATGTTGTAGCAACTAATTGTTATCCGCGAGATGCGACGGCTATTTTGCTAGTGGAAATTGATGGTTTAGAAGTCGAAGTCGCAGTTTTAAAACAAAGAATTACTGAAATTTGTCAACAAAATGGGGCGCGGAATGTCACTGCCGCTACTGATCCAGAAACCCGCTTAAAATTGTGGAAAGGCAGAAAAGCTGCCTTTGCTGCGGCTGGACATTTAAGCCCCGATTATTATGTACAAGATGGTGTGATTCCCCGTACACAATTGCCTTATGTTTTGCAAGAAATTGAAAATTTAAGTCAAAAATTTGGATATAAAATTGCTAACGTCTTTCATGCTGGTGATGGCAATCTCCACCCCTTAGTGCTTTATGATAATTCTGTCCCTGGTGCATTAGAAAAAGTTGAAGAATTAGGCGGGGAAATTCTCAAGCTTTGTGTAAAAGTTGGTGGTAGTCTCTCTGGTGAACATGGCATTGGTTCCGATAAAAAATGTTATATGCCAGAAATGTTTAGCAGCATCGATTTAGAAACAATGCAATGGGTAAGACAAGTATTTAATCCCCAAGGTTTAGCCAACCCCGACAAAATTTTCCCCACACCCCGCACCTGTGGCGAAGCTGCACAGGCGATGAATCACAAGCAGCTTGAAGGCGTGGACAGATATTAGGATACAAAAATTTGGGCAAAAATGGCAAAATGACTCATAATTCAGATGATTTCAAGGAAAATTCCTATTCAAGATTATGCAATTGGTAAAGTGATAATAAACCCTGTTTGACCAGAAGTTGAAGAATTGAGGGCTAGTTCGCCACGGTGCGCCCGGACAATTTCACGGGCGAGGCTGAGTCCCAATCCAATACCCTCTACTTTTCGGGTACGGGCTGGATCACCACGATAAAAGCGTTCAAACAGCCGATCGCGATCGCTGGGTAAAATATCTTTTGATGAATTAGTGACGGTGATTGTGAGAGTTTTTTGGGTTTGACGTGCCTGAATGTTAATCCAGCCATCAGCAAAATTATATTTAATTGCGTTACTGAGCAGA
Source organism: Anabaena sp. FACHB-83 (assembly GCF_014697485.1). Taxonomy (NCBI): domain Bacteria; kingdom Bacillati; phylum Cyanobacteriota; class Cyanophyceae; order Nostocales; family Nostocaceae; genus Anabaena; species Anabaena sp. FACHB-83. The sequence goes on along the minus strand of NZ_JACJRY010000005.1, from coordinate 140,433 downwards.
TTTTGTATGACTTGCATAAGTAAATCGCGATCGCCTTTTACCTGCAAATGATCAGGAATATCAGTTTGCACATTCAACTGAGGAGCCAGCAATTCCACATCTTCAATCATCTCCTGTAACAACTCAGACATATTGACATCCACCAAATACAAGCCCATTTTGCCTGCATCTGCCAAAGACAACAGTAAGAGTTTTCGCATAATTGTACTTAAACGATGCACTTCATCTAACAAATTGGTTAAACGCTGCTGTACATCACTTCCTGGTTCAACTTGTTGGAGCGATCGCTCTAATTCACCTTGCAAAATAGTTAATGGGGTTTTCAGTTCATGGGCTGCATCAGCACTAAAGCGGGAAGCTTGAGTAAAACTGCGTTCTAGACGTTCTAACATTTGGTTAAACACCTGAATCAGTTCCACAAATTCTAAATCTGTTGTCTCACTGGGAATACGCTGATCTAACCCTTGCACTGTTACCTGTTGAATTACGCCCGTTAACTCGTGAATCGGACGTAACGCCCCACCAGAAACAAACCAAGCCCCAGCCGCAACTAGCAGTAAAGCCCCTGGAATTAACACCAAGAAAATATAGCGGATACTTGCCATTTCTTGGTTCACGGGTTGTAAGCTAACAGCAACCGCCACCTGAGAATTAGGAAATTTCAACGCACCAATTCGCCAAGTTTCTTTCGCGGTTTTTTCTGTAACAAATTGTGGGGGAGTTGGGCGCGGTGGTGGTTGTCCTGGCTGATTTGCACCGAAAATTACAGGTCTTCTTTGTCGGGGAACATCTGGCGGCGCAGGTGCTAACTCTAAACGCTTCACCAAAAGATTTTTCACCCCAGTATCCGCCGATAAAGAGTTAAATTCGTAGACTGTTTTACCCTCAGCATCCAGCACCAGTAAAGCGACGGGAATCTTGGTATTTGTACCCAAGCCAGCAGGTAAAAATTCTGGGCGCAGAGGTGCTTTTCCTGGTTCTGGGGGACGATTGGCGCGGATTAACTGATTTAATAGTTCGGCATCTAAGCGGCTAATTTTGGCATTGTAAATCTGAAACCAGGATATTGCACCAAAACCGACTAAGGTAGTGCCGGCTAAAGCCGCAGATAACAACGCAATTCGGAGTCGAAACGATCGCAGATGTTTCACGATTGATTCTCTGGTTTGCGAAACCGATAGCCAACGCCGCGAATACTTTCAATCCAATTTGTTTCATCAATCGGTTCAATTTTTTTGCGAATGCGCTGAATACACACATCCACAACATTGGTATTAGGGTTAAAATCATAACCCCAAATATGTTCTAAGATTTGGGTACGGGTAAAAACTCGTCCGGGAGAGCGCATCAGATATTCCAGTAGATTAAATTCGCGGCTAGTAAGTTCGATGGCGCGTTGATTGCAAGTGACTTCCCGCGTGATGCGATCGAGTTTGATTGAGCCAACCGTCAGTAAATTTTGGCGATCGCCCACACTCCGACGCACCACCGCATGAATCCGCGCCGCTAATTCTTCCACAAAAAAAGGTTTAGCAATGTAATCATCGGCTCCCAAGTTTAACCCTGCCAGGCGATCGTCTAATTCATTACGTGCTGTTAACAAAATTACCGGCGCATTCCGCCCTTCTCGCCGCAGTTGTTTGAGAATCGACAGTCCATCTTTTCCTGGCACCATAATGTCCAGAATAATGGCATCGTATTCATTATCCATTGCTCGCAGATATCCTTCATCACCGTTGTCGCAATAATCTACGACAAATCCTTGCTCCTTCAGTCCAGCCCGGACGAAGTTCGCAATTTTTGCTTCATCTTCGACAAACAGAACGTTCACAAGTCTTCTCTAATTCAATGATGATTTCATTATAGATTTGTCCTCTTGTGACTAAAATTACAAATCTGTAATTTATATCACTATAGGAATAAGGTTTGATTCCTGAATCTAGTTGTGTAGGTAGGGAGTAGGGAATGGGGAGTAGGGAGTAGGAAAGAAGCCTGCTCTCGGTGTACTGATTTTTTTTCAGAAATCAAATATTGATTCATATATTATCTCAAATCTTCAGAATTTAGCAAATTACAAAAATGTAATCAAGAAAATAAGCTATCTGTCATTTTGGGGTGGCTTAATCATAAATATCAGCTACAGCAAGTTTTGAGGTTAATTTTAATGAATATTCGTAGAGTATTAGTTATAGCAGTAATTCCTTTGATGATTGGAACATTTGGCTTTGTAGGAACTAATCAAGCAAATGCTGATGCTCCTTCTCTGCGTAATCAAGATATTAAAGAACAGCCAAGAACAAATAAAAAACCACAAGTTAAACGTCGCCAAGTCCGTCCACAAGCAAAAAAGAATCTCCCTCAAAGTAATCGTCAAAACACAAATTCTCAGCAAGAATTAAATAGTGAAAAGAATAACCAAAGAGTGAGATTACGGGGGTAGAATCAAGTCAAAAGTTAAAAGTCAAAAGTCAAAAGAAAGATAACTTTTGACTTTCCTGTAGGGGTGTATGTATCTCAAACCCTTACACCCCTTCACCCAGTTTCCACAGACAATCTTTGTGTGTAAGTCCTATTAAAGTTTATGAATACCAAAAATCGTCTATTAAATCGCAGAGAGGCACTGGGTTTATTTAGAGCAGCCGGAACTGCAATATTTGTCGTCGGTTGTCTACCAAGAAAATCTGCTTCTACACAAGAACAAATCAGTGCTGTTGTTCCAGTATCATCTACAGTCAAGACTGCAACATCACCGGGTTGTGTTCTTAGTCCACAGCAAACCGAAGGGCCGTATTTTGTGGATGAGAAACTCAATCGTTCTGATATTCGCATTGATCCTGCTGATGGTGCAATCAAAGCAGGTGTACCTCTGCAATTAACACTGCACATTTCTCAGGTTGGCAGTACTGGCTGTACACCCGTTGCAGGTGCCATTGTCGATATTTGGCACTGTGATGCGTTGGGTGTTTATTCTGACGTGGCAGACCAAAGTTTTAATACTGTGGGTAAAAAGTTCTTGCGTGGTTATCAAGTCACCGACGCGCAGGGAAATGTCCAGTTCACAACCATTTACCCTGGTTGGTACGAAGGCAGAACTGTACATATCCACTTGAAGGTGCGTACACAAGAGAAATATGAGTTTACATCGCAATTATATTTTGACGATGTGATGAGCGATCGCATTTACACCCAAGCACCATACGCCAGCAAAGGACAGCGCATCATCAAGAACGCTGATGACGGAATTTTCCAATATGGTGGCGAACAAATGTTACTCAAGCTGAACACCAATGGAAAAGGTTACACTGCCTCCTTTGATGTTGGACTGCAAATGACGTAATTTCTGCAAAATACTATGCACAAAAATTACAAAAATGTAATCCACAACCAGAGCGAACTGTAATTTTTACTCTGTTAAATAAAAAACATCAACAACTGAACTTTCTAGAGGATAATTATGAAACTCAACACAGCCGCAGTCGTAGCTACAATTTCCATTCTCGCTAGTACATTCGGTGTCATTTCCTTAAATCAAGTCAATGCCGCTAATCCAGCGTCTAAAATTGCTCAAGCTTCCTCACAACCTTCCGACCAACCACCAGAAGGACAACGCCCACCCCGCCCCGACTTTGCCGCCGCCGCCCAGAAGTTAGGTGTCAGTGAACAAAAATTAAAAGAAGCTTTGGGTGTTCCTGCTAATCCTCCTAGTCAAGGTCAAGGGCAAGGGCAACGCCCACCCCGTCCCGATTTTGCCGCCGCCGCCCAGAAGTTAGGTGTTAGCGAACAAAAATTAAAAGAGGCTTTGGGCGTTCCTGCTAATCCTCCCGGTCAAGGTCAAGGCCAACGTCAAGGTAAAGGACAAGGGCAAGGTCAAGGTCAAGGTGATTTCAATCAGCGCCCACCCCGCCCCGACTTTGCCGCCGCCGCCCAGAAGTTAGGTGTCAGTGAACAAAAATTAAAGGAAGCTTTGGGTGTTCCTGCTAATCCTCCCAGCGAAGGTCAAGGTCAAGGACAACGCCCACCCCGCCCCGACTTTGCCGCCGCCGCCCAGAAATTAGGTGTCAGTGAACAAAAGTTAAAAGAGGCTTTGGGCGTTCCTGCTAATCCTCCTGAAGAAAATCGTTCTGAGACAAGAAGATAGGGCAAGAAAATTAATTGCCACCATACGGCGATAGAGTTTGTTCTTCAAAAATAGAACAGACTCTATCGCCGTTTTTTCAGAAAAATAGGACGTAGTTAAAAAACTCTTTCCTACTCCTTACTCCCTATTCCCAACCTTTACAGATAATTTCAACAATCAAAGCAGATCACTATATCTGAGAATTGTAATCTTTATTCATAAAAATCTGAGGTTATTACTTAAGCTAGATTGTATAAATATTACGAATAATTGATTAATATTATTTTCTCCACAACTTTCTTATATTTCATAACTATCCTCGTAGATATAGACAGTTATTTGAATGACAAAATTTCAAGCAAGTGACTGCCTTCATTTTAAAACCCCTTTATATCAATTACTTGTAGAAAAATATGAATTACTGTCCTTGCTGTTCGGAAGTACTTTTACAACATGTACGTGGTTCGGAAATCAATTGGTTTTGCCGCCACTGTTGGCAAGATATGCCTGTCTTAAGTTGTCAGCGTCCTAGTTTATTAGCAGAAGTTATCAGAGAAAAAATACTTACTAAACCTGAATTGCGAGAAAATCTTCCTGTTACAAGTTATGTCAGCACATACAAAAAAATTACTGGTTGGATAGGCGTTAAAGATGCACTCAGTTAACGCAATATTTGGCTTTTTACTACACCCTATAATTCAGCTACATCTTTTATCTGCTCACTAACACATCTGATGCTGCTTATATAGCTAGGCTTTTAGCCAAATCAGGACTTACGCACAAAGATTATCTGTGGAGATTGGGTGTAAGGGTGAAAGGGTTTGGGGTGTAAGGATTTTGAATAAGTACACCCTCGCCAAAACCCTTAATTTTTCGTTTTTATGCGTAAGTCCTAAAAACCTTTACACCGTTCGGCTGAGGCTCACGGCGAAGCCCCTACACCCGTGTCAACAGACGTAAATTCCGACTATTTATCCTTCTCCTGATTGGTGTTCTTGTGACTTTGGCGGCCAGCTTCAGCGTGTTGCTCTTTACTCCCGCCTGGAGTACCTTTTGATTCCGTATCGTCGGAATCTTCAATATCGTCAGCGTCCTCTTTTTGTTTTTTGCGACCGCCACCGTGAGATTGTTTTCCACCTTCACGACCAATTTCAGCCATGTGTTCTCTATCTTTACTGACGGTTTCGCCTCCTTTACGTCCAGCTTCACGCGCTTCTTCAGGGGTAAATTCGTGAGCTGTACCTTTTTCATGAGCAGCGTGTCCACCCTTGCTGGCGATTTCTCGTTGCTTATCTTCATCCATCGAAGCAAAGCCACGTTTACTTGTATCTGACATAATATTGCTCCTGGTCATGAACTATAGTTTTTGACTTTTATAGTCAGTAAAAACTTTTAGCTGATTCACGTTCTCAATTTAGCTATATAAAAAGCAGCTTTCATTGGCCGTAGGAGAGAATCATGCCAGACTAAACCCCAACTTCAGATATATAACCTCAACGCGGCTTTATATCTTTTTGTGTAACTCAGGATTCATACACAGTATTAAGACTGGGGTAGAGGTTGTGAACAGTTCATGTCCGGTAAAAGACTTATCAGAAAAACCGCAGGGAGCAGGGGGAGAAAGAGTTTTGTCTTTCTACACAGATGTATTGAATCATAACTGATTTGCGGGATATGATATTGAACATTTTCCCAAACTCTTGATTTTGTGTGTTTATCGTCAGTTTCGAGTAGAAAAAGCGCCACTAGAAAAATTAGTGACGCTTTTTCTGAATGCCATAAATGTAATTAACTAATGTGGGCTGGGAATTATTCTGAGTGTTTTTGCAGTTGATATGTCAGGGATTGTTGATTATTTGGGGCTACATCATTAGAGGAATAATGGGCGATGACAAATAAAGGTAGGGTTAAGGTTAACAGTGCGATCGCAGTTCCCACAAAGTCTGCCAAACGATGGGAATATGTATCGGTAGTGTTTGCAGACTGACTATTTGAATTCATACAAATTTGAAATTTTTCAACTCACTTGATAAGTTTTATCTCTCGGAGAGAGTCTTGATGCCATTTTAACGATTTTTTACTGACTACTGTGTAGCAGTCACAAAATTGAACCAGTTTGGCAGGTGTCATAACAATAATTTTATCTCCGACAAGATTGATACAAAGTTACAGAAAAACATTTCGGAATTATCTAAGTGAATAATATGTTACGATTCCTTGCAAAGATTTGCCAACTTTTGGTTAAGCATAGGTTAATAAATTGCATCAAAGACTACATTTTTTCTGTTGTGTTGATATAAATTGATAACTTATCTTAAAGCAATTGTTGGAATTATAACATCTGAAAATACTCTAGATAGGTTGGTTTCACAGATTTAGATGATTTTACTCATAAGCAATGTCTACCGAAATCTTACTGAAGACTTTGATACTTTTGATTATCAAACTCAGCCTCACACGCAACCCTATCATTAGTAAATGATTGGATAAAAATACGCTCTAAATCAGCATAGTGAGCAAGAGTAAATTCAGCGATCGCATGAAAAAATAACTTGTTAATTAACTATATTAGTGTTATGTAACATTAATTTTGGTTTGTCAATCTATACATAGGTAGAGTACAAATACTTTGAGAATAAAGTTTTCAGATACCCGACTTCTTCAAGAAGTTGGATATATCTTTGTTAACAAATAATTAAATTTTGATGACAAATAAAAAACCGCCAATAAATGATAGTGGCGGTTGTCTGGTTAAGCAATCGGAGGGTAATTAAAGCTTAATCTCTGAAGTTAGTGGTTGCTGTAGCTGACTTTGCAGTTACTTATTTTCTAAAATTGCCCATTTAAACTATCCTCTGCTATATGTATTCATCGGTTCTTTGATAAATCGAATGTAAAGATGTTTAAACGTAGATTTGATCACACGGGGCATAGCAAAATCTATTGGCATTAACTTATCAGGTAAGCGCCAATCTGAGATTTGTAATAAATCAGGATGTAACAGAGGAAATTCAATTTCATCTAGTTCGGGACAAACCCCCAACCTTTGGGAAGCAGCAACAGTCGGAACTTGCTGGGGTGAAACATTGAGAATTTCTAACATCGCCCTATCTAAAGCAAATACATCTGATGCGGCGGCTAAAATTCCTAAATTCCGAGGTTCTCCACCACTAGGGCCATTACCTTCATGACCAATAATGCCATCTAAAATAGTTAAATCTGGGTTGATTGCTTTCGCTGTTTCTACTAACATTTCCCCAAATCGGTTAGCATCTTTCCCGGCTTCCATGTGCCACCAAGCTTTCATTTTACCGGGAACGCAACCAAATAAATTTTTCACACCCAAGGTTACAGTTAATTGCATGTGTGATTTAACTTTGGGCAAATTAATAACTACATCCGCTTCCATCGCCTCTTTACACAGTAGCAAGTGGTTGAAATTCTCGCTGACTGTGTGGTAACGCTGTCCATGAAATTCGACGATGGGAAGATTGAGTTCTTGGATAAAAGATTGATAACCATTAGCAATGGCGACTCCCTTCGCACTCCCAAAAGCCGGACTGTCGCCTAAAAATGGTTTACCACCAGCTTCGATAACCATTTTGGCAACTTCATAAACCAGTTCCGGGCGAGTAGTACATTCTTTCGTCGGACGTGCGCCTGTGAGGAGATTTGGCTTGAGTAATACTTTTTGTCCTGGTTTGACAAAAGCTGCGATTCCTCCCAGGGGTTCTAGCACAGTGGTTAAGGATTCCCGTAAAGCGTCGCTTTCGTAAGATGTAGCCCTGATTAAGCCAACTGATGATTTGTATGTCTGCATAGGTAAATAATTGCGTGAAGGATGGAATAGCTATGAATATTGAATAACACATTACATGATATTAAATTTTCTCCACAGGGAGCTTAAAATCAGCATTTATCACTCCTATCACCTGACAATGAGGAAATGAGGTTTATAAATAATTCACCACTGATAAACCTAAATTTAGATCAAGAGATCGCACTCTTAAGTGAGAAGTAATCTTTAAATAAATGGATTCAATGTAGATATACCACAACCCTCAAAATCCTTAATATTTCTAGTAACAAGGGTTATGGAATGTATCTTAGCTGTTGCAGCAATAAGCATATCAGCTTGCGCTCGCGGCTGACCTTGAGTTCTCAAAAAGCCTCTCAATTCGCCTGAACACTGGGCAATTTCCGAGGTAATAGGTAAAATTTCACAGTGAGTTGTCAGAAAATTTTCAAACCAAGCTTGGATTCTAACATTAGGCTTGGCTGTTAAACCATAATAAATTTCCTCAACTGTAATAACGCTTAAGTTAATTGATGTTACTGTACCTATCCATGATATTACACCTGGGTTTGGCTTTGGGCGAGTTAATTCACTAATGATATTAGTGTCGCAAAGACTACTCATTTTCATCGCCAATAAAAGGATTGTAGCGATCGCTTCGTGCTGGAATCTCTAGGCTATAATTTTCTTCGACACATAACTGTTGAAGTTCTTGAAAGACTTGAGATAGAGACTTTTTAGCCGTTTGTCGTCGCCAGTTTAAAAATTCTTGAAAAAGTTCAGGGTCTACAACAGCAGCCACTAATTCTTCTTGAGTATAGATTAACTGAGGTTCTTGAGTAGTGGCATTAATTACTAAAGATAGCTGTGTTTGGGCTTCTTCAAGTGTCCATTTCATTCTAAAAATCTCCGTTGATACTGTAACGATACACGATGTTTAGCGACAAGCTGAAGAAGCATCTACACTTTCCAAATAACTATGCTCTCATCAAGGCGATCGCTTTAATAGTGAAAAACGCAAAAGCGATCGCTTCTTATGACTTTAAGATTCTTTCCTCAAGGGTACAATGCTACTCATCTGTTCTAGATTTAACACTTCAGCTAATTCCGCTTCTGTCATTAGTCCTTTTTCTAAAACAATCTGTCGCAAGGATTTCCCAGTTGCTAATGATTCTTTGGCGACTTCCGCAGCATTGAGATAGCCAATGTGAGTGTTGAGTGCGGTGACTAAAGCTAAACTACCTTCGGCGTAGGCTAAACAGCGTTCCCTGTTAGCGGTAATATTTTGAATGCAGCGTTCTGTCAGCACCGCGATGGTATTACCGAGAATTTCGATACTGTGAATCAGGTTATAGGCAATTAACGGCATCATCACATTCAATTCTAATTGTCCGGCTTGGGCGGCAAGAGCGATCGCACTATCGTATCCCATCACCTGGAAACACACCATTGATGTCATCTCTGCCATGACTGGGTTGTATTTCCCTGGCATAATTGAGGAACCTGGTTGGACTGGAGGAAGTTGAATTTCCTTCAAGCCAGTTTTCGGCCCGGAGTCCATCAACCGCAAATCGTGGGATATTTTAACTAAATCCTGGGCTAAGTTGCGTAAAGCCCCAGAAACATTGACAAATGGTGCCATACTCTGCATAGCTGCCATTAACTGCGGCGCAGGTTCTAAAGGCATATTCAGCAATTCTGAGAGAATTTCCACCACACGGGCGCGATACAAAGGATGGGTATTCATCCCCGTACCCGACGCACTACCACCCAAACCCAGCACCATCAAATCTCCAGATGCAGTATAGATGCGGTTTTGATGGTCTGTGAGGATTTGCGCCCAAGCTGCAAAAGTATCACCCAAACGCACAGGTACAGCGTCTTGCATGTGGGTTCTGCCAGATTTGACGATATCTTGAAATTCTACCGCTTTGCTTTCTAAGGCGGCGATCGCTTTTTCTAAGGCTGGGTGTAATGTATGAGTCAGTGCTAATAAACCACCAATGCGAATCGCTGTTGGGATGACATCATTGGTAGACTGTCCGTAGTTCACATGGTCGTTAGGATTAACTTTTTTGTAATTACCTTTTTCGTCACCGAGAATTTCTAACGCCCGATTTGCTAAGACTTCGTTAACATTCATGTGGTGGGAAGTTCCCGCACCAGCTTGATAAACATCTACCACAAATTGGTCGCGTAACTGTCCCGCCAAGATTTCATCGGTGGCTTTAACAATGGCTTGACTAATCTCTGGGGAAATGCAGTCTAATTCACCGTTAACAATTGCAGTAGCTTTTTTAATGAGTAAGCAAGCATCTACGTAAGTATGTAAAGGCTTTAAACCACTGATTGGGAAATTTTCTGTAGCCCGTAGAGTTTGAATGCCGTAATAAACATTACTAGGAATTTGGCGAGCGCCCATTGAGTCGCGCTCAATGCGAAAATTTATATTGTCAGTCATAGTATTGTCTGGATGATCTCGAAATACAGATCATGCCACGTAAATGGCACTCACGCCCTTTTTACTATGTACAATCTTCCAAACTCAAATCAATTTATTTAAGTTAACCTAAGTTTAAACACGCGCAGGTAAATATTATGATTAAAACACCAACTCGCCGGATATCTTTAGAGGAATTTTTACAATTACCAGAAACTAAACCAGCAAGTGAATATATCGATGGTGAAATAATTCAAAAACCTATGCCTCAAGGTAAACATAGTAGACTTCAGTTGCAATTACCTAATGCGATTAATCATGTAACAGAACCCAAAAAAACTGCCCTAGCTTTTCCAGAATTACGCTGTACTTTTGGTGGACGTTCCACAGTTCCAGATGTCGCGGTATTTGCTTGGAATCGGATTCCTGTAGATGAAAAAGGCAATATCGCCAATGTTTTTAATACATACCCAGATTGGACAATTGAAATTCTCTCTCCTGAACAAAAAAGTAGCACCAAAGTTACCAAAAACATTTTACATTGTTTAAAGCATGGTACGAGCTTAGGTTGGTTAATTGACCCAGAGGAATATTGTGTTTTAGTTTATCCGCCTCACCAGCAAATCATATATTTAGATAATGAAGAAGATATATTGCCAGTTCCTGATTTAGTCAGTGATTTAAATTTGACATTGGGGCAATTATTTGGTTGGTTAAAATTATAAATAATTTCTCAACCTAAATCATGACTTTACCTAATTGGATTACTTTTTCTCGCCTTCTCGGTGTTCCATTTTTACTTTACGGTTTGTACAACCAGACAGCACAAGCTAGATGGATATGTTTGGCGATTTTTCTTGTGGCGGCGCTAACAGACTGGTTAGATGGCTATTTAGCGCGGAAACTCAACCAAATTAGTGATTTGGGTAAGTTTTTAGATCCTTTGGTAGATAAATTTTTGGTACTTGCGCCGTTGATGGTGTTAATTGAGTTGGGGAAAGTTCCAGCGTGGGGAGTGTTTTTGATTTTAGCGCGAGAATTAGCGATCGCAGGTTGGCGAGTTAACCAAACAAAAATTTCGGGGGCAAATATTTGGGGTAAGCTGAAGACTGTGAGTCAAATAGTAGCGATCGCATTTTTGATTGCACCGTTACCATCAGCATGGCAAACTCCTGCATTAATCGCCTTTTGGATTTCTGTGACTTTAACTTTAATATCAGGGTTAATTTATCTTTTACCAACAAAAGCTGAGGCATAAGCAAAGTTAACGCAAGGAGAGGTGAAGTATCTTTCAATCTCAATTCATATTCAGATAACTTAACCCCGTAAATCTTTTAGCAAATTTACTTACTTTGCCATTTATTTCCTTAGCCACCAGCTACAATTAAACCTTTCATTTGGCTTGGCGATTTTCGTAGTTTTGTTTTAACCAGTTTTGGTAAGCACCTGAACGTACTTGATTGACCCAATTGGAATTATCTAAATACCATTGCACTGTTTTTAGTAATCCACTATCAAAGTTTTCTTTTGGTTTCCAACCTAATTCACTAATGATTTTATTGCAATCAATTGCATATCTTCTATCATGTCCAGGTCGGTCTGGAACAAAAGTCATCAAAGATGAATGTCTCAAACCAGATTTTGGTGCTAATTCATCAAGAATGGTACAAATTTTTTCTACTACTGTTAAATTTGTTTGTTCATTTAGTCCTCCAATATTATAAGTTTCACCAATTGTCCCCTTTTGCAAAACCAGATAGATAGCTTCACAATGGTCGATGACATAAAGCCAATCTCGAATGTTCTGTCCATCACCATATATAGGTAAAGGCTTACCATCTAAAGCATTTAGAATAGTCAAAGGAATTAACTTTTCGGGAAATTGGCTTGGCCCATAGTTATTAGAACAATTTGTAGTTAAATTAGGCAAACCGTAGGTATGATAGTAAGCTCGGACAAAATGATCAGATGCAGCTTTAGATGCTGCATAAGGACTATTTGGCGCATAAGGTGTATCTTCTCTAAAGGCTGGTTCTTGTGTGCTTAATGAGCCGTATACTTCATCTGTAGATACGTGTAAGAAACGAAATTGCTGCTGATTTTGCGGTGATAGTTTCTGCCAATAAAACCGAGTTGTTTCCAATAAATTAAATGTACCGACTACATTTGTTTGAATAAAAGTTTGGGGGCTGAATATAGAACGGTCAACATGAGTTTCGGCAGCAAAGTTAATAATTGCATTTGGTTGATATTTATCTAGTAAATAACTCACTAATTCAACGTTAGCAATATCTCCTTGTACAAAATGGTAATTTGGGTCATCTTGGAGTAGGGCTAAATTTTCTAAATTACTAGCGTAAGTTAATTTATCTAAATTAATTATATTAAACCAATGATTCTGCCGAGCTAAAAGAATAAAGTTAGCCCCAATAAATCCGGCTCCACCTGTTACTAATACTGTCTGCATACAATTTAATCTATAATAAAATTCAAAAAATAATCGAATAATTTAAGCTAACACGAGCAAAAACCAATAATTAGCTTATCATCTGGATGTTCCTTATGTATCAAACAGACCCGCCTCGACCTGCGAAAGAATCTCTACCTACGATGTATGATCTCAAGAGTGAAGATCCCAAGGAACCTGGCTTGCCTGAAGAATTTCATATTTTCCAACCCCAACTGCTACGCGAGACATTTTCTCCACCAAACTATCGAACAGACGAAATATTTACTGCTAGTGACTTAAACCTCTACTATGATACTCAGCATCCACTATGGTACAAGCTCCCAGATTGGTTTGCGGTTGTAGGTGGTTCTCGTCTCTACGAACAAAAAGATTTACGTTTAAGTTATGTGATTTGGCAAGAAGGTATTGCACCTTTTGTAGTAGTTGAATTACTATCTCCAGGAACAGAAAAAGAAGATTTGGGACAAACTCTGCGAGAAGTAAACCAACCGCCAACAAAATGGGAAGTTTACGAACGAATTTTGCGAGTTCCTTATTACATTGTCTTTGACCGCTACACTGATAAATTACAAGCTTTCCAAATAATTGCAGGGCGCTACAGCGAAATGAATTTAACTACGCCAAGAATTTGGATGCCGAGTTTACAGTTGGGTTTAGGACTTTGGCAAGGCTCTTATCAAGGAATTGAGCGATTATGGTTACGTTGGTATGATGCAGATGGAAATTGGATTCCTACTCCCGTGGAGCAGGAAAGCCAGAGGGCTGAACGATTAGCCGCAAAGTTACGAGAGTTGGGAATTGACCCCAACCAAATATAAATCGCTACACGGCTTGTAAAATTTCTTCGTCTACAGAGAAATCTACTTCCTTCTGATCCCGTCCATTGGCTAGATAATCATTTTTTAAAGAATCTGTTAACCCAGAAATTAAATCATATTCGGGCTGCCAATTTAATTCTGTTTGGGCTTTTTGTACTGATGCGAAGAAATGTTGAAGGCGCATCGGGAAAGCTTTACGCTTGCCAAAATCAAACTTTTTCGGGTCGTAGTGAACTATTTTGACTTCATCAGGTGATTTACCAGCAGCTACAGCACAAGCACGGGCTAAACCATTAAAAGTCACAAAGCGATCGCCTGAAATATTATAAATCTGCCCAATCGCTTTTTGATTGCCAATCACCAAAGACATTGCCGTTGCCAAATCTTTTACGTGACCAAACTGGGTAATATGTAGACCATTACCCGGAATTGGTATTGGGCGATCGCGCACAATTCTATCAAAAAACCAGCTTTCTAAATCGTTGTAATTACTCGGCCCGTAAATATACGTTGGGCGAATCGAAGTAAACGGTAAGCCTTTTTGAGCCAAGTAAGCTTCCGTTTCGTGTTTACCCTTATGGCGACTCTTGGGGTCAATAGCATCGCCTTCAACATGGGGTAATTGGTCAGATTTAAGATAAACCCCTGCCGAACTCATATAAACAAACTGCTGCACTCTACCTTGGAAAATTTCTGCCAATGGCTGAGTATCACTTAATTCTCGACCATTATTGTCGAAAATGATGTCAAAATTCTCTTGTGACAGCTTTTCTTTCAGTTGGGCTGCATCCGTGCGATCGCCTATAATCTGTCCTACCTTGGATGGTACCGGACGATTGCCACGATTGAACAGTACCACCTCATGCCCTTGCTTTAAAAGTATTTCAGTTAGGTAAACACCAATGAACCTAGTGCCACCCATAATTAAAATTCGCATAAATTCCCCTTTTATGTCTAATGGAGGGGCTAGGGGCTAGGGGTTAGAGGTGAGAGGCTAGAGGTTAGGGGCTAGAGGCTAGAGGGTTAGATACATAAGATTACTTAAATATCTTTGATACAAATCCCTAGCCCCTAGTCCCTAGCCCCTAGTCCCTAGCCCCTACTCCCCACTCCCTACTCCCTACTCCCCCTTAGAGGTTATCAGGTTGCTGTATCCCTCTGGAACCACTTGCGGCAGAATTCCGTCTGGGGTTAAATCTGGGGCGCTTCCTCACAATTTGTCTGACTGTATTTTCCATCTACTCAAGTTACTGTGCCCTTGAAATATGCTCTGGTTCATGAGTGGTTAACACCCAAAGCCACCGGTGGTTCAGAATTAGTCGTACAAGAAATTCTGAACCATGTTAATGCCGATTTATATGCGTTGATTGACTTTGAATCCAGCAATCCTGAAAGTTACTTGTACAAACGCCAAATTGGTACAACGTTTCTTCAGCATTTTCCCTTAGCGCGTAACGGAGTGCAGAAATATTTGCCTTTGTTACCCTTAGCAATTGAACAACTGGATTTGCGGCAATATGACGTGATTTTGTCTTCTTCTCATGCTGTAGCAAAAGGAGTTTTAACTACACCTGATCAGTTGCATATCTGCTACTGTCACAGCCCTATGCGTTATGCCTGGGATTTGACTTTTGACTATCTGCGTCAAAGTAAGCTTGGCAGTGGTTTACCAGGGTGGCTAACCAAGTATCTACTGCATCAGCTACGCCATTGGGATGTCTTAAGTGCCAATCGTGTTGATTACTTTATTGCCAATTCCCAGCATACAGCTAGACGAATTTGGCGTTGTTATCGACGAGAAGCCGCAGTGATTTATCCACCTGTAAATGTGGAAGCATTTCCGCTTTTTCTCCAGAAAGAAAATTTTTACTTGACTGTTTCCCGTTTAGTTAGCTATAAGCAAGTATCTTTAATTGTCCAAGCTTTCAATAAATTGCAGTTACCATTGGTCATAATTGGTACAGGTTCAGAAATGGAAAAAATTCGCCAAATAGCCAAACCTAACATCAAAATACTGGGGTGGCAGCCTGATGATGTAGTCAAAAAATATATGGCTCAAGCCAGGGCATTTGTCTATGCTGCTTGTGAAGATTTTGGCATTGCCTTAGTAGAAGCACAAGCTTGCGGTACACCAGTAATTGCTTATGGGGCTGGGGGTGCATTAGAAACAGTCCGGGATGTGCGATCGCACAAGGAGCAAGGAACTGGGATCTTTTTTCCAGAGCAAACAGTAGCGGCATTAACAGCAGCAGTAGAACAATTTGAAGTGTATCGCAATGTCATCAATCCTGAGTATTTGCGATCGCACGCTGATCAGTTTTCACCGCAAATTTTTGCACAGCGTTATCTAGATTTCATCAACCAGTGCCACAAAACCAGACCATACTTAGCGTAATGGTTGAAATTTGTGTACGGAAATTGTGTATGCTTTTGGAACTTCCCTCCAGAAGCACCTCATTTTGGCTTTAAGATTGGGACTATGTGTGGTGTGGATTATTAAGGAGTATGATGACTGCCCAGAGCTCACTCCTCTCCGGCAAGCGAAGCCTACGGCAAGACGCTAGCTCGTCTAGGCGTACTTTCTTAAAACGTAGCAAAAAAACCAAGACACCCAGGGTAAAACCCAAAGTGTCGTCTGCTCAGGCTTTAAACGGAGAGTTCGTTAAGCGACTATTCGACATCGGGTTTTCGCTGTCAGTACTGATTTTGTTTTTTCCCCTTTACTTGATTTTGGCCTTGCTGATTGCTTTCAGCTCAGAAGGCCCCATTTTTTACGTCCAAGAACGGGTAGGTAAAAACTATAGGCGCTTCAATTGTATTAAATTCCGCACAATGGTGAGCAATGCCGACGAAATGCTTGTGCAGATGATGGAAACATCGCCCCAATTGCGACAGGAATTTGAAAGTAGTTTTAAGCTGAAACATGACCCAAGAATTACCACAATCGGTAAATTTCTTCGCATTACCAGCTTGGACGAATTTCCTCAGTTTTGGAATGTTTTAAAAGGAGATATGAGCGTCGTCGGGCCGCGCCCCCTGGTAGCCGAAGAATTACCAAAATATGGTCATCACATAGGGCAAGTATTAACAATCCGACCAGGAATTACTGGATTATGGCAAGTTTCTGGGCGTAATGATATTCCTTACCCCAGACGAGTGCAAATAGACCTACACTATGTCAAATTTAGAAATTTCTGGCTTGACTTGTGGATAATTCTGAAAACGATTAATGTGGTGATTATGCCTAAAAATAACGGCGCTTATTAAGTCAAAATCAACATTGCTCGTAGCGACATTATCAGAGTTCAGGGGTCAGAATATGGCAAAATTCATCCAAATTATTCGCCATCAAGCATTATAAATTGCTTTAAAATTCTGACTTCTGAATCCTGAATATGGAATTCTGTTTGATCAATCTCTCTAAATTTTTAATTAATTTCCACTTAACAAAAGCCAAGATTATATAAAGTTTTTGTAAAAATTCCGCAACATCACCGAAATTCTATCTATTCATTGAGTTAACCTACTCAAGTTCAGCTTGTTAAGTAATTCTTAATTAAGTATATTTGTTTACGGCAAAATTCTGCTATCAATTAAGACCCGTAAGTTTCCCATTAGGCAATTTAGCCATTTGCTGCTAGGTTGTATCAGTTGGACTGAAACTCTACAGATCAAAAATAACAAGGGATAATTGAGCATGGTGCAAACTAAGCGAGCGTTGATTACTGGTATTACCGGTCAAGATGGTTCATATCTGAGTGAATTTTTGTTAGAGCAAGGTTATGAAGTTCATGGAATTATTCGTCGGACTTCTACCTTCAACACAGACCGCATTGATCATATTTACGAAGATCCCCACAAAGAGGGTGTGCGGTTGTTTCTTCACTACGGTGACTTGACAGATGGTACAACGCTGCGGCGAATTTTAGAAGAAGTTCAGCCAACCGAAATATATAATCTAGGCGCACAATCTCATGTTCGGGTGAGCTTTGATTCACCAGAGTATACCGTTGATGCCGTGGGTATGGGTACTCTGCGTCTATTGGAAGCAATTCGAGATTATCAACGACGCACTGGTACAGAAGTCCGTTTCTATCAAGCTGGTTCTTCGGAAATGTATGGTTTAGTCCAAGCAGTACCACAAAGCGAAACCACACCATTTTATCCCCGGAGTCCTTATGCTTGTGCAAAGGTTTACGCACACTGGCAAACAGTAAACTACCGCGAATCTTACAATTTGTTTGCTTGTAACGGGATTTTGTTTAACCATGAATCACCCCGACGTGGTGAAACATTTGTTACCCGGAAAATTACCAGAGCAGTAGCGAGAATTGTAGCTGGTAAGCAGAAAAATCTTTATATGGGTAATCTTGATGCGAAACGAGATTGGGGTTACGCGAAAGATTATGTACGCGCTATGTGGTTGATGTTACAGAAAGACCAACCAGATGATTATGTAATTGCGACTGGGGAAACCCACTCAGTCCGAGAATTTTTAGAGTTAGCTTTTGGTTATGTCAATTTGAATTGGCAAGATTACGTAGAGTTTGACGATCGCTACCTACGCCCCGCAGAAGTAGACTTATTAATTGGTGATCCTACAAAGGCAAAACAAAAGTTAGGTTGGGAACCTTCTGTTACCTTTGAAGGATTAGTCGCTCTTATGGTGGAAGCAGATTTACAAGCCTTGGGTCAGACTTCACCTAATGGTAATGGTTCAAAAGTACCTGTAGATATTGCTACTATTCGGCAAGAATTGGGCGCTCTCCACTTCTGATTTACACCGCAGAGGATAAGAAAAATATGACCGCCTTAGAACTGAAAAACAAAAGGATTCTCGTCACAGGTGGGGCGGGATTCCTCGGTCGTCAGGTAATAGATCAGCTGTGTAAGGCTGGGGCTGATGAGGCAAAAATAACAATACCGCGATCGCGTGAATGTGACATCCGTGTTTGGGAAAACTGTCAACGTGCAGTTGACCAACAAGATATCATTATCCACCTAGCGGCTCACGTTGGTGGGATTGGTCTCAACCGCGAAAAGCCCGCAGAATTATTCTACGACAACTTAATTATGGGAACCCAGCTAATTCATGCTGCCTACCAAGCTGGCGTAGAAAAATTCGTTTGTGTAGGTACAATTTGTGCCTACCCTAAATTTACACCAGTGCCATTTAAAGAAGATGACATTTGGAATGGCTACCCCGAAGAAACTAACGCACCCTACGGTGTGGCGAAGAAGGCGTTATTGGTTCAGTTGCAATCTTACCGCCAACAATACGGTTTCAATGGGATTTATCTTTTACCTGTAAACTTATACGGGCCAGAAGATAACTTTGACCCCAGAAGTTCTCACGTAATTCCCGCTTTAATTCGCAAAGTCCACGAAGCCCAAGTTAACGGAGACAAACAACTCCCTGTTTGGGGTGATGGTAGTCCTACCCGCGAGTTTCTGTATTCTGAAGATGCAGCACGGGGAATTGTTATGGGAACTCAGCACTACCATGAATCGGAACCAGTTAACTTAGGTACTGGTTATGAGATTTCCATTCGTGATTTGATTACCCTGATTTGCGAATTGATGGAGTTTGACGGCGAAATTGTTTGGGAAACCGACAAACCCAATGGTCAACCCCGCAGATGTTTAGATACAGAACGCGCCAAGCAAGCCTTTGGCTTTACTGCACAAGTAGGCTTTAGGGAAGGGCTGAAAAATACCATTGATTGGTATCGTCAAAACGCTGCATAGGATATTTATAGACGTTGTAATGCAGAAGTTCATATACCCGGCTTTTTTGAAAAGTCGGGTATTTTATTTCATAATTTATGTGAGAGGAAATCCCAGTTGTCCAAATTTTCAGAACGAAAGTATCTTACGCTGCATCAATTGATAGAGTCCGATGATACTCAACAGATTGAACTAATCGTAAAATCAGGTATGGATCTCGAATCGACTGATGACAAGTGGGGTATGACTCCATTAGAATTAGCGGCTCACCTGAATAAGATAACTGTTGTTTCTCTTCTAGTGAGTAGTGGAGTAAGTGCTAACTCTATTAGTGTCTCTTCCCCTTTACATTTAGCAGCCGCTAATGGAAATCCTGAGATCATATCTATTTTGATTAATGCAGGAGCTAATGTTAATTTCGTTCATGAAGATGGTTGGACTCCTTTATTTGAAGCTGCAAGTCGTGGTCATTTGAAAGCGGTAGAGTTACTAATCAAAGCTGGAGCTAACCCAAATGTTATCGATTCCTATGAAAATAAACCCATTTCCTATGCTGCACGAAATGGTTACATAGAAGTTGTTGAATACCTTGCTACATATACCTCAGTTAATGAAAAAGAAGCTGCTCTTAAAGAAGCTATTGAGGGCGCAGGGGCTAAAGCTAGGAAAAAGCGTGAACGCCAACAAGCACATTGATAAATTTGTTTTATAACGTTTCATCCTGTTCCTAGAGGTATTTAAATTTCGCAATTTGGCAACAATGTTGATTTATTAAAATAACTTTCTATAGCAGTCCTAAACCATTTGTGAAATTCTCTTTCTTTCCCTTCCTCTCCTTCTTTGTGTCCTTTGCGTCCTTTGCGGTTCGTTAAAAAGAATACTTTTTCACCACTCAGATAGGATTGCTATATGTATGAAGTTGATATTCAATTAGATAAAGTTAAGTTACGTCGTACACTGTTGAAAAAACGGCAATTGATGTCTGTTGCAGAATGGAGAGAAAAAAGCGATCGCATTTGTACAACACTACAAACCTTGATTCACTATGATGAAGCAAAAACCATACTAGCTTATTTTAACTTTCGTCAAGAACCTGATTTAAGTCCCTTATTTGCAAATACTCAATATCAATGGGGATTTCCGCGCTGCGTTGGTAATTCCCTATCTTGGCATATTTGGCAACCTGGAGACTCGCTGCACATAAACAACTATGGTATCAGTGAACCTCATCCCGATGCACCAACTATAAACCCTGGTGAAGTCGATTTAATTCTTGTGCCTAGTGTAGCTTGCGATTCTCGCGGATATCGCTTGGGCTATGGCGGCGGATATTATGACCGCTTACTTAGTTCTCCTGAATGGTCAAATAAACCAACTGTAGGTATAGTATTTGATTTTGCTTACTTGCCGCAACTACCTGTAGAAACTTGGGATAAACCGTTACAAGCGATTGCAACAGAAACTAAATTCCTTATTTATCCTTAAAATACACTTCTCTCCCCAACCCCTCTCCGACGCAGAAAGGGGCTTAAATAGCCTAAATTATCAAGAGGTAAGGAAAATTTTATGAAGCTACAACTAAAAAACTCACGCTGGCAAATGTTGATTACCTATAGTTTATTAGGAGCGATCGCACTTATTACTCTATTTCCCTTACTGTGGTTAATCAGTACTGCTTTAAAATCACCAACGGAAAATATTTTACAGTCTCCACCACAGTTACTTCCTAGCCAACCGACATTGGGTAACTTTGCTAAGGTGTGGCAATCTTTACCATTTGCCCAATATTTATATAATAGTACTTTGGTTTCTCTACTGACTGTTGGGTTGAATTTACTATTTTGTTCTTTAGCGGCTTACCCTTTAGCCAGATTATCATTTCCGGGGCGAGACTGGATATTTATTGCGATCGTCTCGACAATCATGATTCCCTTTCAGATTGTGATGATTCCCCTGTATATTTTGACAGTCCAATTAGGCTTAGTAAATACTTATTGGGGGATGATTTTTCCGAGTTTGGCTTCGGCTTTTGGCATTTTTTTACTGCGACAAGCTTTTATGGGTGTGCCGAAAGAAATTGAAGAAGCGGCGCGGATGGATGGTAGTTCTGAGTTAGGTTTGTGGTGGCATATTATGTTGCCAGCAGTTAGTCCAGCGTTAGTTACACTGGCAATTTTCGTCTTTATTGGGTCTTGGAGTGATTTTCTTTGGCCGTTAATTGTCATTCAAGACGAAAAACTCTACACCCTACCTTTGGGCGTAGCAAAATTAGCCGGTACTTTTTCTTTAGACTGGCGCTTAGTCGCTGCTGGTTCGATCATTTCCATCGCCCCAGTACTAATATTATTTATATTTTTACAACGCTACATTGTCCCAACTGAAACTGGTAGTGGTGTGAAAGGTTAATTTGCCTAACAAGCACCACTTTTACTCAATACCACCCAGATGGTTTTAAATATTAGCATCATGTCATAAACTATCGACCACTTGCGTTGATAATCAACATCCATTTTGACGATAGTTTCAAAATCTTTAATAGTAGAACGACCATTAACTTGCCATTCTCCTGTCATTCCTGGCTTGACTCGTAACCTTTCCCAGTGGTGGGGTGCATAGTGGATGACTTCATCGGGTGTAGGGGGACGTGTGCCAACTAAACTCATTTCGCCCTTCAGCACATTCCAAAACTGGGGAAATTCATCTAAGCTGGTGCGACGCAGGAATTTACCAACGGGAGTAATACGAGGGTCGTCAACTGATTTAAAAATATGGCCTTGGGCTTGATTTTTGACCAGATGCTTGATTTGGTCAGCATTGACTACCATCGACCGGAACTTCCAGATACGGAAGGGTTTACCGTTAATTCCACAGCGAATTTGCGAATAAAATATGGGGCCGGGATTAGTAATTTTAGTAATAATCGCTATGGGAATTGCCAACATCACTGTAATGATGAGTCCCACAATAGCCCCTAAGATGTCAATTAATCTTTTTGTGATGCTAGAGGTTGATCTGTGTAAAGGTTGTGAGACAACATTAGTTGCTGAATATTCATCAGCAAATGCTAAAGCGTCCACAGTGTAACCGCCTGTGTGAGAAGGAAAAGTTGGTAGTGACACCATAAAAAGTTGAAGTTAATCAGGGTATCTGAAAAATTTGGCTACATTCATACTGAGTGATAATATAAACAAAAATTGCACTAGTAATGAACTTCCCTTACAAAATTTACCCAATCTTTGAATTCACCAGAGGATTGTAAAATTTACGTGTTGAATGTATAAAGTAAATCTAGCTACAAGACAATTAACACCCACATACTAGCTGCAAATCCAATAGTTGCGAGATGTTGCCATAAGAGCGATCGCAGTGATTGTCGTGCTATTTTTTGGGTGAGGACTATGGTTAACAAGGCAGAAATAATTAAAGTAAAACCTTGCAAAAAGCTGATAACTGCTGGATGTGCTATCAGTACAGGCAAATTTCCGCTATTTAACCCAAAAGTGGCTAAAGTTACAGGTAAAATTTTCCCACCTTCTGCCAAGCCTAAGTGCAGGTAGTGGGCTAAGTTGCCTCCCAACACCAAAGGTAAGTAGCTGTATGCAAGTTCCTTGAATGATTTCGGCTTGCGTTGAAAATTGAATAGTTGTATGAAAAAATAAGCAGCCCCAGCCACAGCCACAGGGAAAATTAAGGCAAATAACGATAAACCTAAATGCTGCCAAAATTGCGTTAAATCTAGATGCAGTCCTAACCATGATTGCAATTCGGGTAAATGATGCAGATATACACCACCCAAAAGTAAAAACAATAATGCCACTTCATACTTGCGTGGTGTATGAGTCGTCCACAATTCAATTCCAGGGGGACGCAAGTTAAACTCAACGGAACGATGGGGACAGGCTTTTAAACAAGTCATGCACAAGACACAATCTCGGTTATCTTCTAGCTGGGCGGGATGGGAATATAAAGGACAGCCATTAGTTTCCATACCTTCGCCTTTTTGCGGCCCGCCTTTGTAACATTGATAAGTAGTACAGGTTGCTGAACAAATGCCTTGTTGTGCGCGTAGTTCTGTCATGGAAAGTTTGGCGAATAAACCATTCATTCCGCCAATAGGACAAAGATAACGACACCAAAACCGTCGTTCAAATATGGCAGAGAAAATCATTGCCCCGGCTGTAATTAATAACAGTAAACAGGCAGATAGGTAAGCTGTATTTTCTAAATGCCAGAGTTCTTCCCACAGGAAAATTAAGGTAAATAAGCCAAATAAAAACCATCCGCCCCATTTTTCGGCTGTTTCTCGCGGCCAGCGTTTAAGTTGGCGGGGAAATAACCACAGAGATAATTTTTGGGTAATTTCACCGTAAATCATGAAGGGGCAAACAGCGCACCAGACGCGACCGAGAAAGGGAAAAATTAGTAAAAAGAAAGGCCACCACCAAGCCCAAAATAAATTTAAAGCAAAATTGCGATCGCGGGTTTGCGGCCCCAAAAATAAGATCATAATAATGATCGGAAACGCAATCACCGTAAAGCCATAGTTGATTTTGTCAGGCCACCAGTCACTGCGGAGAAATCTTCGCAACCCAGAATAAGTATTTAATAAGTTGACGCGAAATTCTTTTTTCTTGGTTTGGGCTGACCAAAAGATTTCTTCGGTTAATTCCTGTCTTTCTCCGGCTTGAACAATTGCCCGTTCGACTAAATTTTTTAACTCTTTCAGGTTGCCAGGAAAATCATAAGACTGCAAGCGGCGTAAAGCTTCTGGGGTAATGCGAGGTTTCGCCAGTCCGCGCGATCGCACATATAAACTAGTGTAGTATTCTACCTGGGCTTTAATATCAGCTTTTCGCACCCGTACTGGCGGGACTTTAATGACACGACCTACACAACGTTCAATTTTAGATTCCGTTTTTTCCGAAACAATCAAAATTCGCGCTTGACTAGTGCGTGGTTCAGCTAATAATTCCCCATCACGACTGACTGGGGTGTAAGTACCTGTTTTGATGAACTGCACCATTGCTGGTAATAATTCTGGGGGCAGTTCTTGAATATTATTCAGTACTAAAGTGCCTTCCCCCAGCCATTCTAAAAGCCCTGGTCTACCGCCAGCCCGACCAAATAAATCGACACCGCTTGTTTGGAGAATACCACAATTAATTTTAATCATGGGTTCACGGCGTTGAGGTGAACCGTAGTGAATCAAAGCAGCAATATTATCTTTTTCTAACCCTGGTTCGCCGAAGATTTCTGTTGATTTCCGGTCGGCTGCGGCTTCTCGTATTTGTTCCCGCAACCGGACTGCATAGCGACTCGTCCCCACAATACCCCGTTGGGCTTTCGTGACCAAATAAGGACGTAAAGCCACAGAACGTTCTTGTGCGTAAGTTAAGGCTGATGTAACTTGGGCTAATTCTTGGGCTAAAAAGCGAGATAATGCTTGGGTAATTTCGGGATATTGGCTGGCTAAAGCACGAAACTCAGCCGCAGGAATTACCCAGACATGGCATTCTGTGAGGGCAATAATTTTAGATGGTGTTAATTCATCTAATAGTAGTTGTCGCAGGTTAATGACTGCCCCTGGTAGAAAGCCACAAGCAAAGGCAAAGTTACTTTTATTGCTGGTATCGCTTTCAATTTGCCCATCTTTGAGGATGTATAGTGCGGCTGGCGGAGTACCTGCGTTGACTAAGGAACTGCCTTGAGGTATCGTTTGCAATTCTAAAACTTGGGCGATCGCATTCAACGCCGCCGATGAGAGAATTCCTAAAGTTGTACGTTCTTGTAGCCAAATGACTGTTTCTTGTAATGTCATTGTGGGTTTTCCATGCAAGCTGCTGGCTGTATAAATGGAATTATCCCTGATTGCAAGGTTAATTGAGGTATGAAGTTTGAAGTCTGAAGTATGAAATTGATGGGAATCTGGTTTGATTGTTGAAATTATCTGTAAAGGCAGGCTGGATGTGGGTAGGTGCGGGTTGACTCAGGATAGGGGTGTATCCCGGATTTCTCACCACACCTTTCAAAGCCTGTGCAGGGGAGCAGGGGAGCAGGGGAGAATGAAGGTACTCTCTCCCCTGCCCCTCCGTACCTCTGCCCCTCTGCCCCTCTGCCCCATCAAACGCCTGAAGCTTGTGAGAAATGCGGGGTATGTATCTAAAATCCTTCCGCCACACACCCTGACACCCAATCTTGGTTCAGACAGTTTTTAGCCCAAGGCTGCTTTAATCGACTCACTCAGAGGTGTGGTAGGGCGGCCTATCAGTTGGCTTAGGGTTTGGCTGGCATCAAACAATCCTCCTTTTGCTGCTCCTGTCTCAGATTCTGCTAACATCACAGCCAGAGGCTCAGGTAAGCCAGCATTTTTTAATACATTAATATACTCATCTTCAGACAAATTCTGATATCTAACTTGCTTACCAAAAAGCTTACTAATTTCTGTGGCAAGTTCGCTCAATGTATAAGCTACATCACCAGCCAATTCATAGACTTTACCTGCTTGGTCATTGGCTAATAAAACGGTGGCTGCGGCTGCGGCATAATCGACGCGGGCTGCGGAGGCTATTTTAGCTTCTCCAGCACAGCCCATAACTGCACCATATTCCAAGGCTATCGGGATACCTGCTGTGTAATTTTCGGTATACCAACTATTACGTAATATCACATAAGGCACACCAGATTCTTGCAAGACAGTTTCAGTTTTGTGATGTTCTGCTGCTAGAGGCAGAGGACTGCTATCTGCGTGTAAGAGACTGGTATAAGCCAGTAATTTGATTCCAGCTTGCTTACAGGCGTTGATGACGTTTGTGTGCTGAAGTACGCGACTGCCAATTTCACTGGAGGAGATGAGCAATACTTTTTCTGCACCAGCGAAGGCGATATCTAATGTATGGGGTTGGGTGTAATCAATTTGCCGCACCTGCACGCCTAAACTGGCAAAATCTGATACTTTTTCTGGATTGCGAACCGCAGCGACTAGTTGATTGGCAGGAACGGATTTTAATAGTTCTTGCAATACTAATCTGCCTAACTGACCCGATGCAGCAGTGATGACAATCATATTTTTTAGTTGGTTAATTTTTTGATGTCGATAAACCTAATATAATTTCATTACTAACTTTTGGTAAGTACCAACAAAAAAGTAAGTATATGAGCGATCGCAATGATGATTCCAAGACTCTGACACAACGCTGGGAAATGGGGAATATTTTCGCCGCGCCATGTCCCTCACGAGACATTCTGAAACACGTTTGCAGCAAATGGGGCGTACTGATTCTGATTGCGCTACGCCAAGGGACTCACAGATTTAGCGAGTTGAGACGTAAAATGGGCGGAGTTAGTGAAAAAATGCTGGCTCAAAGTCTACAATCACTGACGGAAGATGGTTTTGTGTTGCGTGTATCTCACCATGTAGTTCCGCCTTTTGTTGAGTACAGCTTGACTCCGATGGGAGAAGAAGTCGCCGAGCGCGTCGCCGCCTTAGCAGACTGGATTGAAGTCAATACGCCAAGGGTGTTGGATGCAAGGAAGAAGGTGGACAGATAGTGATGATAATCCAGCATCCGTATAGCTGTGACTTCAGCCGCTTGGATGTGAATATATGGGAATACGGTTTGATTCCTGCATCTAGTGGTGTAAGCAGGGTGTAGGGAATGGGGAGTAGGGAGTAGTAAAGCAGCCTGATCTGGGTGTACTGATTTTTTTCCCAAATCAAACATGAGTCCTATAGTATGAGTCATTGTTTACCCACTAGAGGCTGTTTTATGAGTTTGGCTGATGTGCCTAATCTTTGGGTTCCCTTGGCGTTTTTGGGATTAATTGTCTTGGCGGCGGTGTTTTTTAGTCGTAGCTAGAATTTAGGCGATCGCATAATTTTCACATCAATGTGATAACACTGTCACATCTCATTGCTAATTTAATACTTAAGTAAACAAACAGTTTGCTCCTCACACCATACCGTCTGCCCTTTTGCTGTTTTATAGCACTGGGGCTTATTTAATAAAAAAAGTATGCAATTCTTAGCAGTGTCAGTATATACTTACATCCGCAATCAGCTAGATTATTTCTCTATCTAATGGAGGAATAAATATACCGAAAATAAGTACTAAATAAGATACTATTCCGATCACCTGACGAACTACAACTTTGAATCTTCTCGTTGCTTTTTGGTAACGAGAGATTTTTTTTATAGGAGGTGATAGGTTACAGGTTCGGTGTAGGTTGGGTGGAGGAACGGAACCCAACATTCTCAAGACCCTGTTGGGTTACGCTATCGCTACACCCAACCTACTATTCCTCTTAACTAGTCCCTTCTTTCTAGTCCCTAGCCCCTACTCCCTACTCCCCACTCCCTAGATTATTAAGGATTACAGTACATACATTGGGCTGGGTCAGCAAATTCTTGACCATGAGGAAATAATTTTTCTTGTTTAAACCCACATTTTTGACACTGATAAATTACAGAAAGTGTCAAACTAGTGGGCATAGAACACATTTCACATGGTAATCCGGCGATTTTTTCGGTTATTGCAAAACCGGGTGCAGAACATTGGGGACACAGGCTTTTAATTTTGGTTAATAAATTTAATGTAGCTTTTTCAATATTATTCATCCGGGTTGGATTATACAGCGCCCGCATATCTGTTTCTAAATTCACCTGAGAATTAACAGAATTATTCAGGGCGATTGTAATAGTTTCTTGGAGTTTTGCTGCTGTAATAATCCCTTTAACTATTTCGCGGCAATTATTCGCCTTATCTTCCCAAGAGACGACCAGACCATGTTCAGGAAAACCGATTTTTTTAGCAAAATGTTCTGCTTCTTGGAGACTTGCAACTATTTGATGATTAAAGTTAGTTTCTATAGAAAATTCTTCACCAATTATTTCTAGTTCATTTTCTTTATCTAACAAAAGCACGACTTCGCGGTTAGAATAAATATAAGGTACCATTGGATGAGGAACAAAGCTACCTTCGCTGGAGATCGCTATAGTTTCACCTGTTAATTTTAAAGCTGTTTCGGCTTTTAACTTAGCCGCCGCAATTTGAGTTCCAGGGCGTTTGATTTCTCTCGTAAATGTGCCAAAATCATCAGTATTGAAATTAGATGGCACAATAGTTTTAAGATTTAGTTCTTGTTCTAATAAGGGAGCAATTACTTTTTCTTTGTGGTGCATTGTTGCAATTATACCCACTCGGTTACTAAATAATTGCTGAATTTGCATTGCTGTAATTATCTCCTTTGCTGTTAATCGTTAGTGGCTGATGTGATAATACTAATACCACCATCAGACTCCATATAAGCTAACTTCACCTCAGTTAAAAATTCTACACCTTGTTGACGTAATTTACTCATCAACTCATCTTCTGTAATCAGGGCTTTGTCTAAATGTCGGGAAATCATTTGTCCATTTTTCACCAACAGCAGAGGCGGAGGATTTAGAAATCTCTGGAATTTCGGCAATTTATAACCCAACCAGTTAAGGAAGTAACTCCAAAAAATTACTGTGCCTACTAAAATACCACCTTCGGTAATTGATGTGTAGTGACTTGCCATTGCATTTTGGGCTGCTTCGGCAAATAATACAACTACTAATAAATCGGTGATCCCTAGAGTTCCTATTTGCCGACTAGGGAGAAAGCGTAAAACAGCAAATAAAGCTAAGTAAACCAGAGAACCACGAATGAATAATTCTACAATACTAATGCTAGGGACAAAGATTTCTTGCCAATCAATATATAACCATTTATCCATGTTTATGTCTTTGCTTTTGTTAAGCTAAATAAGTTAGTGAAAAAACTATATTAAGAAGGGTTAATTACCATAAAACCCTCGTCCCTCCTGCCTTTTTACAAATACGAATATTTACGTTTCTCTACATTAATTTATTTGCGATCGCTGTTCGTTCGCTTAGACTGACCATTATGATTCATAGGGACGGCATGACGTGTGGGGCGAATCCCACTGCCGTATCTTCTAGCATAAACTTGGGTAAATTCTGCGCCAAAAAAGAGGATTTGGGCAGCATAATAAACCCAGGCGAGAATAACTACTAAAGAACCAGCCGCACCATAAGTAGAACCAAAACTGCTATTACCAAGATATTGTCCTAATAAATATCTACCTAAAGAAAATAATAAAGATGTAATCACAGCACCTATTAAAACATCATTCCAAGTAATTTTGACATCAGGCAAAACCTTGAAAATGAGTCCAAATAATAGTGTCGTGATGACAAAAGACAGTATAAAGTTAAAGAATTGCCAAATGAAATCTATACCAGGAAGTAAATTACTAAAATAACCGACGATCGCTGTTAAAGCTGTACTAATTATCAGAGTGACAAGGAGCAGAAAACCAATACCTAAAATCATGGCGAAAGATAAAGCACGCTGACGCACAACATTTTTCACGCCATGTCCCGGTTTCGGTTGAACTTCCCAAATTGTATTCAGGGCATCTTGTAATTCTGTAAATAAACCTGTAGCACCTAAAAGTAAAAGTAAAATACTAATTACCGATGCGATCGCACCTGTTTTTGGTTGATTGGCATTTCTGATGGCTATTTCAATAAACTCGGCTCCATCTGGCCCGACTAAACCTTGAATTTGCCGGACAATTTCACCCCTTGCCGCCTCTTCACCAAACACTGCACCAGCGATCGCAATTACAATAATCAGCAACGGTGCGATGGAAAAAATCGTGTAATAAGCTAATGCTGCGGCTAACCGCGAAGCTTTATCTTCACTCCATTCCTGAAAAGTTTCTTGAAACAGCCGCACAATTGCTGAAAAATTCATTTACCTAGTCTCCTTGTTGGAGGATATCACTTTCTCCCTTGATATATTTGATACTGATTTGCGAAATTGTGACATCTGCCTCAAGAGGTTTGTGCAGTTTCCTGAAGATAGAATTTATTGACACGGAAACTTTTTATATCATGTCCGGCAAATCAGTTATGATTAAACGCATCTGTGTAGAAAAACACAACTCTTTCTCCACCTGCCCCCCTGCGGTTTTTATGATAAGTCTTTTACCGGACATGATATTACAACATTCTATCGATGGTGCGATATTGAATGGCTTCGGCGACATGATGAGCTTGTAAATCATCATCTCCGGCTAAATCTGCGATGGTGCGGGCAACTTTGAGAATGCGATCGCTTGCCCTAGCTGATAAACCTAATTTATTGATGGCAGCTTCTAATAAAGAACGACTAGCATCATCTAACTTACACCATTGTTGCAGATGTCGGCTTTGCATTTGAGCATTGCAACGCAGATTTGTTTCGGTTTGAAAACGGTGAATACTGCGATCGCGTGCTTGTTGTACTCTTTCCCTAACAGATTTTGATGATTCTCCTGTGGGTTGTTGGGTAATTTCCTCTGGTTTGAGGCGATTCACCGCCACTTGCAAATCAATTCTATCCATCAACGGCCCAGAAAGTTTCGCCCAATATTGTTCTCGTTGTCTGGGCGAACAGGTACACTGTTGAATAGTATCGCCGTAGTAACCGCAAGGACAGGGATTGGTACTCGCCACTAAAGTAAATTGTGCCGGAAACACAACAGATTGTCTTGTGCGGGAAATTGTCACAAAACCATCTTCTAAAGGCTGACGCAAAAATTCTAAAACATCCCGTTTAAACTCGGTGAGTTCATCCAAAAAAAGAATCCCTCTGTGAGATAATGATATTTCCCCAGGACGGGGAAAACTTCCACCACCCACCAAAGAAGGGCCGGAAGCGGAATGGTGGGGACTGCGAAAAGGGCGATCGCGCACTAAAGAACCACGATTTTTCAATAAGCCGGCGACAGAGTGAATCCGGGTAACTTCCAAGGCTTCCGAAAATTCCAACGGTGGCAAAATCCCGGCTAAACGTCTGGCTAACATTGTTTTACCACTTCCGGGGGGGCCGACAAATATAAGGTTATGCCCGCCAGCCGCCGCAATTTCTAAAGCACGTCGTCCGTGAGCTTGTCCTTTGACATCGTGCAGATCAGCGATCGCATAAGATACTTGTACCATATCTGCGACATTATTGATCTGCACAGGTTGATAACGTCCAGGATTATTTAATAAATCAACTACTTCCGATATACTTTTACAACCATAAACAGCTAATCCTTCTACTACAGCCGCCTCTTGGGCATTATCAGCAGGTACAACTAAACCCGCAATTCCCATTTTTTTGGCAGTCGCAGCAATGGGTAGAACCCCAGCCACAGGACGCAGACTCCCATCCAGGGAAACCTCACCCAAAAATAAATAATCTCCCAATAAATCAGCATTAATTTGCTCAGAAGCCGCTAAAATACCCACACTAATCGGCAAATCAAAACAAGGGCCTTCCTTGCGTAAATCTGCGGGAGTCAAATTAATCACAATTTTCCGCATCGGAAAGGCAAAACCAGCATTTTTTAAAGTAGCCTTCACCCTTTCTTTTGACTCCTGGACTATATAATATTGGTATGCGATTCTACTGTTATAGTCAGCGATCGCACCTTATTGTGTTGTGATGATGCGAAGAATAATAGCAGGATTAATCCGAGTATCCACTGAGGAACAGGTGGAATCTGGTCTAGTGCAACAGCACGGCAGGTTAAAAGATGCTGGGGCGGAAAGAATTTATATCTTTGTTGGTTCCCGCGACAGTGTAGATAGAGAAGATATTGACAAACTACTAAACGATGTCCGCAAGGGTGAGATAGAAAAAGTCCTGATCACTAGGATGGACAGGGTGACGGCATCACCAGGACTACTAGAAACCCTATCTACTACTTTTAACCAAAATAATACCAGATTGATTTCTCTGGACGAAAACATTGACTTGACCACTATTGACGGTGAGTTCTCAGCGATGCTCAGTGTGGTGTTTGCTGGGCGCGAAGTTAAGACAACTCGCCAACGAATCAAGAAGGGAAATGAATACAGGCGATCGCAGGGAATATCAAGTAGTCCATGTCCACTTGGGTATGTGCGTCGTGATGGTAAATATGTTTTCGATCAAAGACCATTTGTTTGTCTTTTGAGCGATCGCCCTTCTGGCGGTTCAGAATTCAAAGGAAGAACCAGAGCAGATTTAGCGATTGAAATCAAAGAAATATTCTTCAAATGTAAAAGTTTGGGGGGAACTGCTAGAGCAATTAACGAGAGGTATGGTATTCAAAAAATCGGGCATCCCTCTGGAGTGCCGACACCCAAGCGGATGACATTTGTTTTGGATGGCGAGGATATCTCGCAAGTCGTAAACCACCTCAAGAAAACCAAGGGTGTACGCGCTGGTGTATTTCGCCCGTGCGCTTCTGGAATTAAAAAACTATTACTATCCCCAGTGTGGTCTGGAAATACTCATTTTTTAATCTGTAATCAAAAGGGTACAGTCTTGCCGCGTGAACAATGGCAAATAAGGTATGACACCCATGAGGACAAAATTCTCACTCTTTCCGAACAGGAGCAAGTAAAACGAATCCTGGAGATGAATTACGCCATCAGTGGGTACAACAAACACAAAACTCATTTACTCACCGGTTTGATTCGATGCGCCCACTGCAATTATCCTTTTAAAGCTCAGGCAGTCAAACAAGCTAAAGAAGGGGTTGAAAGACGTTACCAGTGCAGGAATTATTGCCAAACTAGATCATGCTTCGCTAGGGGGATGATCACCGAGGTACGACTTGAACAAGCAATACTTGACACTTTGATCAAATCTTCGCAGGCGATCGCTAATGCAGTGGAAATTGAGCCACAGCAACAACCGCAGTCACCCGAATTAATCCAGTTACGCCAAAAATTGCAAAAGCTTGAGCATTTAGGAGAAGATGAGCCAGAAATTACGGCTTTAAAAGAAAGGATTCGCAAGCAAATCGAGAAAATAGAACAGCGATCGCATCTTGAAGATAGCAGTAAAAACCACGTCAGAGAATTACTGGTATCCGCTTTTAGTGATGCGATCGCTTTTCAAATGCAAGACGAGGATACAAGAAGAGCTATCTATCTACAGCTTATTGATCACGTCTCTGTAGAGCAAAAAGAAGTTTCTGGAATGTATAGAAATGGCAAGAGTTTTACTAATCTCGTTGCCACCATCAAAGAAGTAAAACTACGCTGCTGATTGATGTGATTTCAGATATAAGGCGATCGCCTGATCAATATATTCCGCGTCCGTATAGGCAGGCAGTTGAGACTCTTTATCCAGTAGCCATGAGTTAATCTGCGCTGCTGATTCTACTGTGATGCGATCGCCTAGAATCTTCTTCGCAACTGTGTATCTAGCTGCTGATGAAATCATGAGGGCGTTAAAATTCATATCTTGTTCTTTATCCTGCTAAAAAATGTAATACTGTCTGCTCTGTCTCTTGCTGCACAAGCATTCTGTCTACTTATATCTACTCTGTCCGTCTGTCTAAATCTGTACGAATTTGAATACTTTGGGCATCTATCCACGCGGCCAGACTATTCTCGACCAACTCATTGAACAGACGTTTTAACTCATCCGAAGAGAAGCGATCGCCCTTCACTTTAAAGTTAGGTTGTATTTCCTGGATTACTGCCTTAGTTCTGTTAGTGCGTTGTAGATAACCGTGTAGGGCCTGCGCCTGGGGTGAGAGTTTGGGAGTAGGGTTTTGAGGTTGGGGTTTTATATCAAACTCCATCTGGTGGTAAAGCGCCTCAAGCCTGGACTTATCCTCTGCTGTCACTGGGCGATCATTGACTTCCGCTTGTTGAAACTTTGGCACTAAGCCCAAGTAATACCCACCAACAAAAGCAAACATCACAGGCTGATATTGGCTTCTAGACTGCGCCTTTAATTCGCTGTACTGCGTTCTAACTGCTTCTTTATCCTTGGCATGGGTGATAACTTGATTACCCATAATTGCTTGTTCAATCACGCCGTAAGCGTCAATTTCGCGTCCGTCCTTGCGGTAGCGGTTGCCCAACAACAACAGACGTAAAACCTTACGGGTATTTTGGTCTAATTCTTGAATGCCGATCGCTTTAAGGTTGAGCGAGTGCAAGTTAACAAAAAACTTCATGTTATACTCACGCCCTACTATCAGCACATCAAAGAGGATTTGTCCAAAGTCAAAACCTAAATCCTCTGGTTTTACCTTGTTCAGTTTGGCGGCGATGGTTAGCCAGTCATCAAGAATAATAACAAAGGGCGGTAAGCTTTCTCTCCCATCCTCAGTTAGTTCTAAGCGTTTGTTGTATTCAGTCTGAACGCCTAAAAAGAAAGTTCTGGCGTTATCTATGGCGTTCTCACCCACAAAACGGGTTACTTTGCCGCGCTCACGTAGTCCATTGAATGAGTCATTTTTAACCGCTAATACTCTCATGTCAGCATTTGGACAGTTCGCTTCAACTTGGCGGATATACTCGCGGGTGATTGTGCTTTTGCCTGTGCCTGGGTCGCCACACAGCGCGGTGCTGCCATCTTCACGGGCAACACGCCGCAATACTTCTGTAATTGTTTCGTCGTTTGTGGGTGCGATCGCTGGTTGTTCTATCTGTTCTTGAACTGTCCCTGGATCGCCATGCGGTAACTGTGCTTGCACTGGCTCAAACTTCTCAAAACTTGCACCGCCATCAAGTAAGTGACCAAATTCGTAGTAATCATCAGCAGACATCGCCATAAGTAAGGCTGTTTGTTGTTGCGGGGTAATGCTGGCAATAAATTGCTGTCTGGCCTCAGCAATTTTGATGCCACGCAAGTATTTAACTAACTCATTTCCAGACATTTCAAGCAACTGCTCACCAAATTTGAGAGAGTAATTAGCTTTCACACTCTCAAACTCTTTGGTAGCGCGGTAGTGGGGTCGAATATCGCTGAGGTAGTCTCTAGCCTTGCGAGTGAATAACAAACCAATTCCGCCCAGAACCATCGCGCCTAAGCCAAAGTGATTCTTAAATGGGTTATCAGATGGCAGTTCCCGAAAGACATACAAGTTTTCATGCTGGAGGAATGCCCAAGGGTTATAGTTTGGGTTGCTAGTGCGGTACTGGTTAGCTTTTAAATATGGTTCTGGAATTTGCGATCGCTGTTCGTACCTACAATACTTTTTACCCAGCAATATTTTTTCTGGATCGCCCTCCCCTGCCTGTATAGGCGCATCGTGGATTCTGGCTGACTTTGGATAGAAACATAATTCTTTCTTAGCTATGCCATCCCCAACATGCCCAGCTAAAGTACAAAAAACCGCACCTAAAACCGATACCGTAAGCATCAGGTTGAGACGCGGTGAAAGGGAATAAACGCGCTGATTCAATTCTGACAACTTTACGTCTTTCATTTTTTACGAAGGTAGAAAAATATAACAACAGAAACAGCGATCGCAACCGCTAGAAATACCCCGTAATTACCTTGTTTTGGTTCTTGGATGCCTTCATAGGTTTTAACCTGTTCAGACACAGTATAGAAGCTCTGACGGGCTATACTATCCATACTTTTAGCATCTGCGGTCAACTTCCAAGAGCTTGCTGACAGCATTAAACTGCGAGTTACACCGACTCCGAATCTTTGGCGATCGCTGATTTGGGGAATGATGCTGTTGTGAAAACGTAAAAAGCAGAGGGTAGCCGCGAATGATGCACCAACTGGTAAGCCAGCAATTACGGCGGGGAAAAATCCGACGCTGCCAGCAAGGTAGAGATATTGAGTTGAAGTGATCTGAAATCCTGCCAGAAAAGCACCTTGGGCAATGCCTTGAATTAGGGTGATGTTGTTATCAATTTCAGATATTACTTGCTGTACTTGATTTGAGTCGTACTCAGCACCGTCTACAGGATGTATAGTCTCGTCTACAATCTCTGCATCAAAGTAAATTGGTGTTTGTTTTTGATTGTTGGTCAGCATAGGAACACTTTTCGGAAGAGATTAGCCCAGGTTTTACACCTGGGCTTGTGCGTTTAGTCAATCAAACGTCTGAAGAAACCTTTGGCACGATTAACAGCGTTGGAACCGTGTCTGTGAATGTCTTTTAGTGTTTCTTTCGCTCTATCTGCGGGTAAAAGTCCCTGGTGCTTATCTTTAACCTGTTGCCACATCTGAGATTGTGCTTTAGCAGAGTCAATTTCAATACCCCTCAGTGCTGCGCGGTGCGACTCGCTTAGTAAATTTAGCGTTCTGGAGTGCTGAAATTGCTCCTGACCTAGTTGGTTGTCAGACGAAACAACTTTTTGTTGTAACCTGTAACCTAAACGCGCATCACTTACCCGAACCTTTGACCAGCTATCAGCCATTTTATTGACGCTATTACCTGCGGTAGCTAAAAACTGGCTTTCTTCTGACATCACAATTTCAGTTGCCTGTAATCCTTGCGATAAGTTTTCAAAAACAGCTTTGGCATTTTGGGCGCGTTGAGTTTGTTGGATTCGGAAATCTGCCACCTGTGCTGCGGCTGTCTGATTTCCGTCAAGGGCTTGAAATATTGTTTCTTGACTGATTCCCGAAAGAGAATGCAACGCAGTATAAGTGATCGGTGCTTCCAGTTTGAGTTTTACGCTTCGGTTCATCACTCCCATGCTCCTAGTTCTTCTAGTCTTGTGAAGATGTTGCCAGCTTTGTTTCTAGTTGCGTCATCAGCAATATCGTTTAGTGCTGTTGAATCGCCTTCCGCAAGTTTCCAAATCATTTCATCTGGTAATTCAGATCCAAAATTACCCAAGAATTGCCCATGAGTAAAAGGGTTTGGCGTTTCATCAATGGTTTGAAACTGGTCATAGATTCCAGTTTGTAAGTATGGCAGTGCTTCTCGAATGATTTGTTGTTGCTCTGATGTTCTGCCTAAATCGGCTTGAAAAGGATCATCATTAGCCACAATTTGCGCTGCTTCTTGTGCCAACTTAATAGGGCATCCATTGTTCGTGAGTGCGTTTAATGCGGCGGTAAACAGATTCTCGTTGTTCATTTGGTAAAATTTTTGTGTGTTGTTTGACAACCAGAGGGCGATCGCTCTCCTACTACTCGGTGAATACCTCTAGCTTACTAATGTCAATGTTCCGGCTATTCTCTAGTTCGATTTCGAGATACGAAAGCGCCGTTACAGCATCGCTGAGGGTTAAATCGGGTGCGTAAATTTTAGCGATCGCTTGGTATTCCGGGTGGTTCTTGATCTCTGCTATCGCTAGGTGAGCATTCACAATTAATTCTTGCAATGTTTTCATGAAGTTCTTTCAACTGTTTGATTTTCTGTTTTTCCCGGAATCGGCGATCGTCTAATATCGCATCAATGCCATAGAGGAAATCAGCGATCGTGAAGCCTTCAGACTCGACAATTTCAACAATTCTTTGAACGATTGGTTTAAGTGCGTCTAAACGAGAAATTTCCAATTCAGACTTTAGATCCTCTTCAAAGTCAAAGGCCATTTTTTTTAGTGGTAAAGATTTTTAGCTTTATTTCAGGTGGGTGGGGGTTGCAAGAATTACTCATGCCCTTTTTTTACGTCTACTTGTTGTCTTTGCTTGGGGAGGCACAGGAGATTGATTCGCTAGTGTTTGAGCGATCGCAATACCTCCACCGCCTGCAAACATGGTTGAGCCAATGCAGATCATTAAATTTGCGCCAAACTTTGATGCTCCATACCATCCGATAAGGATGAAACTAGCCAAGCCTAGGCTTGCTGCTACTATTTCCTTTCTGTTCATAATCTCGCTAATCTCAAAAATGTTGCTTTTACGTCGAATTGATTGCCGTTAGTTTGAACTTTATTCGCTCTTAGCAGCAGTGTGCATCCACACATTGGGATTTCGAGTAATTGCCCTACTTTTGGTGGATTAGAGCCTATTAAGTGGCAGGTCATAAGAAAACCGCGACTGTCTTGTGCGACTAAATTAATTGTCATGCCGCTTGCTTTGCCATATTCGCCAACATTGATTTATTGGGTTGCAGTGGTGACACCTGCACAACCGTCTGTGATTGTGCAGTAGCTCCACCTTGAAAAATCAGCTTTTCCACTGCTGCTGATAGTGCCTGTGTGGGTGCATCTTCAGGTATGCCAAACATTTGGCGTAACTCTCGAACAGCTAAAAAAGAAATGGTCAAGCGCCGAGATTCGTAATTATTCATGATTTATGCTCCTGATTCTGCAAGTAATTTAAGCCCTTGAGCATTTATGAATTGGGGGTTGGGTAGAACTACAAAACCCAAATTAGAGAGATTCTGATCAACAACTGGGAGAGATACGCCGCCGCCCCACGAAACAAGGTATTTCGCCCTATCTAGGTAGTTGCCAGAGGTTACGAAGTTTGCAAATTTCTCAATTCTGCTAACCCACCACTCGTCAAGACATTGGGCATACTCTTGATCAAACTTTTTAACTGTGAGTGCATTGCCTCCATAGGTAAAAGTTCCGTCCAAGATGCCTTTATTAACAAGGCTTGGAGCGTGTTTTACATCCTTGGATAGCAAACTTACTTTGTCGTTTCGCTTGTCCAATGACTCAGCGATCGCTGTGTGCAAATCACCTGCGCCACCTTCTATTAAATGTCTGTCTATCACTGAGCCATTGCCATCGAACACGGTAATGAGCCAAGTTGATGAACCGATATCAAGCGAAATAGCTATTTCGTGGCTATCTAAAGACAGGCAAGAGTCACCAAATAGACAGTAAGCAATACTTCCGTACCCTTCTGGATAAATGCCAGTAACCTTGATTTCAACTGATTTGGTGACAATCTCCCGCGTGATCAGGTGTTTGTGCTGAAATGTATGAACGCCTTGAACCCTGCGCTTGATTTCGTCTCCCCAACGTTCTGGGTTATGGCTTGACAGTGCTAGAGACAGAGTGAGATTGTCTGGAGCATTCAAAACAGACAGATCAGACAGAATGCTTTCTAGTGATAATTCCGCCTTCTTTGACTTGTCCTCATGTAGTAGGGTGTGGTCAGGTTGTGCAGTTGCAGCAGCTCCCCAAAAAAATTGAACATCTCGCAAGTCTGCGCGGTGTCCGTCCAGGTACCGTACCCATGCACCATGTCTTGAAATAGTCTCATGGTGTTTAATGTTTCGGTTGCGAACAAGCGAGTATGCAGAGGGCATCATGATCGAAAAATCACCATAAATACCTTTTCCGTATCCTGCGCCGCCGTCTTTACCTCCACAGAGAGTAGTTATCCCAGAAATGG
The DNA here is from genome assembly GCF_014697485.1 of Anabaena sp. FACHB-83. Taxonomy (NCBI): domain Bacteria; kingdom Bacillati; phylum Cyanobacteriota; class Cyanophyceae; order Nostocales; family Nostocaceae; genus Anabaena; species Anabaena sp. FACHB-83. The sequence continues at coordinate 100,936 of NZ_JACJRY010000005.1, read as the reverse complement.
CTAAAGATTCGGATTGAACAAGCCAATTTTCGGCAAGACTGTATGTAATTGTCATGGTTCTGGAAATTGGTAAAAGTCTTATTTATCTGGGCTTTGGAGAATTCATCAGCATAATCGCCATAAATTCACGCATCCAGGTTTTGGTAAGCCTAAACATCACTTTCTGGCTTCTTTCGCCTCTGTTTGGTGACGTTTATTGGCTTGCTGTTATAATAACACAAACAGCACAAACAGCACAAACATAACATGAAGCACTATAAAGACATTACTACTCAGTGACATAATTGTGTTATTGAGCAGGTATAGTAGTGTGGCAGAAGAAAAGCAAAGTTCTTATAGAATCATTTGGCCTGAAAGTACAAAGGCTAAATTCAAAAGTTTATGCGCTCTCAAAAATACAAACATGAATCAAGTATTGCTGGAGTTAGTTGAGAGATGGATTCAAGAAACTGAAAAAGAGATAGAGAGAGGTAAAAAACTTTAATGCTTATCTGCGATCGCCTATCCAACTGTCATTTTGTGACACGAAAGAGCGATCGCCTGTCTCCTGTCATTTTGTGACACGAGCGATCGCCTGTCTTCAAATGTCTTAAAATGAACAAATTAATTTTTCAAACAAAAAAAATACCGTCAAATTGGCAGAGGATAATTGAAGTTTTAACGACACCCGATCACCTTGCTGGTGATGATGTGCAAGGTATAGATAGAGCGTACGTCACACTTCTTTGGCTGCACCGTGTATACACTTTAGAGATGATGGTCAAGCTCGAATGGGATAACAAATTAAAGCTGCATATACCACATGGATCAAAGGCTTCCTACTGTGTTTTAGCCGAGTTTTGGCGACGGGTTCTTATTGCCTGTGATCGCCTGCAAAACATTTATCCATACCATGCAAACTCGGCTGAATGGTTTGCTTATTTATTTACGGAGAGAGCTTTAGAGGGACTAGGACTGAGCAAAGGCAAGAAACTGGATATATCAACTATGCAGTCGCAAAACAGAAAATTTTCCAGTCTCGACCCTGAGCAAAATCCCTTCAGTCAAAGCATTACACCGCACACATACTTTTTTACCAATTGCCTAATAGAACAAAGTGGACGATCACCAAGATTTATGTCTGAGGTTGCACGCCCGTTGATTAAATCCCGTATGGATCTCATCAAACAAATGCGAACAGATAAAATTCTTTCTTTATGGATAGAGGACGATGGAGTTTACATAACTCGACCCGGTACTAAGCGCAGTAAACAGAAACTCATGCTCAAAAAATGAGACTCTTGAAAGCTTTGCTTAGTAAGCGTTTCAAGAATTAAAGTGTTTTTGTTTAGATTATAAAAACCTGTGGAATACTGGTTTTTATAATCAAAAAAAAGAAACAAAGGATCTGCTGATGAATATTGAGGAATTTTTATTCACGAGCATTTTGATTCGTTCTTGCTCTGCTCCTAGGCGCGATCGTCGCGCTGCCGTGAAGAAACTCACCCGTGAGTTTCTGCAAAAAAACAAAAAGAAAAAAGGGTGATTTCGCTCACCGTTTTTTTGATCAAGAATTGCTATCGCATCTGATCGTCTGCACAGTGGGGAAAACACCACAAAAAATTAAAAACTCAAGCTTTAGCGTAGCAATATTTTTGTCAAAAAAACCAGCGAAATTGCCCCAGTAGTTTAAAACACTGGAGTAATTAAAATGGCAAAAGCACCTAAGTTTAGCGGCTCGGTGCTTTCAGCGAAGAATATTCATAAGGGTATTATAGCTGAAGGCAGCGTATTTGAGCAAGAGTTTTCACAGCTAGAGAGAAGTTTTCAGGCGATCGCACCTTACCCGCGATTTAAACAACGTTTTTACTTGTTGAAGCTTGCACCCTACTTTGGCATTCCGCGATCGGCATTCATTAGGCTCTTTGATGCTTATATTTGCGAAGCATTAATCAAACAACTTGGGGGTGCGGAATGATAGCTCAAATAGAAAAAGTCCTTCCCAAACTTCGATTCGCTTTCAACTCCCAAGGATGCAATAAAAACTGGGATATGGCAAAACTCACGGAGGGGTTTGAGGACGCTGAAGGCACGATCCTGGACATTGCCCAGCACATTCAAAGAGGCCACGCTATTTGCGCCGGATTACTCGGTGGAAAGCGCCGATCCAAACAAAATGTGATCGGATCTCAGTGTTTGCTGCTTGATATCGACAATTCAAAAGTAGACACTGATGAAAAGGGGCAGAAGATAACCGATGGCGATGGCAGAGCTATCAATGTTTTAGAGGAACAATTAACCATTGAAGATGCTTTAAAAAACGATTTCATCAGGCAGCATTGCGCCTTAGCTTATACCACTGCAAGCCACAAAGAAACTTGGCCTAAATTCAGGCTAGTATTTCCGCTACCAGAGTGTATCTTTGATGTGGAAGTAGTCGAAGCCTGCACAAGGCTTTTAATGCAACACCTGCCACACGATCCGGCTTGTAAAGATGCCAGTCGCGTTTTTTACGGCAACACCAACGCAGATTTATTTATCCTCAACCCTTACGCGACACTACCAAAAGACTGGATAAAGAAAGCGAAACAACTTCTAGAACAGGAGAAAGCAGAAAAAGAACGCCGCCGCCGGGAAAACGAGGAACGCTACAAGCTTGAGCGAGAACAATTTCAAGTGCAAGGATGGGATGAGGATTTATTGATTGACCAAGCATTAAGATTCATTCCGCCACGTTGTTACGGCTCAAATAATTATCAGGAATGCTTGCAAGTTTTGATGGCGTTAACGGCTCACTACGGGGCATCTAAGGCAGAGGCGATCGCTGAGGCTTGGAGTCCTTCTCAACCAAGAGAAGGTGATAAAGAATGGAATATTGCAAAGAAAATTAGGTCTTTTAGGCGCGATGGCATTGCAATCGGAACACTGTTTTATATTGCCAAGCAACACGGATTTGCTTTTCCAAAAAGAGAATACAAGTCAAGCGATCGCTTGCTTTCAAAAGAGGAGTGGGAGAAGATGCACGGGAGAACTGAGAAACAGGCGATCGCATCCAAACCAAACAATGTAGTTCAGCATCCAACTGCTGCAAAACTACTCTCTGGTGATGAATTACTTGATGAGATTGATAACCTGATTGATTCTAATATTGGGCGATCGCAACTTGAAGCAAAAATACTAGACCTAGCAACCAGATCAGTCCGTACCAGTAATGAAATATGGCGGCTCTATAAAACAAGAGATGAGGAAGAAACCGAAATTCTTGACCGGGAAGTAGCCACAAAACAGTTACCCACGCTTCTGGAGGCACAAAGGGCTAGTTTGTCGCCGGATCATCTGCTGTGGGGCGACGGTGGTAAACTTGCATATTTACTAAAAACCACTGCCGAGAGTATGCCCGTGGCAGTGGAAGCTTTATTAACTACATTGTTTCCAGTTGCAGGGTCAAGAATTGGTACATCATCCCGCTTAATAGTAAACGCCCGAACAAATTACACGGTTACGCCGATATTTTGGTCGTGTGTAGTCTCGAAGACTGGCACTTTAAAAAGCCCAGCACAAAAAGTAGTTGTTAATCCGTTAGACAAGCTAGAGGCGCAAGAATACCACAACTGGAAAACCGCTTCTGAAGACTACAAAAAAGATTTGAAACGATGCGGTAAGGGTGACGAATTACCAGATGAACCAGCACCGCGTAAACGGTTTATTGTGCAAGGTTGCACAACAGAAGCGCGGATGAAAATACACGGTGAGAATCCTAGAGGTCTGCTCTACTACCGCGATGAGTGGGCATCGTTTATTACCGGAAGAAATAAATATCGGGGTGGTAAGGGTGATGATGCACAACTAGACCTAAGCGAATTTAACGGTGATGCGCTCTACAAAGACGTTGTAGACGGTGAAAAATGTATTTATCTGGAACACTCTGCTATTAGTCGCACCGGGAACACCCAGCCGGAAATACTCAAAAAATTTCAGTCAGAAGGTAACTTTGCAGATTACGCTGGCGAGTTTGCCCGTTGGCTCTACTGCTGTAAAGAGAGTCCCATAGCTTTTATAGACCTCTTCGCAGATGATGACGGCATAGGCAAGCTATTAAACGATGATTTAAGCTTCCTTTACCAATATTTGGGAAGACTGCCAGAACGTGATTACTTCCTATCACCTGAAGCAAAGCGGATTTATCAAGCATACCAGCATCAATTAATGAAATGGTTAGCGGTGGAAGAACATTCTGGACTGGCTGCCACTTACCCCAAACTGCAAACCTATTTAGGCAGGTTTGCTCTATGGCTACACCTAGTAAATGCAGTTTTGTCTGGAGAGTCTACACCGCATCAAATCATCGATGCTAGAGCGATGCAAGCGGCTGTACACTGCGTTGACTTTTACTTGGCACAAGCAAGGCTGATGTATGCCCAAAACAGTGACCAACAAGCGATCGCGGGCAACCTTCTCAAAATTAAAGAGTACATAGAAAAGCACCCAGAGGGTGTGACGGTTCGGAAGATTCGCAGTGGTATATATTCCTTCCGAAAAACATCGCCAGATGAAATAAACCAAGGATGTCTTGAACTAGTCGGTATGCGGTTGATAAAGCAGGTAGCAAAAACATACTACCCATTATTAAGTGGAGATGATGATAGTGATGATGAAATGATGATCAACCATCATCACCCTAAGACCATTGGAAATAAAGGGATATATAAAAATGATGATGGTGATGATCAAAAAATCATCAATTTTCAAGAATTAACCAATTTAGATAAACATCTAATGGATGATGATGAAAATACTTTTATATCCGCAACGCATCATCAACCATCATCACTTTTGGAAACTCCTATAGAGCAAGCATCTCAGCGTGATGATGATATCTCACCACAGATCATCACCATCATCGAGAATACAGAGAAAGTGTTGGGTGGCAATAAAAACAGTAAAACAGTAAGTACAGCGATCGCACCTTTACCAAAAGTTGGAGAGAAGGTTCTTTTGAATGGTGAGGAATGCACAGTTTTTAGCTTTGATGAAAAATCGCTAAAGGCGGTTGTTGATCATGAAGACGGTCGATCAACTTGCATAAATGCTTCAAAATTGGAGGTGATCCGATGAATCCGAATCAGTGGAACACCTTAGATGATATTAATTATGTGCGCGAATGCCTTGAACACTGCAAAGATAGCTCAATGTTGCAGGAGTTGAGAGAGATATTTTCACCTGAACTACTCAAAAAAGCTGCTGTTGTTTTAAGCTCGGAGAAAAAATCTTTGATTAAACAATGGGTATTGCATTTGAATCAGTTAAAAACAAATGAATGAAGTAATAAAATATGAATCAACATCAAATTAACCAATCCGTTGAAGAACGCGATCGCCTGTCTCACCAGTGCCATCAATTAGTGGATAAAATTGCTAATCACCGCTATGCAATCAAATTGCTGAGAGTAGCGATCAAATCCCTTCAAACTATCGCAAGCTATAAAATGAATAGGTTAAAGGTTGTCAACCATGATTGATGAATATTTATCAGTATTAAGTCACAAAAAAGCCGCTCAGAAGGTCACAAAGAAAGCCCCAGGTGAGATTCTTGACCCGTTGGAGGGAATCGCCAGAACACAAGCTGCAATGCTCAATCTTGAGCCTACTAGCGAGAATTTAGAGAGTATTGATGATGCTCTTTCGTCAGAGATTGATCTTGCGGATTTAGTCTTGAAAGAGTCTGTCAACTTAATGAATCTATCTGGACACTTTTGGAATAAATCATTAGTTGGTTTCGGTAGTCCTGAAGTGTTGCGAACAATGCCAGAATTGCCCAGCGAGCTTGCAGCGATCGCCTTACGATGTGCGTCAGAGTCGCGTAAGTATTTGCAGCTTTTAAATGAGATTCGCAATCCCAAGAGAGCAACCTTTATCAAGACACAGCAAAACGCGCTCATTGTTGACCAACCACAAAATCTGTTAGAGGAAACACAATTAAATGGCTGGAGAGTGGACACCCGAACGCAGAGAACGACAGAGGCAGATAGCGATGACTGTCAAGCCGTGGCTAAAATCAACAGGCCCAAAAACCGAACAAGGAAAGCGCAGAAGCTCTCAAAATAGCAGAAAGCACGGTAGAAGAGGCGGAGTAGTGCGCGAAATGGAGCAGACTTTATCTAAATTTAGGCGACATAGAAAAGCCTTTTTAAACCTCTTCAATTCTATTTGAAAACTTAAATTCACCAACGAACTTTCATGAATATCGATGAACACGCGCAAAAATTAACCGATTACCGCCAGGAGATTGAATCATTAGGGCATGATTTGATCACTTCTGGTAGAGATTCGTTACAGATTTTGAGCGATCGCCTAGACCATCTCAACCCTAACGATGCCGATATTACTACACTCTCACTAATAGCTGAATCGTTTTTGCTGTTGGGCGATCGCTTCTTGTCACTAAGCTTAGGAATCGAAAAATTATTGGAGTTAATCTGATGGAATTGCACAAAAAATATATTGTTGAAATTGTGAACATTATTAATTCTCAAAACTACGAAAATAATTCTAAAAACCGTGAGTTTTTGGAAAGGATGGCTTTTAGCTTAAAGACACTTTCAAAGTCCGGTGATTTAGCTGCAATCCTGGCTTTACTCTTAAAATTAAAAGTAGGACTAGGTTTTGATATTGGTAAGCCCGCACCAAAGCCAACTTTAAAAATGGGGTGTATCTCAATAAATGTGTCGGATTTATTTAATTTTCGCGTGAGTAATTTAAACTCACACGAAAGTCTAAAAATGTTGCCTAAATTATGAATGACGTTCAACTATTCAAAAGAAATTTGGATGTATTTTACAATTTAGACCGACCATTGCTAAAAACTAAAATTCATTCCAATTTTCGAGACTTTATTTCAAGTAATGCAATACAATTGTTTTATGTTGAAATACTCCCTAAGTATTTAAAAGAGTTGGGGTGTTCTGTACTAAAACAACCAAACGGCTATTACATTTTATTGGATCAATCTCAATTAATTGAGATTTCTGAGCAAACGAAAACACCAATAAATTATGTAATAAATGTTGCAGTGTGCCATGAAATCAGTCATGTAATTGCAGATGCTTTTCAGCGTTTTGATGATGAGGATTTTATTTGGCAACTAGGGTCTACAATGCTTCAAAAAGCAAGTATTCCTGAGTATTTCTATACCAAGATTAAAAATTATCTAAGGAATTGAAAAAATGATTAATTTAGCTGATGCGATCGCCTTTCACGAACAAAATTTAGGAAATATTGACGGTGACTGCGACGCTAAAAAACAAGCTTTTTACCGTCAAGTATTGAGGCTTTATCTAATGTTACGAGAGCTAGGTATAGAAGCAAATAAAATAAAATCTGCTCAATTTAAAGATACCCCTGGCATCGCTCAAGCGCCATCGGTTAATTTTAAAGTCGATGGAATTAGTTTTGATTTTTTTATCGTAAATGACGTTCTTCAATTGAGAAACAGTGGACAAACTCAGTTATTTGGTTTTCCTAGCGAATCAATCGGATGTGCGGTGAATTTAGCCACCAACATTGTACACAAAGCTTGTATTCAGAAAGCCAGAGCGATCGCTTAATACTTCAAAAATAAAACAAAGTAATTAACCCATCTTTATTAGGTGGGTTTTTATTTTTTTGTACACACTACTGTGAATTTTTATGAGCTAATATTCGCCATATTTACTAATATATTATATGAATTTAGGCGAATTAATTCTAAATTTTAAAGGGGATTTCACCCAGCTAGATCGGGATATCACGGAAGCTAAGAGAAGAGCGATCGCTAATGCTCAGGAAATAGAAAAGCAGTTTAGAGATTCACTAAATTTAAATTACAAAGTTCAATTCACTTATAACTCTAATGATGTTCAGAACTTAGTCAAGGACATCACAAGAACAGCACAGGAAGCAATTAAAGCACAGAAAATTGATGTCACTCCAGCACTAACAATTAACAACGCCGAGATAAAGAAATTAGGTCAGGAAGTTGCCAAAGGTCTTGCACAAGGCATCAAAAATAACACGAAAGAAGCACAAAGAGCAGCTAACGAACTTGCTGGATTAACGATTGACGAGACTAAGCGTAGATTAAGAATTAAATCCCCTTCAAGAGTATTCGCTGAAATTGGACAGGATATTGTAAAAGGACTTGCTGAAGGTATTGGTATAGGTGGCGGACTGTCTGTCACTGGTGCTATCTCTGGACTAGTTGGAGGTGCAATAAATACTGCCAGAAACTTGGTTAATACTGGTTTAGCTTTTACCGGTACATCAATCAATAAATTTAGTGAACTGAGTTCTATTGAATCTCAGTTAAGGTTGATTGAAGGTAGTACTAATAGTCTGAAATTTATTCGGGAAGAGAGTGATCGCTTGTCACTTTCGCTTGATGCTGCACGTAAAGCTTATATAGGTTTAGCGGCTTCCGCAAAAGGTACAGAACTAGAATCTGAAGTTAAACGAATTTTCTCTGCTGTTAGTAGTGCAGCACGAGTTTTTAACCTTTCAAACGAGAATTACTTAGGGGCGCTTACTGCAATTCAGCAGATTATTTCAAAGAATAAAATAACAGCAGAAGAATTAAGAGGACAACTCGGTGAAAGACTTTATGGCGCGGTAAATATTACAGCGCGTGCGTTAGGAATTACCACCCAGCAATTAGATAAATTATTAGAAACTGGGCAATTATCAGCTAAATTCTTAAGCCAATTTGCGACACAGTTAGAGAAAGAATTAGGACAGGGCGTAGAACAAGCGAGTAAAAACTCCACAACATCTTTGAATAGGCTGCAAAATCAAGTTTTGGATTTGCAAGAAAGTTTAGGTAAAGCGGTTGAACCCGGTGTAGTTGCTGGTCTAGATTTTGCTCAAAAAACTTTAAGTGAATTATTAAAGCAAGGCTTATTCAATGATCTAAATAAAGGTGCAGCAGAATTTCGTGATTATTTAGCCCAAAATCCGGAACTAGCCAAGCAGACAGCGCAGGCTATCTCTGGTCTTGCAAAAGACGGAATCAAACTAGCCTCTGATGGCGCAAGGTCATTGCTTGACTACCTCAAACAAAATCCGAACGCGGTTAAAGACGCTGTAACTGCATTTGGTAACTTTGGTAAGGGTATAGGAGATGCGGTAAAACTTGCCAGAGATTTATTAGATGTTTTTGACAATATAGGAAAAACAATTGATAGTTTTTACGACCGAATTAGTAAAGCATTTGGGGGAACCTCCGAACAACAGAAACAATTTGAAAATTTATTGAGATATGGCCCGTTATCATTCTTTTTTCAAGGCAATCAAGGGCAAGCACAACAAGGTTTGGTGGGAGGTCTTTTGTCTGGACTGGGATTACCAAATTCAACCACTACATCCAGTACATCAAATGCGCCCAATACGCCTAGTAGTAGAGTTATTTCACCTGTCGATAGTCGTTACCCTGTTACCTCAGAATATGGATGGCGCTATATCTTTGGGAAAAGGCAATTTCACAAAGGAATAGATTACGGCACTCCAGTAGGGACGGACGTAAAAGCCCCTACATCTGGCATTATCTCCAGAATATTCAACGACAACGGCGGAGGTTTGACAGTAACTCTACAATCAATGACTGAAGCGGGACAGAAAGTTGAGCAGTCATTCTTGCATCTGAGTAGAGCTTTAGTAAAAGAAGGCGATCGCATCTCCCAAGGACAAGTAATTGCCGAATCTGGCAAATCTGGCAGAAGATCCACGGGGCCGCATCTGGATTGGCGAATCAAAGTTAATGGACAGCAGGTTAACCCCAGAGACTTCTTGAGGATGAATATCTCTGTCCCCGCATCCTCGCCCACTCCACAAACTCAAATACAAAATCAACAACCTTGGCAGAAAGCTGCTGCTAGTTGGTACGGCAGACCCGATGGTTTCCACGGTAGACCTACCGCATCTGGTGAGATATTTAACGCCGATGCGATGACACTAGCTCACAAGACTTTACCTTTCGGCACTAAAGTAGAACTTCGTAACCCTGATACTGGAGTAAGCGCCATTGGTACAGTCAACGATCGCGGCCCGTTTGTTAAAGGACGAGAGTTTGACTTATCCCAAGGGTTGGCGGGTAAGTTGGGGGTTCTCAATTCAAATCCAAATCGTCCCAACGTTGAATATAGAATAATCACGCAATCGTCAGGCGGTAAGCAATCTCAACCCCAACCTAGTGCATCCGCCCCACAGCAACAACCGCCAGAAATTAGAGCTATCCTGCAAGGTGCGGAAGAGAAAGCAAGGGTAGAACGCAGAAATGCCCTAAGACAAACCCAAGATCAAATACAGTCCGCGTTACGTGCGGCAAGGGAAGTATCTCAAGGTTCTTCCCTATTCCCCAGTGCTGATGAACGGAACACTCGCCAAGCTCAACAACGCTTGCAGCAGATTGACGATCAAATCACCCAATTACAGCGCCAAAAAGAAGACGCACAATCAAGAATCAAGATTAACCAAACTCAGATTAGTAGTGGTAGTTTAACGCCAGAAGTCACTTCTGATTTAAACAATCAAATCAGTTTAGATACCACATTGATTCAAAAGTTGGATGAATCATTAAAATCATTGCGGGATTCACGACAAAAGACTTCTGAAGAATACGCTAAATTCAACGAACGCGATCGCCAGTTCAGACAACAACAATCTGACTTGCGAGTGTTTCAGTCAAGCAACGAAATCCTGGTAGAAAGAATTGAGCAGTTAAGGGAGCTATCAAAACTGAATCCTTATGCTAAAGAATTAGAAGCACTACCACATTTAGAAAAAGAATTACAGTTAAATCAGCAGCAAATTAAAATTAATCAAGACTTACTGAATCTTGAAAACCAGCGCGATAGAAACGAAATTGATCAGCAAGAATATTTAAATAGATTGAATGCTATCAAAAATCTGAATACTGAAGAACTAAAAACAATTGATATTCGCCATAAATTAGCTCGAACTAATGAGTTTTTGCGGCAAGGACAGTTAAAACTTGACGAAACACTAAGGCGTAATTCAGCAATGGTTGAGCGTCTTAGAACTAATATAGATTTAAGAAACGTAGGCATTGGAACAGGCGATCGCATCATTCTACAGCGAGATGCTGATTTAATTGAAAATAGAAGCAGTTATTTGCAACAACGTCAACAATTGCAAGAAAGAGCGTTGCTTGAAGAGTTGCCGATTGACCAAATTAAAGCAGAAAGATTGCAAATGGTTCTTAGATTTAATGAACGCAATCAAGTAATTAACAGTCAGGCGCGGCGAAACGCCGCAGACTTGATATTTAATAATTCAAATAGGGTTAATCAAAGCGGTATTGATTTAATTAATAATCGTGCTGACTATCTTGATAGTTTTGGTCTAAGCAGTAATAACCTGCGGAAACAAGCGGCTATTTCCAGTCAAGAACTAGATTTTAGTAACCAACTAAGGGATTTACAGAACCTCAAAGATATTGGGGATATTACAGTAGAAACATTTGCTCAACTCAAGGCTAATCTGGAGCAAGTTAACCAAGTGAGACTTGATGCCATAAAGGCACAATTTGATCCATTAACAGGGATTATCAGAGATAGTCAGCAAGCTTTAACGGGTTTCCTTCAATCCGCAATTATTGACACCAATAATATTGGCGATGCCTTCAGATCGATGGTGCAAAACATCATCGCTAGTCTTGCCAAGCTTGCTGCTGAACTTCTAACCCAGCAAATATTTAAGGCGATTCTCGGATGGATTGGTATTGGCGTAGGGGGTAGCAATGGTTCTCCTGACGGTGGGGCAGGGGGCGGTGCTGCGCCTTTAGCTTACAACGGGATGAAAATTCCTAATTACGCAGAAGGCGGAATAATCGGCAATATCCAATCTATAGGTGCGGCTGCATTAAAAGAACGTCAGATGACGGGGCGACAACCTTATGTAGTAGTAGCCAGTGCTGGCGAAAGAATACTCAACCACCGAGAAACTGAGATTTGGGAGAGGTTACAGCAATCAGGGCGACTAAATTTTGCTGATGGTGGTGTCGTTGGGATGCAGGCGGTTTCCGCTTCATCCTCTACAACTCCACCAAGTGTCACTATCCCGATTACTATTAACGCTGGCGATAATCCTGGGTTTGATACACAGCGTTTCGCTCAAAAATTACATCCTGTTTTGAAGAATATCACTTATGAAATGATTCAAAATGAATTGCGTCAAGGCGGTGCAATCAAGAGAGGAGATAGATACGGAAGGTAATTAATCTCCAAAAATCCCTATGGTAAAACCATCTACTTCATCTAATTTAACCCTCCAGCAATTTTCATTGCTTATGGAATACGTAGTCCCATTTGATATGATTTTTACATTTTTAAGGTGTATATAAGTATGAGTTAAAAAGCCTCGCTCTTTCCTTTCTTCTTCTGATATGTCTAATATTGTGATTGAAGTTTGTTTAAAAACATCAATAAGTAATTCCCTTGCTGATAAATCACCCGTCCCCATTACGAATTTTTGAATTGTATTATCAAAAAACTTTTCCATAGGGATAACCAAACCAGTTACGATTATCCCCTTTGTAAAAATTGTCAACGGAAATTCGATATTTTTTGATTCCTCTACGGTTTCAACAATAAAAGAAAGAATTGGATCAACGTGGAAATTCATTTAGAATCCTCTAAACTTCTCTGTATCTGCAACCGATGAAATGGGTATTGACCCTCAGATTTTAGCGCAACGCCTCAAGCCTGCCATGCAGAATACCGCTTATGAAGTGGTGCAGGAACAGTTGAGGCAAGGGGGAGCTATCAAAAGGGGCGATCGCTATGGGCGTTGACATGATTCTCTTTTTGGATCTGCTTGACAGATTGCTTCGTCTAATTTTTTCAAACTGTCCTGAACATTTTTTAAATTTTGTTCATGTGTCGTGAGCGGCTTAGGTATGATTATTTGAGCTAGAAATGCTGCACCAACCCATAAAAAAAGTAAGACCGCTACAGCTTTAAGAATGCCGATCGCTACTTGATTACTGTCCATAGAACCATCTGGGGACTTAAATCATCATCTCACGCATAGCGATCGCTAGTTACATAATTACTAGTGAACCTAAGAAAAACTAAGAATTTGGGAGGAATAGAAAATTCTTTTTGATATGGGCGCTCGATATCGTAAGCTAGGGGAAATTATTTATAAACTATGCAAAAAATAGTATCCTTAGTTTTTCTTGTAGCCACGGTAAATATTGTTGGTTACGGTATTACTTCAATTGTCAATAATAAAGAATATTTGACACAGACTCGATCTGATCCATCACCCATACATCAGAACACACCAACAGAATCTACTATAAATAAAACTCTGTCAAATCCGCCAAATCCGTCATCCTTCGACAGATGCTATGAACAAGTAGGGCGGGAAATAGATCAACAATATCCACAAACAGTTGCGCCACGATCTGTAATACGAGAGATGCTAGATGATTGCTTAAACGGAAATATAAAAGCAGAATCGGTTACAAAAACGACTAATAAATGTTTCAATAGAGTAGAAAAATATTTTTCCGAGAGAGATGCTGGCAAAGCACTAACCCGTGATCTGATTGAAGAGTATTATGCTGAATTCATTAGTCAATGTACTGGTGGCGCACAATAAGTATTTGTAAATTCTTCCGTTCGCAAGAACCGTTCTACTAATCTACTAATTTTATGACCCAAAATACAAACTGCTACTATCTCCTGGTCGAGCGTGTAAGTATCTGCTAGTTGTGTCCACTGACTCATGAGCCAACGTTTGCTGCACCAAATGAATAGGCGCACCCCTTTCTAAACTGTGAGAAGCATGGACATGACGTAACCAGTGGGGCGATCGCTACGGAAGGTAAAACCTGATAAAACCTGAAAATTTATTCATACATTCATAAATTAGGCGATCGCTAATATATGAATGATTATTCAGATAAACCTATAAAAACCATATTTCTAAAAGCAAGTAAGAAAAAAGTAAGAAATAAATTTCCTTGAGTGCTGGCGATCGCTTGTAGTAAGGGTTTTGAGTAGGTGCGACTGAGCAACAACCTTGCGCGGTCGAGGCTAATTGCTTAAAACCATAGATAAAAATACGCTTTTTACAGTTTTTTTACGGAATTTATCTATATTTAGTAATCCATAGACAATTTAGTTACTAAATTCTGATTATTTGCAAAATTGTCTATGATTGCGGAAGTATCGATAATTTTGTAAATAATTTTTGATAATTATCGAAATTCTCTATGGTGCGATCGCTTACCAGTTTGTGATGGGCATAATAGCGAAAAACCCAAAATGCAAAACACTAAGACATTTAGATGGAAGCGCGTCATACTTGTGGCAGTTATAGGTGTGCTTGCTGTATTGGCATTAAATACGGTTTACGTCCTATGGCGTAAGCGTGAAGAATGGTGTATTCGCTTTCACCCAGACGGCAAGCAGCAGGTGTTATATGGGAATGATTGCTGGAAATGAAGGGGCGATCGCTACGGACATTGACACCCTTCTTTATTTGGATCTGCTGCTTACAACTCCTACCCCAGAAAGCGCAATAATTCCCAGAACAATAAAACTACAATCTACACCCTTAACCCACCCACCTCTAGCCCAAAACAAAAGCCGTCTGTGCGGCGGCCAAGTACGTTGCTTGCTTTAGTTAGAATTAAGTTGTAGAGTTTTGGTAAAATACTTATTCTACTGAATGTAATACAGTACTAAGGTTCACATTTGCCATAACTAAATGGGAAGTAGAATATTTGATTGGGATGAAAATAAAAACTTAAGTAACATAGAAAAACATGGTTTAAACTTTAATGAAGCCTCACAAGCTTTTGATGATCCATATACAGTTACAATTCTTGACGAAAGAAAAGATTATGGTGAATCTCGCTTTTTAAATTGTGGTCAAATAACTCTACTTTCTAGCGGGCAATCTATCATTATTGTTGTTGTTTATACAGTTAGGGATGACGTATTTAGAATAATTTCGGCAAGAAAGGCTAATACAGAGGAACGGGAATGGTATGGAACAACTAAAAAGATTCGCTCACGATATGCCAGACGAAGAAAGGTATAAACTCCTTTTAGAAATGTCTGATGATGATATAGATTACTCAGATATACCACCCATAAACACCAAAAATATCACTTTATATACTATAAAAAAATCCGATTCTAGGAGAGGATTTATGACTTTTGGAGTAATTAGACAGAAACAAAATAGAAAGCTTTTAGAAAATAGAAGATACTTAAGACTCAGAAAAGGTAAATAATTTCTATTTAGTCATGGGTGTAGAAAAGTATCGCCTAATGTCGCCAGAATCGTATCATAAAGTTGGCGACATTAGGCGATATTACTATGAACAAGCAAGAGGCGGATGATTTTCTAGATGTTAGCGTTCGAGGAATTAGAGCGTTATGTCCAGCAAGGTAGAATTAGTGTTTGCTAAAAACAAAGTAAAACTAGACCTACTGCAAACTTTGACGCTACTTAACTTGAAGCATTTCAGGCAGAACTCAATCAACCCATAATAAAACCTGCTGTAGAAAACTCGCCAAAATATAGCCTAAGCAACAGTCACAGACAGCAAATCTCACTCATCCCTCTGACGAGATTTCGTAATTTGGCGAGATTGGCGTAATCGAAAAGCTTTGATCATGACACGAGAGAAGGCGATCGCTAGGCTAATGGTGCATTTGATTTCACGCACCAATCATCATGAATTGCTTTAATTCTGACTGCTAAAGGATGGTCAATCCCTTGTCCAAAACTCCGCAAGTAGTGACAAACAGCATCACCATCATCACCGCGCCAAGGTTTAGGCTCAAGTCTTGCCCTAAAAGTATTTTGAGTTTGGCAGAGACGTTGATATAGGCGATCGCATCCCATAGCTTCCATGACTGAGATAGTGTCTGGGTGTGTAGCTTCCCAAGGTCTGGTCATTTCCAATAACCTCAATCCGCTATGGGTGCGGTAACAGTGGAATTTCAGATCATAGGCTTTTGCAGTGCTGGCGATCGCTGTCAGTATTTCGCTTTCCTCTACCTTGAATTTCTCCCAAGGATAGCAAAGCGAACTTATGCCAGGGTCATCAATAGTAGGGTCAATATCAATATCCACGAACATAACGTTTAAACTGTTTAAACAGTAGACGTTATAGGCATTGATTGAGATGTAGGCGTACAACTGGCGATCGCTATCAAAAAATGAGTTAATAACTGGCTCAGAAAGTATTTGATATTCGTGTAAATCGTACCAGCTATCAGCGTTATCAATCCATTCCCAAATCTTATTAGGATATGCAGTTTCTTTTTGAAGAAAATCACTTATCTTTCTGATGTGATGTTTTTCTCTCCCAGACAAGCGATCGCCCCATACCCTGAATATTTCATCATTAGGATATTGCAAAGCTTCTACATAGTCTCTAACCTCATTCTCTGCCTGCATCCATTGTGCTGGAGAAGGCTTTACATCATTGTGCTTAATGGATTTAAGAGTAAATTCTGCTGCTAAAATTTCAGATTCTAGATGTCGATATTCTTCATTACTTAACGCCTGATTTTTGAAATCTTTAACACTGATTCCAGCACGAAAACACGGTAATGATAAGCTTAATTGATTGCGTTGATAGAGTAGGCGAGATATCTTACCTCTAGTTTCGCGCTCGATATGCTCAGAAGTTCCAGCGATTCTATTAGCCGCCCAACAGATAAGACGGTCAACAAGCAAAGGATACTTGGTCTTGATTTCGGAATAGGTCAACATATTTTTTCTGTAATACTGTGATTGGTTGATACCCTCCAGATGGAGGGTTTTTATTTTACGCTGCTGCTACTTTCTCGCTATTGTTGAGGGCTACTGCTGCCTCACTTATGAATTGTTGGATATGCTCTCTCAGTTCGCGTTCTGTCGCCTTTACGCCTAGACTTGGATAGCCCCAACTAGCCAGGGTACGACAAAAAAATTGAAGCTGGCGACGGCTACGAGCATATTCTAGAACATCTTTCGCTTGATGGATTTGTGCTACTGTAAACATCAGTTCATGCCTCTAACGGTATGGATTTATGGAGGGGCGATCGCAGAGTTTCTCAGGCCATGCGATCGCTCTTTTGTTATTGATCAGCGTGTGACCACTGGTGAAGTATTTGGGCATCTGCCGCAATCTCAGCGTCTAGGGTATCTATGCGTTTTAAAGTTGTATTTACGCTGGCGATCACTGTCTCTACTTTTTTGTTAAACTCTTGTTCTTTTTGGCGCTGTTCTTCAATCCGTTGCAGTAGTTTTTTGTAGCGGGTCATTTGTTTTATCCCCTTTTGTTGTTCTCTAATATATTAATATTACCGTGGTATTACTATGGAGTAAATAAGGGAATTATTAGTATTTACAAAGGGGTTAGACGATAAAATGAATATTTACTTATACCACGGTAATACTATGGCACTTCTTAGTATTACCCCTCCAGGGGGAGGGGGATAAGATATTTAGTTTTTGAACAGGAGATCCAATTTTTCTTGTTTCGCTGCCTCTATGCCTTTTTCTAAAATCTCTTCTGCGCTTACCTCTACCTTCTGGTTTCTGTACCATCCGCAGTAGGGTTGTATCTCAAACGGCCATCCGGCGAGGTAGAATTTCGCTTTTTCTAAAACCTCGTTCTCTGGAGTGTTTGCTGGGAGACTGAAGTGTTGAGCTTGTCCGTAGAAGGGGTGTAGCAGGGTTATTTCCCAGGTTTTAGCAAATTTGGTGATTATTGCATCACCGTGTTCTGTGGTTGTACCGCAATCCTTTAGCTTTTCACCTGTGCGTTCCAGTTCCTCGGATTCAAACTCTGCTTCTTCTTCGGCGCTAATCTCTGCCTCAATCTCTTCGTAGCGTTCTTCGCATTCTTCTTGTAATTCACTGATTGCATCGGCTAACTCTTGTAGCTCCCCTTGAAGTGCTTCGATTTCCTCAAGAGTGGTAGCGGATGCGATCGCAGACTTGATTGCTTCTAGCATCTTAAAATCTCCTATTCGGTTATCAAGGTTCTGGTTAATTTCTGTGCGGTGCTTTGTGCTGTTTCCTCACCGCTTATAGATATATAATACCACGGTATTACTATGGATGCAATAGGGGAATGATTAGTATTTGCAAAGGTTTTGAGTTTAATTGTTCAATTTAGATTTTAAAAACTTATCCATAGTAATACCCTGGTATTTCAATTTCCCCCGTGGTAATATCGGGTAAAGATTACCAAGGTAATACAATGGCAAGAGACAGAGAGACAGGTAAATTCATTCCAGAAAAAAACAGTTTTGATAAAACTCCATTCCCAATCAAGATGACCGCCGAGATGAAAGAATGGGTCAAAAATCGTGGTGGGAGTGAATTTGTGCGATCGCTAATTCAAGACGCGATGGATCAAGAATCTAGCCCAAAGCAAGCAGCCTGAGCGTAGAGACTCAGGCAGAAGATATCAAAGAAGTAGGCGATCGCCCAAATTCTGAGTTTATTCCTTGTAGCCATTGCGGTAACGCCACGGAGGAAAGCGGGGAGGATAAATCTAATTCAAAGTGGGTTTATTCTTGTAAAAAATGCAAGAAAAAAACATATATAGAGAAAGAATCGGGATATTTTCAGGTTCCCGTAAAAAATACTTCACTTAACCTTGGTAAGTGGATTTTTGAGGAATCTAGGCTTGAAATCTTCTCAAATGCACTGGCAGATAAAATCGAAAAACTGAATAAGTAGCAGGTGTCATTTTATGACACAAACAAGAATCGCACGTTAAGAAAGTATAACTGCACTATCTGGCAAGCCTAAAACAATAATGCTTGGCAATCCGCCTGAGACATCAACTTCCACTCCCACTTTTACAGCATCGATGCCAACAATTGATGCACTCCAGACTCTAGCAAGCATTATTTTAGTCCTTAGTCATTAGTCCTGCGTCCGTCTTATCATTAACAATTGGCAAATGACAAATAACACAATCACCAATGACCAATCAAGACACAATTTTTAGTAAGATTATTCGGCGCGAAATTCCGGCCAATATCGTTTACGAGGATGATTTAGCTTTAGCATTTACAGATGTTAACCCCCAAGCACCAGTTCATATCCTCGTAATTCCCAAAAAACCCCTAGCGAAATTAGCTGAGGCCGAAACGGAAGATGCAGCTTTGTTAGGACATCTGTTATTAACCGCCAAGCATGTAGCCGCCGAAGCTGGTTTAACCAATGGTTATCGCGTTGTCATCAATACCGATGCTGATGCTGGTCAAACTGTCTTCCATTTACATTTGCATATTTTAGGCGGCAGACCAATGGCTTGGCCGCCTGGTTGATGTTTTCAATTTTAATCAGGGTGTGAG
Source organism: Anabaena sp. FACHB-83 (assembly GCF_014697485.1). Lineage (NCBI taxonomy): Bacteria > Bacillati > Cyanobacteriota > Cyanophyceae > Nostocales > Nostocaceae > Anabaena > Anabaena sp. FACHB-83. The sequence continues at coordinate 81,579 of NZ_JACJRY010000005.1, read as the reverse complement.
GGTTTAAGGGTTTAGGGGTGTAAGGGTTTAATTCAGGGGGGTGGTAGGTGGGAGGATGGTGAAGAAATCTTTCTCCCCACACTCCCCACACCCCCCACACTCCCCACACCCCCCACACTCCTTAGCCCTTTGAAACTATCTTTTGTGGGTAAATCATCTCTGTACGTACCGTTAATCAATATCTAGTTGGTGGGAATACTAACAAAGTCCAGACAAGCTCTGCACTGCTTGTTGATGGACAGCAAAAACCAACTTGTGCTATGAGGTACGTTTAGATGGCGACATTTAAAGCCCCCATCATTCCCGGATATAACATTAGCTCACAACTATATGCTGGCTCCAGAACGATTGTATATCGAGCTATCCGCGAATCAGATCAACTCCCAGTTGTCATCAAGCTATTAACCTCAGAATATCCTACTTTTCAAGAATTACTCAAACTCCGCAATCAATACACTATTAGCAAAAATCTCAATATTTCTGGGATTATTCAGCCATTATCTTTAGAAACATATAATAACGGTTATATTTTCGTGATGGCGGATACTGGGGGAAGATCATTACGAGAATATATTCAAAGCAACACTTTATCCCTAGCAGAATTTTTGAGGATTGCTATTCAATTAAGTACTAGTCTTCATGAATTACATCAAAATCGCGTGATTCATAAAGATATTAAACCAGCAAATATTTTAATTCATCCCCAAACAAAACAAGTTCAATTAATTGATTTTAGTATTGCTTCATTACTGCCAAAAGAAACTCAAGAAATTAAAAGTCTTAATATTTTAGAAGGAACTTTAGCTTATATTTCTCCAGAACAAACAGGGAGAATGAACCGAGGTATAGACTACCGCAGTGATTATTACTCTCTGGGAGTGACATTTTATGAATTATTAACCGGAGAATTGCCATTTAATAGTGATGATCCGATGGAGTTGGTGCATTGTCATTTGGTGAAAATGCCAACTGTAATAGGGAACAGGGAAGAAATTCCGCCAGTACTGGCAGAGATTGTGTTGAAACTGATGGCGAAAAATGCCGAGGATAGATATCAAAGTGCTTTGGGATTAAAGCATGATTTAGAACTTTGTTTAACCCAACTCCAAGAGACAGGCGCAATTAGAAATTTTGAAATTGCTCAACGGGATGTGTGCGATCGCTTCCTCATCCCGGAAAAATTATATGGTAGAGAAGCGGAAGTCAGCACCTTATTACAAGCATTTGAACGTGTTGCCAGTGGCACATCAGAGATGATGCTAGTGGCGGGATTTTCTGGGATTGGCAAAACTGCTGTAGTGAATGAAGTCCACAAACCCATAACTCGTCAACAAGGTTACTTTATCAAAGGTAAATTTGACCAATTTAACCGGAATATTCCTTTCAGTGCTTTTGTCCAAGCTTTGCGTGATTTGATGGGGCAATTGTTATCAGAGTCGGATGCAAAATTGGCACAGTGGCGGAGTCAGATTTTAGAAGTTGTGGGGGAAAATGGGCAAGTTTTAATTGAGGTCATTCCCGAATTAGAGCGTGTAATTGGTAAACAATATCCTGCACCAGAATTATCGGGAACGGAGGCACAAAACCGATTTCAGTTACTGTTTCAAAAGTTTATTGCTATCTTCACCACAGCAGAGCATCCTTTAGTAATGTTTTTGGATGATTTACAGTGGGCAGATTTAGCTTCTTTGCAGTTAATTAAACTGTTGATGGAGGATGAAAATTGTCTGCTGTTGTTGGGTGCTTATCGAGATAATGAAGTTTCTGCTGCACACCCATTAATGTTGACGGTGGAGGAAATAAAGAAATCTGGTAAGACAGTTAATACTATTACCCTTACTCCTCTAGCTGCTCAAAATGTAAATCAGTTAATAGCTGATACTTTACGTTGTCCAACAGAGCGATCTCTCCCCCTCACCGAATTAATTGAGCGCAAAACCAGAGGAAACCCCTTTTTTATCACTCAGTTTCTCAAGAAACTATATGAAGATGGGGAAATTACCTTCAATCATCAGCAGGGTTATTGGGAATGTGATATTACCCAAATTCAATTGCTATCCCTAACTGATGATGTTGTGGAGTTTGTCGCCCAACAATTACAGAAATTACCTCAAACAACCCAAAATGTTTTGCAGTTAGCTGCTTGTGTTGGTAACTCTTTTGATTTAAAAACCTTAGCAATTGTTTCTCAGCAATCTGTCACCGATGCGGCGACAGCATTATGGAAAGCTTTACAAGAGGGTTTGATTTTACCCACTAGCCAAACTTATAAATTCTTTCAGATAGAGACTGAAGCACAAACTAATTCTCAGAACAATATTGATCATGATTCTGTAAATTTGACTTACCGCTTTCTGCACGATCGCATTCAACAAGCGGCTTACTCTTTAATTCCAGAAGACCAAAAACAAGTTACTCATCTGGCGATCGGTCAACTACTCTATGCTAATACACCAGAAACTCAACTAGATAGACATATATTTGAAATTGTCAATCACCTGAATCAAGGGATTGATTTAATTACTCAGCCTGATGAACAACTAAAATTAGCTCAACTGAATTTAATCGCGGGATGCAAAGCTAAAAGTGCGATCGCCTATAATGCAGCCATCAATTACTTTACCCAAGGAATTGACTTACTCCCGGCTGATCCTTGGACAACAAACTACGAATTAACTCTAAATCTGCATCACGAGCGTTTAGAAGCAGCTTGTCTAAACACAGACTTTGACAAGTTAGCAGCCTGGGGTGACATTATATTGCGATCTGCAACTTCATTGCTCGACACCATCAAAGTCTATGAAACCCGAATGATGGCTTTCCGTTCTCAAGGTAAATTTGCCGAAGTGGTAGAAACTGGGTTGCAGGTGTTGAAATTACTGGGTGTGGAATTTCCCGAACAACCGACTCAGGCAGATATTGGTACAGCAGCGCAATATACACAGCAACTATGGATAGGTAGTAAACCCTCAAGTTTGGCAGATTTGCCTACAATGAACGATCCCTATCAACTGGCAGCAATGCAAATCATGACTAAACTAGTGGCATCTGTTTTAATTGCTGCGCCTGAACTTTTACCATTACTCATCTTTAAGCAAGTTGAGATGTCTATTCAGTTTGGAAATTCCTCTATTGCCGTTTTTTCTTATGCAGACTACGGATTAATGCTCTGTGGTTTTATGGGAGATATTGATGCTGGGTATGAATTTGGACAATTATCATTAAAGTTACTAGAAAAATTCCAGATTAATGCCTTTAAAAGCCGAGCTTACTTTGTTGTCAACTGCTTTATTCGTCATTGGAAAGAACCCTTGAGTCAGTCTATCCAATTTCTGCTAGAGGGCTACCAGAGTGGGCTGGAAACCGGAGATTGGGAATGTGTAGCACTAAATATACTAACATACTTTCAGTACAGCTACTGGAGTGGTCGAGAATTAAGTGCTTTGGCTCAGGAAATGGAAGCTTATCGACAAATTATCAGCCAGGTTAAGCAAGAATCAATTTTAAAATATTATGAGTGTTACCAACAAACAATTTTAAATTTATTGGTAATATCTGAAATCCCCTATTTTTTGGCAGGTGAAGTCTTCAATACAACCCAAATTTTGCCTCATTTACAGGCTACCAATGATCGAGGGGGATTATTTCATCTTTATTTATCTCAAGCCGTTCTCTGTTATTGGTTTGGCAAATATGAACAAGCTGGGGAACAAGCAGCTATAGCACAACAATATATTCATGCTAGTGCTGGCAGTTTTATGATGGTTGTTTTGGTTTTTTATGATGCCTTAATTCATTTGTCCCAATACGAAACGGCGGATACTAAACAACAATCAAAGATTATTGAGCGGGTCAATAGTCATCAAGAAAAACTCCAAAATTGGGCAAATTTAGCTCCCTCTAATCATCAACATTACTGTCAACTTGTAGCCGCAGAAACATTGCGGGTTTTGGGTCAAAATTATGATGCAATGGCACATTATGATTCAGCTATTGCTGGTGCAAAAACCCACGGTTATTTACAAGATGAAGCACTCAGTAATGAACTGGCTGCTAAATTTTACCTGCATTGGGGCAAAGAGAAAGTGGCCTCCGGTTATATGCAGGAGGCATACTACTGTTATGCTCGTTGGGGTAGCCAAGCCAAAACTCAAGATTTAGAAAATCGCTACCCTCATTTACTGCAACCTATTCTCCAGCAGAAAATAGCATCGATGAATGTGCTGGAAACATTATCAGCACAAGTTAATCCTCTGGTTTCCGTTCATAGTTCCCAACAACCGACTCGTTCTTCTAGTACCAACATCAATACATCTCTGGATTTTGCGGCGATTATCAAAGCTTCTCAAGCTATTTCTGGCACAATTCACCTGGATGAACTGCTGCAACAACTGACTCAGATTATTTTGCACAATTCTGGTGGCGATCGCTGCGCCTTAATTTTATCTAATCATCAAGGCGAATTTTTTGTCAGAGCAATTGCGACACCAGATAACACTGAACTTCTTGACGAACCTTTAGAGGGAAACCCAAATTTACCGATCAAATTTATTCAATATGTGAAAAATACCCAAGAAATTGTGGTAGTTAATGAACTGCAAACTGATCTACCTGTCATTGATGAATATTTACTGCAACGACAACCAAAAAGTCTGTTGTGCTTACCGATTCTCAATCAAGGTAATTTAATTGGAATTTTGTATTTAAAGAATCGCTCAACCAGTAATGTGTTTACTAGCGATCGCATCTTGATTCTCAACTTTCTTTGTACCCAAGCGGCGATTTCTCTCGAAAATGCCCGACTTTATCAAGATTCTCAAATTTATGCCCATCAGTTAGAAGAATCGCTGGAAAAGTTACGCCTGAGTGAAAACCGCTTTCAGAAACTTGCAGATAATATTCCCGGATTGATTTATCAAATTCGGATTCAACCCAATGGTTTATCTTCAATATCTTATGTGAGCTATGGATGTCAAAGCCTTTACGAAGTAGCGGCTGAAGATTTAATGTCAGGAAAATATAGTCTGCGCGATTTTGAACATCCCGATGATCAAGCTGAATTGTTTCGCGCCACTATGGAGTCAGCGCAAAATCTCACTACCTTTCGACATGAATGGCGGATTATTACACCCAATGGAAATGTTAAATGGGTAAAAGCTGTTTCGAGACCAGAAATTAGCGAAGATGGGGAAATGGTGTGGGATGGGATTGTAATTGATATTAGCGAACAGCAAGCTGCACTTCGTGAACGCGAACGTGCCGAACAAGAGCAGCAACAACTACTAGCAATTGTCAATGCTACACCCGATATTGTCGGTATTGCCGATGCTAATGGCAATAATATTTACACTAATCCTGCTGGACAGAAAGTGTGGCATTTGAAAGATAGTAAGGCAGAATTTCATATTTCTAGTCTGGTGCCACCTCGACTAATACAGTATTTGCAAAATGTCATTATCCCTACCGCTATCCGTCAGGGAACTTGGAGTGGTGAGTCAGCCATCTTAGACTTACATGGTAAGGAAATTCCAGTTTCTCAGGTTGTGATTGCTCATAAAAATGCTGCCGATGAAGTTGAATATTTATCTACTATTATTCGAGATATTAGTGAACGTAAACAAGCGGAAGCTGCAATTGGGCAAAAATCGCAGGAACTCGAACAAGCTCTCAACGAACTCAAACAAACTCAGCTACAAATGGTGCAACAAGAAAAAATGTCTGCATTAGGTAACTTAGTTGCAGGTGTAGCTCATGAAATGAATAATCCTCTCAGTTTTATTTCGGCTAGTCTGCAACAAGCTCAACCCATATTTACTGATATCACCACACACCTCCAACTCTATCAACAAGCTCTCCCCAATCCTGATGCAGAAATTCTCGATCATGCCGAAGAAATTGATTTAGAGTATAGCTTAGAAGACCTACCAAAAATCCTCGATGCAATGGTTATAGCTGCTGAAAGATTGAAAAATATCAGCACCAGTTTAAGAACTTTCTCCCGTGCTGATCAAGATTATAAAGTGCTATTTAATATTAATGAAGGCATTGATAGTACAATTTTAATTCTCAAACATCGCCTGAAAGGTAATGAACAACGCCCAGAAATTATTGTGGTGACGGATTACGATAATTTACAACCAATAGCATGTTTTCCTGGACAGTTAAATCAGGTATTTATGAATATCATTGCCAATGCGATTGATGCTTTAGATGAGTCAAGTATAGGACGCAGTTTTGAGGAAATTAAACTCAATCCTTACAAGATTATTGTCAAAACAGCAATCGAAAATCAGCATGTTAAAATCTCCATTGCTGATAATGGTAAAGGCATCAGTGAAGATGTCAAATCGCGCATCTTTGACCATTTATTTACAACCAAAGCAGTAGGTAAAGGCACAGGATTAGGACTAGCGATCGCCAGACAAATTGTTGAAGAAAAACATGGCGGCAAAATTGAAGTTAATTCTGTTTTAGGAGAGGGAACAGAGTTTGTAATTTCTCTCCCCATTACAGATAACAATCATTAAGTGAGGGACAAGGTAGATAAGGCAGAGATATTCTAATACTATAGCAGTCCTAAATCATTTGTAAAATTTCTATATCTTTTTCTTCTTTCTTACATTTGCGTCCTTCTCTACGAGATGCTACGCGAAGGCGTTCTTGGTGAAGCAGTCCAGTCTTGGGGGTTTCCCCTATGAGGAACTGCTGTTAGCGCAGCGTTAGCGACGCAGGAGCGTCACCCGGAGGGCGGTTCGTTTCCATATCTATGTTTTTCACGACTCATTTAGGATTGCTATATTTCACAAAATTACGAAGATAAATCACTACCTATGCTTCCTCTGTTTGTCCCTTTGGATCATTTTTAAAGTGAAATGGTATTACTATCGACATCGTTAGTAAACTTCGATTTTATGGGAATACTAAATTCTAGACGCGAATACTAACTTGTGCTGCGAGGCATGTATATATGGCTACTGTAACCTGTACACCTATTATTCCCGGATACCAAATTTGCGCTCAACTTTATGTCGGTGCTAAAACCCACGTCTATCAAGCTATCCGCCAATCAGATCATCTGCCAGTAGTCATCAAACTGTTAGCGTCAGAATATCCCAGTTTTCATGAATTACTAGAATTTCGTAACCAATATACAATTAGCAAAAATCTGCAAATTCCGGGGATTGTACAGCCATTGTCACTCTTAACTCATCACAATAGTTATATTCTGGTGATGCCAGATACAGGGAAGATTTCTCTACAAGAATATGTCAACTCTACTCACATCTCCCTAGTAGAATTTTTAAGTATTGCTATTCAATTAACAAGTATTCTCGATGCGATACATCAAAATCGTGTCATCCATAAAGACATTAAACCAGCAAATATTCTAATTCATCCCCACACAAAACAAGTTCAATTAATTGATTTTAGTATTGCTTCATTACTGCCAAAAGAAACTTCAGAAATTAAAAATCCCAATGTTTTAGAAGGAACTCTAGCTTATATTTCCCCAGAACAAACAGGGAGAATGAATCGAGGTATAGACTACCGCAGTGATTATTACTCTCTTGGTGTAACATTGTATGAACTATTAACAGGAGAATTACCATTTAATAGTGATGACCCAATGGAGTTGGTGCATTGTCATTTAGCAAAAATGCCGCAGGTCATAGAAAGCAGTAAACCGATTCCGCAAGTAGTAGCAGAGATTGTGTTGAAATTGATGGCGAAAAATGCCGAGGATAGATATCAAAGTGCTTTGGGATTAAAGCATGATTTAGAACTTTGTTTGACACAACTTAAAGATACAGGCGAAATTAGACATTTTAAAATTGCTCAACGGGATGTGTGCGATCGCTTCCTCATCCCGGAAAAATTGTATGGTAGAGAAGCGGAAGTCAGCACTTTATTACAAGCCTTTGAACGTGTGGCTAGTGGGACATCAGAAATGATGCTAGTAGCGGGATTTTCGGGGATTGGTAAAACTGCTGTAGTGAATGAAGTCCACAAACCAATTACTCGTCAACAAGGTTATTTTATCAAAGGTAAATTTGACCAATTTAATCGGAATATTCCCTTCTCTGCTTTCGTCCAAGTTTTCCGTGATTTGATGGGGCAATTACTAGCCGAATCTGATAGCCAACTCCGCATCTGGAAACAGCAAGTTTTGGCAGCATTGGGAGATAATGCCCAAGTAATTACTAAGGTAATTCCCGAACTTGAACTCATCATTGGCACACAACCAACAGCACCAGAATTATCAGGTTTAGCTGCTCAAAATCGGTTTAATTTACTATTTGAAAAATTTATTCAAGTTTTCACCACAAAAGAACATCCTTTAGTGATATTTTTGGATGATTTGCAGTGGGCAGATGCGGCATCACTCAAGTTGATAGAATTGCTGATCAGTGAGTCATCAACTGGTTATTTGTTGTTAATTGGTGCTTACCGTGATAATGAAGTGTTTGCAGCACATCCATTGATGCTAACTTTAGATGCGATCGCTAAAGCAAAAGCAACGGTAAATACTATTACCTTAAAGCCATTATCAACCAGCAGTTTAAATCAGTTAATCGCTGATACATTACATTGTGCGGGTAATTTGGCACAACCTTTAACCGAATTAGTATATCAAAAAACTCAAGGTAATCCCTTTTTTGCGACGCAATTCCTCAAAGCATTACATCAAGAAAAACTAATTAATTTTGATTTACAAACTGGGCATTGGCAGTGCGATATTTCCCAGTTAAAATCCACCGCCTTAACAGACGATGTGGTGGAATTAATGGCGCAGCAATTAAAGAAACTGCCTTTAGCAACCCAAAATGTTTTAAAACTAGCAGCTTGTGTTGGTAATCAATTTGATTTAAGTACACTGACAATTGTCTCGGAACAATCGGAAGCAGCAACAGCAAGTGATTTATGGAAAGCGTTGCAAGAAGGTTTAATCTTGCCGATTAGCCAGATTTATAAATTTTTTCAGTTAGAAAATCTCGAACAATCAGAAATAGCTCAAAATGCCAATCCTAGTTATCGATTTCTACACGATCGCGTCCAACAAGCGGCTTATTCTTTAATTCCCGATGACCAAAAACAAGCAGTTCATTACAATATTGGACAACTACTCCTGAAGCAAATTTCTCTGTCAGCCAGAGAAGAACAAATTTTTGCTTTGGTGAATCAGTTAAACTACGGCACTTCCCTAATTACAGCCCAATCTCAGCGTAATGAACTCGCCCAAATGAATCTCTGTGCTGGACGAAAAGCCAGAGTCGCCACGGCTTATCAAGCTGCTTACGAATACGCCACTGTGGGATTAGGACTACTAGCCACAGACACTTGGCAACATCAATATGAAATGACCTTAGCACTCCATGAACTAGCTGCCGAAACTGCCGCATTGAGTGGTGATTTTGAGCAGATGGAGTATTGGATTAATGCCGTCATCCAGCATACCAAAACGCCCTTAGATCAGGTGCAATCTTATCAAATCAAAATTCAAGCGTTAAACTCCCGTAATGATTTTATTGCCGCGATCGCCACAGGTAAATCTGTACTGCAAACCTTGGGTGTGAGTTTGCCAGATCAGCCAACTAGTGAAGATGTCCAACAAGCTAGACAGCAAATTCAAGACTTAATTGGCGATCGCGCGATTGCAGATTTGATTCATTTACCAAAACTCGTAGCACCAGAACAACTAGCAATTATGCAAATTGCTGCCAGTATCATACCTGCCTGCTATGTTACAGCTTCACCCCTCTACCCCTTAGTGGTGGCGCTTCAGGTTCAACATTCTATTCAATATGGAAACAGTTTATTTTCTCCTTGGAGTTATGCCAATTATGCCTTTCAAATTAAGTTAATCTGGGGCGATATCCGAGAAGCGGAACAGTTTGGATATTTGGCATATCAGTTAGGGTTAGAACCAGAGTTTAAATACAGTCGAGCCGCAACCTTTGTTGTGTTCGCCGGATATATTTACCACTGTACTGCCCCTTTAAGAGAGACAATACCAATTTTACAGTTAGGCTATCAAGCAGGGGTCGAAACAGGTAGTTTAGAATTTGTGCTTTATACAGTGCAAGCACTGACCTTGAATGCCTTTTGGTCAGGGCAAGATTTGAGTGAGGTAGAATACCAAATTCGCTCTTATCACCAGCAGTTGCAAGAACTCAAGCAAGTAACTACCGCCAAGCATTATTTAATTTACTGGGAAACTGCTCTGATTCTGCTGGGTAAATCAGAAGATGAAGTAACTTTACGTCAAGCATCTTATGAAGCCACATTAATTGCCGAGGTGCAAGTTTCTCAAGATGTCTTTCGCTTGTGTATATTTTATCTGCATCGATTTATCTTGAATTTTTGGTTAGGAGAATATGGCCAAGCTCAACAAGATGCTGCCCAAACCAGACAGTATTTAGCAGGGTGCGTTGGTACAATTATCGAACCTGTTTTTTACTTTTATGATGCTTTGATAATGCTGGCTACATTGCCTCAAGGAAGTGAGGTGACAGAAACTCAATGGCAAAGGATAGAAGAGAATCAAACAGCTTTAAATAATTGGGCGCAATATGCACCAATGAATCATCAACATAAAGTTGATTTGATAGCAGCCGAAAAATATCGAGTTTTGGGGCAGAAAGCTGAAGCCATTGAACAATATAATCAGGCGATCGCCGGAGCAAAAACTAATGGATATCTCCAAGAAGAAGCTCTGATTCATGAACTAGCTGCTAAATTTTACCTTAATTGGGGTCAAGAGAAATTGGCGGCAATTTATCTGCAAGACGCTTACTATTGCTATGCGCGTTGGGGTGCGAAAGCGAAAACTGAAGAGTTAGAAAATACTTACCCCAATTTGTTACAGCCAATTTTACAGCCAACTGCCCAAAGTCTAATTCCTTTAGAAACCCTAGCCTCGATTGCTAGTCCCAAAGTTTCTATTCATTCTTCCAGCAAAACCATCCGTTCCGCCAGTACCCTCAACACGGCTCTAGACTTTGCCACCATTATCAAAGTTTCTCAAAGCTTGTCTGGAGTAATTCAACTAGATGAGCTACTACACCAACTCACTCAGATTATTTTGCAAAATTCTGGTGGCGATCACTGCGTCTTAATTTTGCCTGATACACAAGGAGAATGGCAGGTAAGAGCCATCGCTACACCTGAACACACCGAACTTTGCTCGCAACCCTTAGAAGGCAATCTCAATTTACCAGTCAAGCTGATTCAGTATGTGAAACACACCCAAGAAGTTCTAGTAATTGATGACATTCAAACAGATTTACCTGTAATTGATGAGTATTTACAGGAAAAACAGCCGAAAAGTCTTTTATGCTTGCCGATTCTCAATCAAGGGCATTTAATTGGCATTTTGTATTTAAAGAATCGCTCTGCAAGTGGGGTGTTTACTAGCGATCGCATTCTCATTCTCAATTTTCTTTGTACTCAAGCAGCGATTTCTCTAGAAAATGCCCGACTTTATCAAGATTCTCAGATTGCTTTGCAAGAACTACAACAGTCTCAACAACTGCTAAGAAGTATTATCGACAACATTCCCCAGGTCGTTTTTTGGAAAGACCGCAACTCAAATTATTTGGGATGTAATCAAAAATTTGCCATCATGGCAGGATTGCCATCGCCAGAAGCGATCGTTGGTAAAAACGACTATGATTTACCTTGGAGCAAAGCTGAATCTGACTCCTATCGTGAATATGATCGCCGGATTATGGAGTCTAAACAGCCACAATTACATATTATTGAAACGCAACAGCAAACAGATGGTAAAACTATCTGGATAGATACCAGTAAAATTCCTCTGTGCGATGAAGCCGGAGAAGTCTATGGAATTTTAGGTAGTTATGAAGATATTAGCGATCGCAAACAAACTGAAGTTGCAATTCAGCAAAAATCTCAGGAATTAGAAAAAGCTCTGCAAGAACTACAACAAGCACAACTACAAATGGTGCAGAATGAAAAAATGTCTGCATTAGGTAACTTAGTTGCTGGTGTCGCCCATGAAATGAATAATCCTCTGGGATTTATTTCGGCTAGTCTCCAACAAGCTAAACCCACCTTAACAGATATTATCGAACACCTAGCACTATATCAACAAGCTTTACCCAATACCCCAGACGAAATCCTCGACCATGCAGAAAAAATTGACATTGATTATAGTTTAGAAGACTTGCCAAAAGTTCTTGATGCAATGGTGTTAGCTTGCGATCGACTACAAAATATTAGTACCAGTTTAAGAACTTTCTCCCGTGCCGATAAAGATTACAAAGTTACATTTAATATCAATGAAGGCATTGATAGTACAATTTTAATTCTCAAACATCGCCTCAAAGCTAATGAACAACGTCCAGCAATTAACGTAGTTACAGAATACGCTAATTGTTCACCCATTGCTTGTTTTCCTGGACAATTAAATCAGGTCTTTATGAATATTCTTGCTAATGCTATTGATGCGTTAGATGAATCAGGCATGGGAAGGAGTTATGAGGAACTTAAATTAAATCCTCATCAAATAATTGTGAAAACTGCCATTGAAAATCACAGCCTCAAAATATCAATTGCTGATAATGGTAAAGGCATGAGTGAAGAGGTCAAATTGCATATTTTTGACCATTTATTTACGACAAAAGGAGTTGGGAAAGGTACAGGACTCGGACTAGCGATCGCTCGACAAATTGTTGAAGAAAAACATGGGGGTAAAATTGCAGTCAATTCTGTTTTAGGACAGGGAACAGAGTTTGTAATTTCCCTACCGATTACAGATAATGCTATTAACAATAACTAAGTGGGAGACAAGGGGGACAAGGAAGACAAGGAAGACAAGGGAGATAAAGCAGTTTGATGAAACTTATTGCTTTGCCAAGTATGAAAGAGCGACTAGTATGTTTACTCAGCACTTCCAAAAAGAAGAGATGTTTGTTCATCATTGAGTTCAAAAATCAAAGGTTGTACGAACAACTCCAACATATTGAGTATCGTTATTGCGGTTGTTTTCTGGGTTGAGAATTACCCAAAAACCAGGAGTCACCGATATATTATTGTTCAGTCGCCAGCGATAAAATGCTTCGATGTGGTAAGAGTTATCTCCTTCTTGACGGACATCACTGTGAGCAACTCGCGGTGGTAAACCAAAAATAATTCCTGGGAGATTACCCTTACCCCCCACATCAGGAAATGACATTCCAATTGCCCCAAACCACGCATTAGCATTGTCGCCACTATTGACAAACAAAGAATCTGTACTACCCCGCCCATTAGAAATATCGCTGAAACCAGAGTTTTTGGCAGTCGCCCAAATATATCCACCCCAAGCATGAACCTGGAAATTTGGGGAAAAGCGATAGTATCCTTGCATCCCCACAATACTGTTAGCAGTGGCAATACTATTCCCAAACGGAGAGGTTGCTAAAACGCTTCCCGTCCCACCCGTGAGATCAACTACGCCACCAGGGCTATAACCATGAGAGTAAGCTATACCCACAGCGCCTTTTTGACCATGATAAACCAAATGTGCCAGGGCGTTATAACCACCATCAAATAGGCCGTTTTTCTCGGTTGGGTTATTCGGACTGCTGGCTAAATAGCCCAAAGTCAGCACCAAGTCTTGAGTAATATTCCAGTTAGCGCCCACACCACCGCCACCTCTACGGAATATAGGGCTATACGAACCAAACAGTGAAAGTACTCCATTACCATCATCAGCAATACTCGCAGGTGTGACTGTGCTGGAAATATCTGTATAACCAATGCCGGTAGGGCCAACTACAAAGGAGAGGGAATCACTCACCGGGAAGTAATAACGAACATGGGGTACAAACAGGGTATTGTTACTATCAAAATCGAAGTTCAAGCGTGTCATCCCTGTGCCTGTGGCCGCCGCCACTTGACTAGAACCATTGGTATTCGTAAAGTTACCAAATTCCAGCCGGACTCGCAGTAAATCTTTGCCTGTAAAACTACTTTCTAAATTCAAACGACCGCGAGTTGCCAAGAATGGGTTAGTTTCATCTTTTGTACCACCTACTTTGTTACCAAAGGTATCACTCACAGCCGTAATAATTTGAGCATTTAACCTGGTGGTCGTAGAAAATTGCTGTTGTTCTAAAGTGTTTGTCCGCGCTTCTAAATTATCTATCCGACCTCGTATGGTGTTTAATTCGGTGGCAAAGTCTGTCTGTAACTTTTGCAATACTGCTAAGTCTTCTTTGTTAACTAGTTCACTAGTAGATGTGGCAATTAACTCGTTGATATGGTCTAAGCAAGCATTTAAACCGGCAGCAAATTCGTACCGCGTTAAGGCACGATTACCGCGATAAGTATAATTCGGATAACCTGCGATACAACCGTAACGTTCTACTAATGATTGCAAGGCTGTAAATGCCCAATCTGTTGGCTGTACATCAGCAAATTGCGACACCGATGTGACTTGTTCTTTTAGTGTGTGAGTATTATCTATAGTCTCTGCCAAGACTGCTGGAGAGGCTAAGAGTAGAAGGGAAAAACTGTACAAAAGATGTTTCAACATGGTGTATGGTGTAGTAAAAATCTGCATGGTAAATTAGAAACCTCTGGCTGTATCTGAGCTTGAGAGATTTCGACTGATATGGCAGGAGGCAAATTGAACGAACCACAGAGGCGCAGAGAACGCAGAGGAAAGAGAGTTTCACAGAGTTTTTGTGTAAATCGATAGATTCTCTGGACTTAAAAACTCAACTTTCTATTAATTTCTCACTGATTTATATGTCTGCAATAACAGCACAGGTTATTGATGTGAAAGCTTTTATCTGCGGTTAATGATTCTGACTGAAGTGAGAACCGCTATGGAGGGAATAGAGAATCTGAAAACTGTTCCCTATTCCCTGGCGTAATTACATATCTTCTAATTCCATACCTTTGGTTTCCTTGATAAAAAAGAGGACGAAAAATAATGAGATAGCGGCCGCAGTGGTATAAAGTCCGTAGGCTGCACCCAAGCCGAAATATTGCAAAATCGGAGGAAATGATGTGGAAACAGCGAAATTAGCTACCCACTGCATCGCGGCTGCAACAGAAAGTGCTGCGGCGCGAATTTTATTGTTAAACATTTCGCCTAAAAGTACCCAGGTGACTGGCCCCCAGGAGAAACCGAAGCAAAATACATAGAGGTTCGCTGCAACAAGAGCGACAAGACCTGCACTTCCGGTCAGGCTGGGATTTCCAGTCGCATCTAATGGCGCAGTACCGAAAATCGATGCCATTGTTCCCAAGGTCAAGGTCATACCAATTGAGCCGAGAATCAATAGGGGTTTGCGACCAAATTTATCTACAAAGGCGATCGCTACTAATGTAGTAATAATATTTACCGCACCTGTAATTACTGTGATGCTAAGGGAATCTTTTTCAGAAAAACCAACAGCCTGCCATAAAACACTGCTGTAGTAAAAAATGACGTTAATACCGACGAATTGTTGAAGTAAAGATATACCGATACCAACCCAAACTATCGGGAGAAGTCCGCCACTCCGGCGTAAAAGGTCAGAAAATTGCGGTTCCCGTTCCCGCATCACTGTTTGGCGAATTTCTTCGATTTTGGCGAGGACGTTACCCCCGATAATTTTATTCAACACATTGGCGGCTTCTGGTTCTCGTCCTTGGGCTACTAAATAGCGGGGTGATTCAGGAATCATTAAAGCAGCCATACCATACAACACCGCCGGCGGAATTTCTGTCCAAAACATCCACCGCCAAGCATCTATACCAAACAAAAACGGTGACTCGGCGGAACCTGCTGATACTGCTATAAAGTAGTCGCATAGCAGGGCGATGAAAATTCCTACAACAATTGCTAGTTGTTGCAGAGATCCCAATCTACCCCGTAATTGACTAGGGGAACATTCCGCAATGTAAGCTGGGGCAATGACACTGGCTGCACCAACCGCTAACCCACCCAACACCCGCCAAAAGGTAAAATCCCAAATGGTAAAGGGTAGCCCTGAACCGATAGCACTAATGGTAAATAATACGGAGGCTACTACCATTGCTTTGACTCGACCATAGCGATCGGCAATCTTTCCCGCATAAAAGGCTCCTACGGCCGAACCTAATAATGCTAAGGATACTGCTAAACCAGTTTGGAGACTGTTGGCGTTGAAAGCTGTTGTCAGGGCTGCAACTGCACCGTTAATCACGGCGGTATCAAACCCGAACAGAAAGCCACCCAGGGCAGCAGCACCAGCAATTAAAATTACATAAAAGTTGTTAGATTTACGACGAGTTGTGGTGGATGTCATGGTTGTATTTGGTGTTGGGGAATAAGATTATGAGTTATTCACGCAGCGACGCATACTTCGACCCTTCTCCTGCCGGAGACGCTACGCGAACGACAGGCTCAGGCGGCGCTGCACTCAGTAAGCGGAGGCGCAGAGAGGAGAGACAAAGAGTTGAAACATTTGCCTTTCTGCCTCCTGCTTTCTTTTACCGTCGGGAACGTCTGCGGAGTCTATCAATCATGACTGCGGCAATGATGACTAAGCCTTTCACAACGAGTTGCCAGAAGTAAGACATATTTAGTAGGGTCAAACCGTTGTTGAGGACAGCAATGATTAATGCACCCAAGAGTGTGCCGCCGATTGTGCCAATACCACCTGTAAAGCTGGTTCCGCCAAGGATAACGGCAGCGATCGCATCTAGTTCATAACCTTGTCCTAACATCCCTGTAGCACTGTACAGGCGACTAGCACTCATCACTCCGGCTAAACCTGCCAGCAATCCACTTACGCCATACACAAACAACAACACCCGATTGACCTTTATACCTGTTAATCTGGCGGCTCGTTCGTTACCACCAACAGCGTATATCTGGACACCCAAAACTGTCTGTCTCAGTACAAACCAACTCACAGCCACTGTTAATAAAGCGAGGATAACTAAGCAAGGCAAGGGGCCGACGTAGCTATTACCTATCCAAGCAAAGTTGATGTTGCGGTTAATAACGGTTGTGCCATTAGCTACTAAATAAGCAGCACCCCGTAAGGCTGTTAATGAACCCAAGGTGACAATAAACGGTGGAACATCCAAATAGGTGATTAATGCACCGTTGAGTAAACCCAGACATAATCCTGTCAATAAAGCAGCCGGAACAGCTAACCAACCCAAGACAGGGATGAGAGAGACTAACACTGCAACTACAGCAGATACAGCCAAGATAGAACCTACGGAAAGGTCAATCCCGCCAGTAAGAATCACAAATGTCATGCCTGTTGCCAGCACTATATTAATAGATGCCTGACGTAAGATATTGACGGCGTTACCTGCGGTGAAAAAGTTGGGACTCAGCAGGGAAAATAAAATACAGATAATGACGAGAATCGGTAAAATACCAGCAACTTGCAAAAAGTTATTGATGGCTTTACGCCGACTGGCTGCGGCATTTTGGTTAGGTCTGTTGTTGACAGGTCTTAAGGCTTGACTCATGATGCTGTTACCTCCGATGCTCCAGTTGCACAGTGCATAATGTTTTCTTGGGTGATTTCTTTGCCTGGGGTGTCGTCGAGTTCGCCGACTAACTTTCCTTCGCGCATGACTAAAACGCGATCGCTCATCCCGACAATTTCGGGCAGTTCGCTAGAAACCATGAGAATTGCGACTCCTTGGGCGGCTAAGTCACTGATAATTCGGTAAATTTCGCTTTTCGCCCCAATATCTACGCCGCGTGTTGGTTCATCTAGCATCAAGACTCTGGGGTTAATAGCTAACCACCGCGCCAGCAGGAGTTTTTGTTGATTCCCTCCAGATAAATCCACGGCGCGAATTTCTAAGTTAGCTAGTCGGATATGGAAGTTTTCGACGGCTTCTGTGGCAATCTTATTAACTGAACCCCAGTTCACAATGCCCAGGTTGGCATCTTGCTTGAGTCTATTCAGACCAATATTTTTTCGGGAACTCATTTCTAGAAATAAACCTTGGTCTTTGCGGTCTTCTGGGACGTAACCAATACCTGCGGCGATCGCATCAGTGGGGGAATGAATCTCTAATTTTTTGCCATTTAAAAATATTTCACCACTAACTTTGCGGTCAGCACCAAAAATTAACCGCGATACTTCTGTCCGTCCCGCACCCACCAACCCAGATAATCCCAAAATTTCCCCAGCCCGCAGTTGAAAACTCGTCGGCTGAATTTTGCGTCCGTCAGTAATATTTCTAACTTCCAGCACTACTGCACCAGGATTCTTTTGTCGTTGATGTTCGTAGAAGTCCTGCATGGAACGACCGACCATCATTTGTACTAATCGCTGGGGCGAAATTTCATCACGAGTCAAACTGCCAATATATTGACCATCACGCAACACACTAATCCGGTCAGCCAACGCATAAATTTCTTCCATCCGATGACTAATATAGATAATGGCAATGCCATCGTTGCGGAGTTTGCGAATCACTTCAAACAAGCGTTCCGTCTCGCGGTCAGATAAGGCGGCGGTCGGCTCATCCATCACCAAAATCCGGCTGTTATCTTTCAGCGCCCTGGCAATTTCGACTTGCTGTTGTTCAGCGATCGCTAATGTGCCAACAATAGTTTGTGGTGTAAAAGTCGCTCCCAAGCTGTCTAGCACCTGCTGGGCTTCGAGTTCCATTGTTTTGCGGTCTAAAAATTGACCCCTCTGCAACTCGCTCCCCATAAATATGTTTTCGGTAACGCTTAAGTTGGGTGCGACATTCAATTCTTGATAAATCAGATTAATACCAGCTTGTCTGGCTGTCCCTGGGTCGGTAATTTTCACCGGTTGACCATTAATGCGAATCTCCCCTTCATCCGCAATGTAAGCCCCAGCGAGAATTTTCATTAATGTGCTTTTACCTGCGCCATTTTCACCCATCAGGGCGTGAACTTCGCCGGGATAAATGGTCAGATTTACACCTTGCAAAGCCGGAACACCATGAAATCGTTTGGCAATCCCCTGCATTTCTAATACAGGAATGGCTGTAGAAGCCGGCAGAAAATCAGTTTGAATATTTGTAGTCATGATTATTAAGTGCTGAGTTGTGAGTGCTGAGTGTTGTACACTTCGACTTCTCCTGACGGAGACGCTGCGCGAACGCTCAGTGTACGTGTTGAGTTAATATTTCTCCCCCTTGTCTCCCTTGTCCGCCTTATCCCCCAATTCCCTACCAACCAGTAGAAGTACTAACGTTCTCTTTCGTAATCAACTTGGCGGGAATCAATATATCGGGTGATGCGGGTTTTTTGCCGTTTAAAATATCGTTGCCAACTTGCACTGCGGTTGCTGTCATCCCTCTAGGATTTTGAGTGGCGGTAGCAGCATATAGGCTATCGTTAGCAGCGATCGCTTCGATTGCTTCTGGCGCACCATCCACTCCGACAATGAAAAATTCTTTGCGTTTGGCTTGGTTGGCGGCTAAATCTACTCCCACGCCACTAGGATCGTTGATGGCAAAAACAGCATCAATTTTGGGGAAAGTTACCAGAATATCGCTCATCACTCTCAGTCCCCCATCCCGGCTACCTTCGGCGTTCTGGTCTTTAGAAAGGATTTTGATATCGGGATATTTGGCTAATACTTTCAAGCAACCATCCACTCGCTGAATTACAGAAGCTACTGGCGGCCCGTTGACTATGACAACATTACCTTTACCTTTGAGGCGATCGGCAATATATTGACAGCTGATTTCTCCGGCTTGCACATTATTGGTAGTGACGGTAGCATCTACCTCTGCGTCTACGCCTGTGTCTACCGCAATTACAATCTTGCCTGCTTTTCTGGCTTGGTCAACTGCTGGTCTAATAGCTTTACTATCAGCCGCGTTGAGAATAATCATGTCAGTATTCGCCGCCACAAAATTTTCAATTTGATTAAATTGCTGATTCAAGTCATAGCCACTAGAAACAACAGTAACTCTGACATCATTACCGCCAATTTTCTTGGCTTCTTTCTCTGCACCCTGGGCCATGACAACAAAGAAAGGATTACTTAAATCGCCCAGGGTGACACCAACAGATCGTAATTTAGTGTTGTGTGTACTTATATCAGATACATTTTTTGCTTCAGTGTTGGGAGAAACATTGGTGCAGCTGACTAAAGTACCACTGACAATACTTAATAAAGTCGCTGCGATTGTTTTCTTGTTCACATTCACCTACATCCTAATAAAACAGTTTGTAAAACTCGAAATATGTGTATAAATGTTAATCTAACTGAGATCATCTTTTAATTTTGCCGCCTACCTCCTGTTTCCTGCGTTCTCCTAACGATAGATATTCGCTTCCCCTTTCCCAGAAGAGGCTTCAGGGGAGAGAGCAGGGTGCAGGGCGCAAAGGGTAAGAATCTGAAGACTTCCACCCATAATTCAAATTTCCGCAACATTTTCTCAATCAAGAAACTGTTGTGAAATCTGATGTTCTTAAGTTGTAAATTGGTTTTATGCACAGGTGTGCATAACTGATGATTTTTATTTTTGCACACCTGTGCATAAAAAATGTGTTAATTTTATTTAAGTTACTGAACCAAAATGCAAAATCCAGCCGCCAGTCCTGGATTTCTCACAAGAGAGAAATCTAGGGGTGTGGGAGGTGTGGGAGGGGTGGGAGGTTTGGGAGGATGGAGAAGAAATCTTTCCCCCCACACTCCCCTCTCTTCCCTCTCTCCCCACACTTTCCACACCCGCTACCCATACGTGAGAAATTCGAGTTTGTCCTTCTCATCTACAGCAGTGGTCAATATGAGTAAACGAAAGATTTCCATTGAAGATATTGCTCGCAAAGCAGGCGTTTCTCATTCCACAGTTTCACGCGCTTTACGAGACAGTCCGTTAATTAGTGCCAAAGTACGGGAAGAAATCAAAAAACTAGCGCAGGAAATGAATTATGTGCCGAATGCGATCGCCCAAAGTTTACAAAATCAGCGCACTTATACTGTTGGGGTAATTGTTACATCCATCGCCGATCCCTTTTTTGGTGAACTAGTCGAAGGAATTGAACAAGTAGCCAGAAAAGCCGGCTTGAATGTGTTATTAAATGCGTCACATGGAAATTTTGACCAAGAAATAGCCGCTATTGAGAATTTCCACTACCGCCGAGTAGATGGAATTTTAGTTGCTGATTCCCGCGTTGGCAAACACTATAACCAGCAGTTAACGCAATTTACTGTGCCAACAGTTCTAATTAACATCGATACGGAAGATCAACACGAAACCTTTAACTCCGTCGCCATCGACGATCGCTTAGGTGGCTGTGTAGCCGTAGAACATCTCCTAGATTTAGGACACACTCGAATCGGCTATTTAGGAGTAGGTGATGGTAGCAAAGCCGACCAACAACGCCTAGAAGGATATCAACTGGCGCTATCTCAAGCAGAGTTACCAGCAAATCAAGATTGGGTAGCAATTCCCCAGCGAGACAGTCAAACAATCAGTGATTTTGATATCGGTAAACAACTCCTACCCCAATTAGTAGCGGCTGGCGTAACTGGCATTTTTTGCTACAACGATATGGTTGCCGTTGGCGCTCTTTTGGCTTGTAAAGAATTAGGTATTTCCGTCCCACAAGATTTGAGCCTTGTGGGATTTGATAATATTGCGCTTGCCAGTTACATCACACCACCACTCACAACAGTCAGTCAGCGTATGGTAGAAATGGGCGAATTGGCTATGACTATGTTGCTTGACTTATTTGAAGAAAAAGCTGTAGACAATATTCTTCTATCGCCATTTTTAGTCAAACGGGGTAGTACTACCAAAGTCAGTCAAGCTAAAAAAATCAGTAATTATATTGAGGTAAAAATCTAGCTTGGTGGTAAAGTTTATAAGTATGTAACAAAAACTTTACGGTTATTTGTGAGCTGCTTTGATGATTTTTGTGCGTAATATCTTGTTCTGGCGATTTTTTATATATCGACACATCTGTGTAAAAACCGTAGAATATTTTTCTCTACTTCCTACTCGTGACAGGTGACAGATGACAGGTGACAGGTAACAGAGCAATTCTCAATGATTCACAAACATCTCTCTCCCTTATCTCCCCTCTCCTCCTTGTCTTCCTTGTCTCTGAGTTAAACTCCGTCTCTCCAAAAAAATTACCGGAGCAGTTAGATATAAAACACCGCTCCGGTAAGTTAATTTAAATAAAATATTCACAGTCTTGGAAGTGGATTTACGCAACAACTTTTCTTGATAAATTCACTGTAGGCTATGATTTCGTCAATGCTGCTGAGAAAAGTTGTTTAAATCAAACTTTAATGGTTCTGCAATGTTTATTTGCCAAGAAAAATAATAGAAGACTCTGGATCAGGGAATATTTGTAGTAAAAAACTAGAGACTATAGCTATAGCTTCAGTGAGGTGGGCGGTAGATTTTTCTGTGTCTAAGTTAAACATCCAAAAAATATACTCCCAATCCAAAATCCGAAATCATAGACGGATTAGTCATTGTCCCATTGTTCACGACCAATGAGGTCGCCAATGCGATCGCGCAATAGAAAATCGCATTTTTCCAACTCACATTCAACGCACACCCACTCTCTTGCTGGGATGTATTGGCAGAGTGTATATATTGGCTGTTGTCGGCTAACCATCCCCTTCTGCACCAGTCGGCGTGCTTCGTCTTGGATTACATCTAGAGAGTAGTAATTGATAGAGGGCACCGTATTCACACTCATGATTTGTTCTCACACATTTATACGTAGATAGTATTCCCACTTATCATGGGAAACAAACATGACAGAGATTAGACTTGTAGCTAGGGTTTTGTATTTTGCTATACGGAACTTATTTCATTTTGACGCTACATCCCCTCAAATTATCTAAAGAAATGTTGCAAAAGTCAACGTTTTCTGACATTTATCTTCCATATAGTTAATACAAAAAATCCCATTGTAGTGAAATTGACCTCTTGTAAAGGTTGTTTTATCTGCCTTAAAGAAGTTCTAAAGCTTCACTGCAACGGCCTTCAAGCATAATTCAGCAGACGGTCATAGTTCATACTGTAAATTTAGTTATGTAATCAATCACCAGCAAGTCTAATTTAAAAATGCTGATGTAGGTTCATAGCTAAAATACCCGAAAAGTGTTTCGGTAAGAATTGAAGTATAAACTGTTGCAAAATATATGCGCTAACGTACACCACGAAAACTTGCACAGCCTCATATATTAATTATTTCTTAAAAAATAACTACAGTTGAGTTTGTTAATTACAGCACTGTGGCAAGATTTATGGCTGTAATTCGCGCACTAATGATTGGGTTTAAGGGTGTGGGGCTTCGCCGTGAGCGTCAGCCGAACGGTGTAAGGGTTTTGAATCAGTACAGGACTTACGCACCAAGATTGTCTATAAAGATTGGGTGTAAGGGTGTAAGGGTGTCTGGCGTAAGGGTTTTAGATACATACACCCCCAAACCCCTGTACCCCGACACCCTCGCCAAAACCCTTGATTTTTCGTCTTACTGCATCAGAAATAAGATAGAGACTTGAACCCAAAAAGATGAATTTTTATTGAGTTATTAATTTTCGCTGACGGAAAATTCCTGGCAGTCAAAATATATTGAGATTTGTAACAAGCTTGAAATTTCAGTTTTTTCACCACCTGAGTAACGGCAAAAGAAAGATTAAGGCATAAATCGATCTAAAGCCGCTTTTAACTGCTCAATTTCAACATCTATATTGCCATCTTGCGCTGCTCTGGCAATACATTCAGTCAAGTGTTCATCTAAGACAATGCGGGCGACTCGATCTAATGCGCCTCTAACTGCGGCAATCTGCAATAATACATCAGGACAAGGACTGCTTTGTTGCACCATTGTTTTAATACCGCGAATATGTCCTTCTATGCGTGACAACCGATTCACAATTTTGCGTAAAGACTCTTCACTATGAACATGAGAATGATGGGACTCTCCATGCTCATGATGATCTATATCGTGGGAGTGGAAGTTTTCGGTTGACTGAGAGATAGGCAAGGATTCTGACTTTAATCGGTTTGATCCATTCATGGTATTGAAGCACTGGCAGTACTAAGATCCTAGCCTAGAGGGGTGAGTAGGTGTTATTTCTATTTACTCTGAGGTGCGATCGCAGTATTTAGTTACTTGGTCAGGTATAACTTTCAGTTGAGCGATCGCTTTTTCCAGTAGTTCAATTATCCATCTTTCATATAAGTCTTTATTTTTTAAGATATGTAAACTATTATAAGGTTTCCAAAAAGCTCAAAAGGTCTGCCATTTCTTGAGGACTAGGCTGAAATTTTGGCATAGGCGGCGTTTCACCGCTAATCACTTGGTGAATCAACTTATAAGGAGATTTACGTTTAGAAACAGCTTGTAAACTGGGGCCGACTCGCCCATCTGCTTGCCAACCATGACAACCAGCACAGTTAATTTGAAAGATTGCATTTCCCTGAACTGTGTCTCCAGCCAAGGAAAGAACGGTTTTAACGTAGGGGTCTGAGGCTTGTACCATTTGAACACCAAAGATGCCCAAAGGGATTGATAGCAGTATCGCTAGAGCTAATAAGACGATACGCTGCATCAGAAGTTCAGGTTTGGTAATCTGGTTATCCAAAAGGTTTGCTGTGAAAGTGTAAGGTTATAAAATTTTTCATTTCCTACACATAGCTTAAAAGTTCTTGATTTGTACCGCAAGCACAGGTGACTATTTTCTTACAAGCGGGTATAGCTCAAAAACACTGCTGCAAGCGGGATTCGCCGTAATTTGGTAAAATCAAAAACGGGATATAAATCGTTAATAATTGCAAACAGGAGATTTAAAGTGGTTGAACCCCTGCTTTCTGGTATTGTGCTTGGTCTAATTGTTGTAACTCTCGCTGGTTTATTCTACGCTGCATACAAACAATACAAGCGTCCCAACGAGTTGGGTGGTTGATATAGCAGGGGACAGGTAACAGGGTTATAAACCTTGCGGGGTCTATGTTTTCTCATCTGTTGCTGTCCTAAGCTATCAAGGCGAATAGAATTCGCAGCTACACAAACTAAGTCCGTTTATACGGAAGAACAAGAAAATCAAAGACTATAAACCTATATATGCGGTTTTTGTCGGTGTAGCTGCGGTTTCTAACCGCCCATTTTGAGGAAATTTAACTTACTAAGCTAATCAGCATTTAAGCTGCACTATTGAAATTGTACATAAATGACTTAAACTCTCTCCTCTGCCCCTCTGCCCCTCTGCCCCTCTGCTCCCCTGCGGTCTAAACTGCAAACTAAGTGCTTAATAGCTTACAAAATTTACTATTGTTCCAAAATCCTTTCAATATTGCGCCCAGCATAGAGAAGTCGCACAATTTCGATGCTATCCTCCCGCTCAAAATAAAAAATTAGGTATCTCTTAAAACCCTTCACTGGCCATTTACGTAACCCTTGCAAACTTGGATTATCCAATAAACATAAGCTACCAATTCCAGGCATACGTGACAACTGAGCAAAGGTCTGACGTGCAGAGTCAAAAAATTGTAATGCAGCTTCTGAGTTTTCTAGCGCAATGTAAGCAAAGTGTTCATCAATATCTAAGCTTGCTTTAGGTGTAACAACAATACGTCTTGTCATTACTGTTTTTGATGTAGTTGTTCAACTAATCTGGCGCGTTTTTGTTCCCACCACTCGTCTGTTATTTCCACAACTTCTCCACTTTCAATACCTTCGATTAGCATTGATTCTAAATGTTTCTGGGCAATTCGCTCTTGTTCTTGACGGATGAGATGATTAATATATTCATTGGTATTAGCGTAGCCACCAGTCACAACCTGTTGCTCTAGAAATTCTTGCAATTGCTCAGGAAGCGAAATATTAAGTTTGAACATGAGCAACCACCTTCTGCATTTATCGCCACACAGTTCATAACTATTATGAACTGTGTTACTTGAGTTATGCAAAAAGTTTCTTTGCTTTGGGGGTGTCAGTTCACGGTTCGTTAATCACATCAGAGTCGATAACTCTGTAGAAAGTTAAGGCGGTGTTACCGTAAACTTTTTGGCGAGATATTTCCCAATTGGGTATTACTGGCGGTGTCCAGCCTTGGGGGTTGTGTTCTGCGGCGATTTCACCCTTGGCATCTAATAAATTATAGTTAGCGATCGCTTCTAGCACAGGTTGATATAATCCACTAGCATAAGGTGGATCGAAATAAATTCTGTCAAACTGTTTTCCTGACAACATTTTTAACTGCTGAATTACATCACCACGTAATAGTTGCCATTGTTGTTCATTGCTGGCTAATTGCTGCCAATTTTCTTGAATAATTGCACAGGCTCGGCTTGATTGTTCAATTCCTACTACCAAGCTGGCTCCTCTACACAAAGCCTCTGCTCCCATTGAACCACTACCCGCGCACAAATCTAGCCAGCGACAACCAACAATTTCGCCTTGCCAAATATTAAAAACAGCTTCTCTTACCCGTGCGCTTGTGGGTCTGGTTTCTTTCCCTGGTAAAGTTTTAATTGGACGTTTGCCGTAAATTCTCAAACTCATGATTATTGGTCATTGGTCATTGGTCACTGGTCATTCAACATTTGCCAAGGACAAATGACAAATCACAAATGACAAATCACAAACCCTATGCTGCAATTTGTTCACGCACTTGAGAAACAAAATTAGATAGGATTTGCAATCCTATATTAGAGGATTTTTCGGGGTGAAACTGCACTGCCATGAGATTTTCTTTGGCAATGGCGGCTGTGATAGTTTGAGTACCGTGAGTAACAGTTGCAGCCCGGACTTGCGGATCTGTTGGGTCAACATAATAAGAATGCACAAAATAAACCCAAGGGTTAGCGGGCAAATGTTCCCATAAAATGCTTTTTGCTTGGGTTAATTCAAGTTGGTTCCAACCCATGTGAGGAATAGTAATTCCTGGTTCATGCTGAAAGCGGCGGACTTTTCCTTTGATAATTCCTAGCCCTGGTTGAGTTCCTTCCGCACTTGATTCAAATAAAATTTGCAATCCTAAACAAATTCCTAAGAAGGGTTTGCCAGATGATATCGCATCTTTTATGGGTTGTTCTAAATTCCGTTCTCTTAAATGTTGCACTGCGGGATCAAATGCACCAACTCCTGGCAATACTACAGCATCCGCCAATGATATCTCTTTAGCAGAATCTGTAATCTTGGGAGTTGCCCCAGCTTTTTCTATGCCTTTACAGACTGAGTGCAAATTTCCCATGTCGTAATCTACGACTGCAATAACTGGCATTGACCTGCTCCTTGTAAATTTATTATGGAGGGTTTTTCTATTCTAAATAATAATTCTAATGAAGAAAAGATTTTTATTAACTTCTTTTGACACTTGGTTAAGAGATCAAGATTCAAATTCATCGGATGATTTATTACAAGAAGTGAGTCAAGTTGCATCGCTCCCCCATGATTTAAAATTTCTGCGGCTGTTACCTGTAGATGTGATGCTGGCTAGTTCCTGGGTAATTCAAAAAGTTGAGGAGTTGCAACCGGATTATATTATCTGTTGTGGGATGGCTGCTAGTCGGCAAAGATTAAGTGTAGAGGAGGGTGCTAATCAAGGTGCGATTTTTTTGCCGACGGCAGTTAATTTGGAAAAATTAGTTTTGGGAACAGTAGCAACTGATATTAGTAGTGACTGCGGTAAATTTGTTTGCGAAGGTCTTTATTATGCAGTTCTTGACTATCTCCAGCAATCTAAACTCTCAACTCGTTGTATATTTGTTCACGTTCCGGTGTTAAATCAAGAAAATTTGCTGGTTGTTCTAGCTGACTTCTTATTAATTATTCACAATTTGGCACTCATATAAAATGGTGTGCGTCTTTAAGGAAAAATCATTACCTAAGTATATGTTGTCATTTTTACTCAGTTTACTGATTTCACAAACCACACCTCCCACACCGCCACCAGAAGAAGTTGTCCAACCGCAACAGGTTCTACCCTTACCAGGAAAGTTAGATTCAGTGCCAACTTTTAATAGCAATAGTCCAGAATTGGTGTTGAAGGAAGGGATTTTATTATCTACTTTTCCTGGGGATGGGAAAAAAGTTCCAACAGCACATTTAAATTTTCCCTTCCGGGGAAGATTTGATATTTTCGCTCATCATGTTGCTAAAGCTGATCCGCCAGAAAATTTGCGATCGCTTTATCTCGGTATAATTTTGCATAACCCGACTGACCAACCAGTCACCGTCAATATCTTGCAGGCGGCGAGTTATTTAAGTCAGCCAGATGCACCATTTATTGAACTACCGCCTTATGTCGAAGATGCGGCGGGTAAAGTATTTGCGGGGCCTGGTTCTCGCGTCATGTCTGATATTATCAGAGGCAGACGACAAGCAATTTTCCCGGCACAAATAGTCCTGGCACCCAAGCAAAGTCAAATGTTGCTCAATCTTCCAATTCCGGTGCAGGGGTTAACACCGCCTTTAAATGGTCGTTCGACTTTAATGCGCTTGCGGAGTAACGGTACAGTCTACGCCGCTAGTTTAGCGATGTTTGCCAAAGATAATCCTGATGGTAGTGAACGTGCGCCGACGTTGGCAGAGTGGGAAAATTTGTTAGATAACGGTGAATTATCCACACCACGAGATAAAACACCAACTCCTTTAGAAGAAACTGGGAAACCCAGAATTTACGGAAGAGTCGCCGGGGTAGCTGGCGGTTCCTTTTGGCGTGCATTTATCGTAGATAGTCCCAAAGCGCGATTTTTGACAATTCCCCAGCCGGGACAAGCTGTTTCTTACGCGCTGAGTACCTTACACGGCGGAACTTTGGGGACGAATCAAATTCAAAGTGCGCCAATGTTAGTCCGTTATCCCGACACTGCATATCGCGCACATGGTAACTATGCAATTCAATACAACTTGAAGTTACCGTTATATAACAACACTGCTACGCCAAAAACTGTTGCGGTGGCGATGCAAACTCCCATTAAAGAAGACCAGTTAGTTAAACCAGGACTGCGCTTTTTTGCTACCCCAGCCCGCCAAACCTTCTTTCGCGGCAGTGTGCGGATACGTTACAAAGATGATAAAGGTATGCCACAAACCAAATTTGTGCATTTAGTCCAAAAACGGGGTCAACCAGGACAACCACTAGTAGTATTAAATATGAAACCGAGCGATCGCCGATTAGTCGAAGTAGACTTTCTCTATCCACCAGATGCTACCCCACCGCAGGTATTAACTGTGTCAACGCAAAGATAAGTGCTGAGTGCTGAGTGCTGAGTAAAAATTTGGCGTTGGTGAATCAGAGTATGAAATGCAAAAACTACCTTTGTTTTTCTTTATACCTTTGCGCCTTTGCGCGGCAGTCGCTACAAGTCGGGAAACCCGCCCAACGCGCTGCCTTGCCTTTGCGTGAGACAAATTCATATTCTCAATCAGCAACGCCAAAAATTCTTCCCTTCCACTCTGCACCGACTCCCTAAGACTCTAGTGCTTGACGTAATTTCCTTTCTAACTGGGCTATTAAAAATTTGTTGTCAACTCTTTCTAATTCAGCAATAGAAACATCTGCACTTTTACGGACAGCTTCTAACCATTGTTCATACTTTTTATCATGTTCTTCCAAAAGCTCTAAAGCTTCGATAATTATTTCCTCAATAGTGTGATACCTACCGCTACTGAGTTTCTCTTCAATAAATATTTTGTGTCTTCGGTTGAATTTGAATTTCATTATTCATCGCTCAAATTTAAATACCAAGGTGCGATCGCCCAAACATTACAGATGTCAAACTTGTTGCAAATAATACTCAAACCGCTCTCGTAGTTGTTCCACAGCTAAATTCTGAGTCCAGTATTCGACAAGGGCGTGACCAAATGCCCAAGCATTCCGATCAGGTGTAGCTGAATTTTCTAACAATAATGGCCACAGTGAGATTAAATCAAAGTTAATTTTGTTGGAATTGTCTGTTTTGAATAGTGAAAATAACTCATAAGCAATTTGAAGTTTACCAATGACAATCGGTAACTGTTCTACAGGGATTTGCTCTGCTAATAAATAAGCCAAGGTGGGAGAACCTGTAGACATGGTGGCAATAAATTGCAGTACAGGACTTTTTAATAAGGTGGTGAGTCCTTGGGTAGTCGCCATCTGGAAGGTATAGTGATCAATAATTTTGGCTGCGGCGACGGTACGAGAATCTAAGTCACGTAAAAACCGGGCGAGTCGCAGTTGTTTGGCTGGTGCGATCGCTTCAATCAAGCCCAATGATAAAGTATCTATATTCCAAGCTGGACGGTTAGTTTTGCGATCGCTTGTAACTACGGGGACAATTAAGTTAGAAAATGCCTCTAGTTTTTCAGCCCGATATTGAGTTGCTTCGCGGATAGAAATTTCCTTTGGCCTGTCTCCCCATTCCCAATTGTATGGCGGTTGCCACTCCCGGATAGGACGCAATTTATCTACTTGGGTGACAACTGCGATCGCAGGTAAATCATCAACTGCGGCTTTCATATCTGCTAAAAAATCCACGTCCATTTGCAAAGCCGGGTCAAGGGCGGGTGTCACCAACAGTAACAAATCTGCGTTAGTTGCATAGTCTATTACTAATTGGCGGAGTTCACCGCGTTTGACTTGTTCGTAACCAGGAGTATCCCAAAGGGTGAGAGTTTCGCCACTAGAAGTTTCCCAATGATAATTTTTAATTTCGTCAGTACTGGGCAACACATCCACCGCCGCCAAGTCAGCTTGGAATAAAGTGTTAATTAGACTGCTTTTACCTGCACCTGTCCGTCCTATGAGTAAAATACTGATGGGTTTTTGCTCAACTTCCGTGACTGGTTCAGCTTGGGTGAGAATTTCGCGCAGAGTTTGGGTTTTGGTTTGGGGGAGAGTTGGTGAAGAACTCACGGCTGTTGTTGGTAGCGTCATACCTCCGTAAAGTGCGATCGCTTGTCTGCATAAATTTCTCAAAGCTGCTTCGCGCAACAGTTGACCTAAATTCACCAATAATTGCTGATTGGCGCGGTTTGTATAACCCTTCGTCGCCCGATTCGCCACCGCCGCTACCGGATTTAATAACCATTGCGCCCAGCCCCAAGCTCGCAAAAGTTTACGGGCTGAGGGTTCTAGCTTGCGATATACTTCATAAGCTTGATAAGCTTGCCCGACAGTAGCTTGATTTAAAGCAGGTGATAATCTCTGCATCCATTGGTCTAAATCATCTACTGTTCCCCGAATCAGTCCATAAGCTTGGGGGACATAGATATTGAGAAGGGGATACTGTACTTGGGGATGGTAGATATTCGCCACAGCCACTACTACATCTTGACAGCGTTGCCAAAAAGTTTGCCAATCTTCCCAAATTGGGCGATCGTTAATGGATGCTTCCAGAATTTTTTGTAATGCGGCTTCCGCTTGCTGTGTTGCTTCACTTCCCGCCGTTGTGGTGGTGGTATCAACAGCCGCCTCTAGTTCTTCTTGGAATCCCGCCAAAGCCGCCTCAACTTGGGCAATTTGCGGTTGAGTCCACCTCACCAACAACCACCGCCAACCAACAAACACAACCGTAAACACCGCCCAAATCCAGTTAATTCCCCAGGCATTGATTTTTAAACCTGCGGCGACTAGTAAGAAAATAATAATAGCTGCGATCGGTGTTGCTAAGATGACCCACTGCCACGGTTTTAAGCGCACCATTTCCCCTGTACCTGCCTTGATTACAGTTCCTATAATGCTATTTTCGCTCTAAGACTGTTTTTACAAGCTCTATATTATTGAGTATCTCAAAGTGTGAAATTCAACTAAGGATAACGCACTATGGTTGCTGTTAATTATGAACAGTTATCACCACAGTGGAGATTTATCCACCTTTAGGATAGGATTTACGTGAATAAGTCACAAAAAAACGCCTGAGACGCATTCAACTATGCTCGTAGACTTTACTGTGGAAAATTATCGTTCAATTAAAGAGCCTGTAACGCTAAGTGCAGTTGCTCAAAAACAAAGCACCCGTCAGAAAAGTCAAAACAGCAAACGCACGCGAGTGAAGTTAGACCATGAAATCACACCTGGTTATCATCTTGAAGGCTGGGATATTGATATATTACCTGTCTTAGCAATTTTTGGCGCTAACGCATCAGGAAAGAGTAATGTTATTCAAGCTCTGGATTATTTATTGCTCATGATGAAGGGGGGTATACAGAAAACAGCAATAATGCAGAAAATCCTCAAATATGCAAAATTAGATCCTTTTAAATTAGATAATATTTCAGAAAATAAACCAACAAAATTTGAGTTAAAAACTATATTTAACAATAATATTTATACTTATTCTCTAGTTTTAAATCAAAAACACGTAGTTTTAGAAAAACTGGAATATGCTATATCAAGAACTAAACGAACTCGTCGTTTATTCTCTCGCCATTGGGATGAAGCAAGTAAAGAATTTATCTGGAAAACTGGTGATAATTTTTCTGGATCTCACAATCAACTTCAGAAAAATATTCGAGAAAATGAGTTATTTATAAGTACCTTAATTAACTTGAAAGTAGATAAAATTGCATCTTTAATACAATGGCTAGAGAAGCAATGGCCTGGTGGTATTCATTTAGGAGATGAACAAATTGATTTGAGATTTCTTGCAGCGTTACACAATGCTAATGATAAACCATATAAAAAAGTTATTAAAGACACATTAGAAATTATTAAAAAATTTGATACAGGATTATCTGATATTAAAATTGAAAAAAAATCTGATGAAGATTTTAGTATTAATATATATGCTATACATGATAATGCTGATGGCAAAACAGTTGTTTGGTCATTTACAGAAGAATCTTTAGGAACACAAAGATTGTTTAGTTTTGCATCTCGAATAGTATTTTACCTAGAAATAGGTGGATTAATGATTATAGACGAATTAGGAACTAATCTTCATCCCAACATTATACATAATATTATTAAAATATTTCAAAATCCAAAAACTAATCCTAAAAATGCTCAACTTATTTTCACAAGTCATGATAATACTTTACAAAGAAATAACTTATTACGGCGTGACCAAATTTGGTTTACACAAAAACGCCCAGATCAAAGCACTGAGTTATATCCTTTGACTGATTTTCATGTTAGAAATGATTTGGCAATTGATAAAGCTTATTTAGATGGACGTTTTGGGGCAGTTCCCTTTCTACCATCTAATGAAGAAATGATTTTGCAGGGTGATGAGCAGTGCCAAGACAGTTAAATCGTCGTCCACCTACCAAAAAAGTTGCACAAAAAATACTGATTGCTTGTGAAGGAAGTAAAACAGAACCAATATATTTTGAGAGCATTCGTAATGATTTAAGATTACCGACCTTAAAAATTATTGTATTGCGCCATCAAGGTAAAACTGACCCGCGTAGCATTATTGAAAGGCTGATTGAAGAGCGTCAGCAGATGAAAGATAATCAAGAGTGGACTAAAGATGATCATGCTTGGGCAGTTTTTGACGGCGATGAACATATTGAAAAAAGTCGAGATAAGTGGCAAAGTGCAATTTCTAGAGCTAAAAGCCAAAAGATTAATTTAGCAATTACAAACCCATGTTTTGAACTGTGGTATTTACTTCATTTTCAAGACAACTTATCTCAAGTTACTCGTGATAAACTAGTTAAGTTATTGGGCAAGCACATCAGTAATTACGATAAATCAATGTGTCTTTATCCAGAGCCGTTAAAATCGTTGACTGAACAAGCAATTGAGCGTGCAAATAAAATCGCTAAACAGATAGCAGCGAATGAATTAGATGAACATTCAAATCCTTGCTGTAGTGGGTTGCCTGACCTAATTAGCGATTTGTTACCTAAAAAATCAAAAAGTATGACAACAAATGAATCCATCGACTAGACCTCAAAAGTTACCTTTTTTAGAGTCCATTTGTTGGCAGACAGCAGATGTTTATCAGTTTACGCCTGAGCAAATGCTAAGTCGCTATGAAAGGGGTTGGCAGTATCGTCAACTGTTTAATAATTTGGCAGGTGAAGAACTCAATTTTATCAAAGAACTTGCTAGATATTACGATTCTTGGTTACAAGCTGATTTGTCAGCTTGAGCTTGAATCAGCATAATTAAGTTTAGTAAACAAATTTCGGTAATTGCCTACTTTGTTGCTGTATTATGTCTGGTTTGTCAGCCAGTTGTGTGAGGATAAAAGTTATGGCACGAAGTGGGCGATCGCTACTCATCATCTCGATTACAATTATCAGTACCATCACACTGCTAACCTTTACAAGCTTTCCTGGTATCTCTGCAACACCACAAGCAAATCAACCCTCATCAGTGATGGCTCAAAATGTGAATCTTGGCAGTTATTTCAAAGAATTAGGAATTGAAGGCTCAATTTTAATTTACGACCAAAATAATAAGAAATTTTACCAACATAACGCCTCGCGTAATTCTACAGCCTTTCTTCCGGCTTCGACTTTCAAAATTGTAAATTCTCTGATTTCATTAGAAACCGGAGTTATTAAAGATGAAATTGCTATTTTGACTTGGGATGGAATTGTAAGAGAATTTCCAACTTGGAACCGAGATACTAATATGCGCCAAGCCTATAAAGATTCCACCGTGTGGTTTTATCAAGTCTTGGCGCGGCGAGTTGGACATGAAAGAATGCAGCAATTTATCAATCAATTTGGTTACGGAAACCGTCAAATTGGTACACCAGAACAAATAGATAAATTTTGGCTATCCGGCCCTTTACAAATTACTCCCAAACAACAAATTGAATTTCTCCAAAGACTTTATCGTAGAGAATTACCTTTTTCTCAACGCACATTTGATTTAGTGCAAGACATTATGATATTTGAGAAAACACCTAATTATATCCTACGAGCCAAAACAGGTTGGGCAATGAGCATAAAACCTAACATTGGCTGGTTTGTCGGATATTTAGAACAAAATAAGAACGTTTATTTCTTCGCCACTAATATCGATATGAAAGATGCTGCTGATGCACCTAAAAGAATTGAATTAACTCGGCGTAGTTTCAAAGCTTTAGGATTACTCTAAAATTTCCTATCTCAACCCCAAATAATTGACAAACATTTCTCTTCCTTGTCTCCCTTGTCTACCTTGTCTCCCTTATCTATTCTGTGATAGTCTCAATTACAAAGCCTGCAATTATCTGCGGTTAATTTTCATGCTTATACTCATCACCATCGGATTATTTTTTATAGTAGGTTTGATTGTTGTAGAAACCATACAAAAATTTCATCCTGCTAACCCAATAATTAATCCTGTTTGGGAAGCCCTCTGTCTAGGAATTACTAGCAGATTTTGGATGTGGCTTTTCCGAGAAGCCCAAATTAAATCAGAATGGTTGATTGTATCGGCTATTTTTGGTTCCGTGCTGGCAATGACATCATCGCTGATATTTTGGTATGTTCATGATTCTACAGGTAAGAGTAAGTATACTCTTCGTAATGCTTATTTATTAGTAGGATTGTATCGATTTGTACTTTACAGCATTAGCATTACCCTTGGCGTATTTTTATCCTAATATTCCACAGTTGAATTAAATATTGGTTAATATCAGCAAACTATCATTTTTTATCGGCGCTGATCTGTGGATTTTTACAAAGCTAATTTTAGCGAATCCTTACTCAAGCTGGTTTTTGCTAAAAATGAGCCTAAATCATTAAATTATGATGAATATGTTTTTGTAAGAAAAGTAGCATTTTGCCATTTAATTCCATAGTAATTATTGGTAAGGATAGTCAATTTATTGCTTAAAACCATTGAGCCAAGGTTTTAACAGTTAATGCTGCCAAAAATATGGAATCTTAACTTTATTTGAGGAGAAAATACTTATGCCCATTAATGATACTAGTAAAGCATTACTTTCTCATAACGGGCTAAACTCTCAACTGCTCTCCTCAGCAGATAGTTTTGATAATAAAAATCAATATAATTCGTACCTTAGTAGCAGTAGTTATTACCAAACTAGTAATGCAAAAATAACTACAGCAACTAGCAAAAACTATAGTTCCACTACAGGATATGGGTTAGTAAATGCGGCGGCGGCTGTAGCTAAAGCTGTGGGTAGAAATACCTTTGCAAATGTTCCAAATTCGGGGGGTAATAATTGGGGTGCTGACCTTGTAAATGCTCCAGAAGCTTGGAACAATGGGTACACAGGTAAAGGTGTTGTTGTTGCTGTGATAGATACTGGGGTTGATTACAACCACGAGGATCTAAAAAATAATATTTGGACGAATACAAAAGAAATTGCTGGTAATGGCATAGATGATGATGGTAATGGTTATGTTGATGATGTCCGGGGTTGGAATTTTGTCAATAACAACAACAACACCCTAGACCAAAACGGTCACGGTACTCATGTTTCTGGCACTATTGCGGGAGAGAAAAATAGCTATGGTGTAACTGGCATTGCTTATAATGCCAAAATTATGCCGGTGAAAGTGTTAAATGAATCTGGTTCTGGTTCGTATAATGCTATAGCCAATGGCATTTACTATGCAGTGAATAATGGTGCTAATGTCATTAATCTGAGTTTGGGGGGCAATTTTTCTAACCGGACTCTACAAAATGCGGTTGAGTATGCCAATAGTAAAGGCGTAGTTGTGGTGATGGCGGCTGGTAATGATGGCGGTTCTCAACCAAACTACCCAGCCCGTTACGCCAACAATACAGGAATTGCGGTGGGCGCAGTAGATAGAAATAATAACTTGGCTAATTTTTCTAATCGTTCTGGGACAAATGAATTGGCTTATGTGACAGCCCCTGGTGTGGATGTTTATTCAACAGTGCCGAATAATCAGTATGCTTCTTACAGTGGCACATCTATGGCGACTCCTCACGTCGCTGGTGTAGTTGCATTAATGTTGAGTGCTAACCGTAGCTTAACTCCTACACAAGTGCGGCAAATTATTACAGAAACCGCCGGAAATAATACCCAAGCTGCCACTGCTAGTTATCAGACTGATTCAATTAACACTAGCTCAATAGTAAAATCTGCAATAGCATTATCTAGTTATCAAATCTCTACTACTAATTTCAGCGTTGATCATAACTCGGTTTCTGAAATTACCTCTCCTGCTAAAATTACACATCAAAACAACACGATTAACTCAGCAACTAGCTTACAGTTCCACTACTATAACGACAATATCGGTATTAAGAGTTACAACAGTACCGATGAAGAGACTCCAAGCGATAGCCCAAATAATGGCAATAATGGTAATTTGGGAAAATTCTTAGAACGACTAGATCAACTTCAAAAGCAACTAGAAGAATATCGCCGATTTTTGGGCTTTTCTAATGGTAAAAGTTAGTCATTAGAGAGTGTGCTTTAAGTATGGGTATAGCAATTACTAAGATAACGCCTCTACTGCCAAAATCAGGGTGCGATCGCCTTTAACAATCGTCCATTGAAAATCATCTCTCTCGTTATGCTGCTACCATCTCCGGTAAATATTGTCCCAGTGCTGGGTTTATGCTTTTAACCCACAGCATAATCACTCATTTCCCTCATAAAAGGCGGATAAAAACCTAGAACAATATCTTGTTTTGGTACGCCCAAATCAACTAAATCTGCTGCAATATCATGTTCTGTTGAATTGTAAAAAATCCAGATTTTCTCATTGCGAATATCAAGATGTATTAAACAATGATGCACCCAGCGTTTATGTAACCAACCTAGATGCACAATTTGATAGTGATGGCGCTGCGTATCAAAAATAGTTTCAACCTCAATCTCACCGTAAGCTGGCTTAACTTCTGCGTAACCAATCAACAATTGCTGTACAATTTGCTGGTAGTGCGTTAATTTATCCGTTAATCCTTCCATAGTAAAATTTGCTCCAATTCAATATCGTAAACAATTATTTTTACGGAATTTTCTTGCAGCATTGAGGTGGGAAAATCCAGTTGAAAGAAGCTGTTATAGATTAGATTAGGTACAGCTAGATAGAGAATGCGATCAGGGTCTCCACGGCGTAATGCAGCCCGATAGTTAATAAACTGACCTAGTGCTGTATGAAACTCAGAAATTGCCGATGCACTGGCTAAAAAACTTTTTACTTCCACTGCAATTTTCTCATCTCCTCGCTCCGCAGCTAGTAATCTTTCTGCCCCCAAGTCAATTTCCATATCTACACCACCTACTTTAATCTGAAATGGATCGTGAGTCACATTCCACCCATCTTTAGTAAGAGCCATCTTAACAACTTGATGAAAACGATCCTTAGCCACAAAAGAAGATTCGATATATAGGTGCAATTCAAACCTATCACACCCAGTAAAAGAGTGATATCACATAGAAGTGTAAACTGTGAGGAATGCTATGACTCAACAACTGCGATCGCCAACTGTCTCATAACTATTGTAAGTTGACCTGAATCACACAAACCATCATCAACAACCGTCTTGGATAAGAGATATGATTAAGTGTGCATTGTGAATTGTTGATATGCTTACTCTGTCTCCCAGTCTACAAGCTAGACTCTCTCAACCTTTAAAAATCGGCTCGTTTGAGGTGAAAAGCCGGGTTTTACAATCGCCTTTATCTGGGGTGACAGATTTGGTGTTTCGTCGGCTAGTGCGTCGCTATGCACCAGATTCGATGATGTATACGGAAATGGTCAATGCCACGGGACTGCACTATGTGAAGCAGTTACCTAAAATTATGGAAGTTGACCCTAACGAACGCCCAATTAGTATCCAGTTGTTTGACTGTCGCCCTGATTTTTTAGCTGAAGCAGCCGTGAAAGCTGTGGCGGAAGGGGCTGATACTGTTGATATTAATATGGGATGTCCGGTAAATAAAATTACCAAAAATGGCGGTGGTTCTTCGCTGTTGCGTCAGCCGGAAGTTGCTGAAGCCATTGTGCGGGAAGTTGTGAAAGCTGTGGATGTACCAGTAACAGTTAAAACCCGAATTGGTTGGAATGACAAGGAAATCACTATTCTCGATTTTGCCAAGCGGATGGAAGATGCAGGGGCGAAAATGATTACTGTGCATGGACGCACCCGCGCTCAAGGTTACAATGGTAACGCCCGTTGGGAATGGATAGCCCGTGTGAAAGAAGTGCTATCGATACCTGTAATTGGCAATGGTGATATATTTTCGGTGGAAGCCGCAGTAAAATGCTTAGAGGAAACTGGCGCTGATGGTGTGATGTGTTCGCGCGGAACTTTGGGTTATCCCTTTTTGGTAGGCGAAGTTGACCACTTCTTGAAAACTGGCGAACTTTTACCACCGCCAACCCCAATTCAACGTTTAGAATGCGCCAGAGATCATTTACAAGCTTTATGGGAATATAAAGGCGATCGCGGTGTTCGTCAAGCTCGTAAACACATGACTTGGTACGCTAAAGGATTCGTCGGCGCGGCTGAACTACGCGGACAATTAAGTGTGATTGAAACAGTCCAGCAAGGTTTAGATTTAATTGACCGCGCTATGGAAAAATTAGCATCTGGTTATGAGGTTTTGGAAGAAACTACTAGTTTTCAGATGGTGTAGAAGGGGGATGAGGGAGACAGGGGGGACAAGGGAGACAAGGGAGATGAGGGGGACAAGGGGGATGGAAGTTTGTGTGTAGGTGAACAGAAACTCTTAAATTCTTACACCCCTACACCCTTACACCCCTAAACCCTTCCTACATCGTTACACCCAGCCTCAACAGACTTTGACATACTCTTAACTCTCTAACATCTGCCGTGCAAACTCAATCGCATCTGTAGCTGTAGCAATTTTACCTTCTGCTTGAGCGATCGCAATCTCGGTTAGCAGTTCCCCGACGACTGGCGAGGCTGGAATATTTAGTGCTAACATTAGTTGTTTACCACTCACTAGTTGAGTGGGATGAGCGACCAGATCATCAGGGTTAAGGTAGCGGCTGATCAAAGGTGAGTAAACCAACAGTGATTTGTCGCCTGAAATCGCCTCTACCAAAGTATCTTGTGCTACCGCCAATAATACGACAACAGGAAAGACATGACCTGCTTCTTGGAACAAAAAATATTGTTCTCGGATAGACTTGTTGGTAGATTTTAACTGTGGGAATAATTTCAAAGCCGTTGTAATAGCGCGAATTTCAGCACGGCTATAGGTGAGTTCTTGGAGTTCTAATTCGGCAACTCCGGGGTTACTATCTACAAGACAAGCAAGTTTGGCAATACCTAACCAAGTGGTTTTCACAGTATCACGCACATATTGTTGTAATTCTGCACCAAATTGCGGTGCAAGGATGGCTGCGGCTGTGTCAACGGCGGTGAGTTTATCAAAGCTTTCGGCTGTAGCATTTTTGAAGAAATGCACCAGTAAACCATCTTTCCCGGCGTTGGTTAACCAAGGTGTACCTTGGGGACTGGCTAAAAGATAGCCAATTTCGGTGCGGACTCGTTCGGCGGCGACTGTGTGGAGGTGTGATGCTAAGGCGCGAATTGTGTTTTGTGTAGTTGGTTCAATAGTAAAATTCAGTTGAGCGGCTTGGCGATATGCACGCATTAACCGTAAAGGGTCATCTGCGAGGTTGGCTGGTGATACCATGCGTAACAGACTTTGCTGTAAATCAGCACAACCTTGCAATGGGTCGATGATTTCTTGGGTGTGGGGATTATAGGCGATCGCATTAATTGTAAAATCACGTCTATGCAAGTCAGTTTCTAAGCTATTGCCTTCTTGTTGGGCAAAGTCAGCCGTGGCTTGGGGAAATACTACACGGGCAATTTTGCGTTCTGCGTCGAGTAAAACAAAGCCAGCTTGATAACGTTTAGCGATCGCTCTAGCTACCTGCACCGCATCCGATGGTATCACAAAGTCAAGATCCCAATATTCACGGGTTCTGCCTAAAATCGCATCACGCACCGCACCACCTACCATGTAAGCTGGTTGTGGCAAGCATTCCAAACTAAAAGGCCAATTTTGTGGCGCGAGAATTGCAGAAACAGAACTGTGCATTGTAATAAAAATCAACCCGGCAACTAGTGAAGAATAGCTTTGCTTACGCTAGATTAGCAATAAAGCTCCTGGAGTTGGTTATATTATGTGTATTTGCGTGAACTGCCAATACGTAGACCGTTGTGTAACCTATCATGCTGTAGAAACCCAACACCAACAGCCTCATTTAACTGAGAACCCGACTTTTGACCCTAATGAACCCTCTATTAACGTTAACATCCGTACTAAAGAAGATGTGATTGAAATGGAATGGGATGTTGTTGGTTGTCTTAGCTTTAAGCAAGAAATGGGTAAATGGGCGAAATTGCGTCCCGGTGAACTAGTACCGACGTGATGAAGATGATAGGTAAATTATCAACGACTACTGCGATTTCTTGTAGTAGTCGTCTATTTTTATGGTTGAATAAATATCACGCCAACTCTAGGAAAATTAATATAATTACTCGCTTTGACCACAGAATTAACCACTCTACCACCCCAGCAATACGCTTTATCCCTGCATACAACCACACCAGAATTAGGTTTTGCCATTAGTAATTTTGCTGGCGAAACTCGCACAAATGTTTGGAATTTAGGGCGTGATTTATCTAGTTATATACATCAATATTTAGTTGATTTTATCCAACCACAAACTTGGGCAGATTTAGAATTTATTGCTGTTGCTAAAGGGCCAGGTGGCTTTACGGGAACTCGTATTGGTGTAGTTCTCGCCCGTACTTTAGGGCAACAATTAAATATTCCCGTGTTTGCCATTTCAACATTAGCGGCGGTAGCTTGGTCATATAAAAATCATACTCAAAAAGCGATCGCTGTGGAAATGCCAGCACAACGAGGTAAAGTATTTGGTGCGATTTATCAAGTTAATTCTCACACTTCAGAAATTACAGCTTTATTTCCTGATACAGTACTAACCCCAGAAGCTTGGCAAGAAACTTTAACTAATAGCAATACTGAGTATCAGTTAATTCATGCGACCTCTGGTTTAGCTGCAACTGTCACAAATATTTTGGAACTTTCTTATCTAGAATGGCGACAAGGAAAACGCCCTCAGTGGTCAGAAGCTTTACCTTATTATGGACAACATCCAGTAGAAATTTAAAAACACTGGCATTTCTCCACATTATAGTTATACTGCTGTCATCACTACGCAAAATTCGTAAGCTACAACTAAAATAATTACGGATAAATATGTGCTTAATACATTATTAATTGAGGAGTATCGATGTGTTTAGCCCAAAATTATGGCAATTTTTAACCGCAGGAACTATTACACTGGTTGGTGCTGGTGGTGGCTTGAGTCTCACAGGGTTATTACTCAAAAATCCCCTTAACATTCCTTTACTATTGACTCAATCAGTAGATAAGAAATCAGCAGTCACTACACAAAATGCCAGTTTAAATACGACCAAACAAACTGTATCAAAGGAATTTCAAGGACAAACTATTTATCAAGCTAAATTACCCACAACAGATAAAGTTATTGCCTTAACTTTTGATGATGGCCCAGGGCCAAAAAATACGACACAAATATTAGAAATTCTTAAACAAAATCATATTAAAGCAACATTTTTTTTAATCGGGCAAATGGTTAGTTACCATCCCCAAATTGTTAAACAAATTGCCGCCGAAGGTCATGTCTTGGGCAACCATACATGGCATCATTGGTATCGTCGGATGGATGTAGCCACCGCCGCGAGTGAAATTAATCGCACAGCAGATTTGATTTATCAACTTACCGGAGTGAAAACCACATTATTTCGTCCTCCTGGTGGTTTTCTGCACAATGGCTTAGTGGATTATGCCAAAAGTCAAAAGTATGCAATCATTATGTGGTCTGATGAGTCGGGAGACTCTCAACGTCATGGTCAAACTCCAACATTAATTAAAAATGTTGTCAAAAGTGCCAAACCCGGTGGAATTGTGTTGATGCACGACGGTGGCGGTAATCGTTCTCGCACTGTGAAGGCACTACCGCAAATTATTGCAGATTTAAAGGCGAAAGGCTATAAGTTTGTCACCATCCCGGAATTGCTGGAAATGGAAACCCAAGCCAAAGGTGTAGTCACAGCAGAATCATCTGTAGTTACCAAAGATGGACATTCTAGTCATTAATCAATACCGTTCAGTTAAGACTAAAAACCTATTCTGGCGTAGGTTGGGTTGAGGAATGAAACCCAACATCCGTTGTTAGATACTTTGTTGGGTTTCGCTATCGCTCCACCCAACCTACTTTTCTTATTTTTTATGATATTCAGTGGTTATGTCAACATGACCAACTGCTGCTTAATCAAGGTTCTCACTCCATCCAAAGTTAATTGCACATTTGCTAAAATTTCCCCTACCGTTGCTTGTCCATTACAGGCTTGCATAAACTCAAACTCTGCTGTGGACAAGTTGACAATTTGGTAGTCGTAATTAAAGATACATTGACTAGGAAAGCCATCAATACAAGGGTTTAATTCTGGGATAGCTGATAACAACTTGTCATCACTTGACCAGTCGGCTTTAGCTAGGGGAGGACGACCAAGGAAAAATTCGTAATGGGTAACTTCTGGGTCGAGTAATTCTATTAAACGATATAACTGACGTTCGCTGAGATTTTCTGCCCGTTCAATTAACTCTGGTGCTTTCCCTAAAAGTCTATCTAACTGCCAAAAACCAGGATTGGAAAAGCCGATAAATTCTAACTCAGAAGCATCAATTAATTCAAATAACGTCTCAACATTGTAATCAACTTCTTGGGGATGAACGTACATATCTGCAAAACATTCATCGCGCTGGTTTTCCATTGCCCAGCGTTGTTTTTCGTATTTGACAATTCGATTGTTTTCTGGTAGAGAGGAAAATATTTTGCGTCCGACTTGCACACCATCACGGTAGTCGCCGCGTTTGTCGCCTTGGAGAAGAGCGATCGCTTTTTGCATAAGTTGAATTTCCCAACGTCCCAACTCGCCATACACAAAAATGTGCATAATTCCGCCTGGGGCTAATTTCTTAGCTAAAGCTTGAATACCGCGAATTGGGTCTGGTAGGTGATGCAAAACCCCGACGCAATTAATTAAGTCAAATTCACCGGGTAACTGTTCCACATCATAGATGCTGAGGTGATGAAATTCTACACGGTTCGCACCGGAACGCTGACAACGTTCTTGCGCCACAGCCAAAGCACCCGCACTCAAGTCAATCCCAACTACAGAAGCTTGGGGGTTGAGATGAACCAAGTATTCTGTACCTACACCTGTACCGCAGCCAGCATCTAAAATGCGGATGTCTTGCTTTTGCGGCTTTTGACCTGTACAGAAGCTATAAGCTGCTAACCAATTCCAACGCCAGTTATAACCCGGAGGTGGTTCATCTAGCAGGGGTTCTGGGGGAAAGGGATAGGTATTGTAGAGTTTGGCAACAGCAGCACTTACACTTTGAGAATCTGACATGATCAACAACATCGCAGCATTTCTGAGTTTATCGAAATGCTGGACATTTGTGGTAGGGATTTTTAGGGATTAGGGGCTGGAGGTTAGAGGCTAGAGGCTAGAGGTTAGGGGGGACAAGGGGGAC
The DNA here is from genome assembly GCF_014697485.1 of Anabaena sp. FACHB-83. Lineage (NCBI taxonomy): Bacteria > Bacillati > Cyanobacteriota > Cyanophyceae > Nostocales > Nostocaceae > Anabaena > Anabaena sp. FACHB-83. The sequence continues at coordinate 37,140 of NZ_JACJRY010000005.1, read as the reverse complement.
AAGGGGGACAAGGGGGACAAGGGGGAGAACTTAGAACTTACACTTCGACTACTTCGGCTGCGCTCAGTGTACAACACTTAACCCGGATTTCTCACCACACCTTTCAAAGCCTGTGCAGGGGAGCAGGGGAGAATGAAGGTACTCTCTCCCCTGCCCCTCCGCACCTCTGCCCCTCTGCCCCATCAAACGCCTGAAGCTTGTGAGAAATGCGGGTTAACACTCATCGTTCTTGATAATCTTCGGAGGATTTTGGGTCTAGTTCCCAGCGACGATCATCGCGTTGTTCGAGAATTTCGTTGGTACGGAGGAAGGCGCGATCATCCATTTCTAAACCGACGGCTGCTGCGATTTCTTCGGTAACATCTTGTTCAGGAACGGCGACAGTACCACCAACAGCTTCATCGCCTACGGTATCTTGCCAGTAAGTATAACCGTCTTGAGTGGTGACTTCGGGGCTATCGGGATACTCTGGGGTAGTTTGATCAAGCGATCGCTCACCAATATTGTAACCTGGTAATTCTTTGACTCCAGTGCCGTAAGATTCAGTAATTTCTTGTGGTAAATCTTCTGAATTAACTTCAGGATGCTGATTTTTTTCTGTCATATATATCTGCCTTTTCTGCATCCTTACCATAACGTTTTTATTAATAAAATTGGTCTGACTTTCGATGTATGACTTTAGTAGTAAAAAAATCTATCCCCTTAGAACGAAGTTAATGTAATTTTTACAGCCTAATCTTATAAGAGTAAATTCAAGGTTAAGCTACTTGTAGTTGAATCTGTTAGTTATGAGTTAGAAGTACTCAACCCACACAACAAGCCCCTTAATTTCTTCTAAACTCATAACTTTTTTTTGGTAAAAATTTCTCATACTCAAATAAGTATTGAGGTAATTTTAGTGGAGGTTAAAAGTGGAATATCACGAGTTTATTACCCATGTCCAAAGTCTCTCTCAATCTAATTCTCGTGAGGAGGCGGAACTTGCTACTCGTGCAACTCTAGAAACTATTAAAGAACGTATTGCAGAAAGTGACATTCAAGATTTAGCTGCACAACTTCCACAGGAACTAAGTGATTATTTACAAGCACAAACACAAGCCAGTATTCAAAGTTTTCATCTCCAAGAGTTTATTCAACGTGTTAGCCAAAAAGAACATATAGAACCTACTACTACTGCAATTCATGTCCGAGCAGTTTTCGCTGTGTTGCAAAATGCCATCAAGCCTGAAATTTTTTCTCGGTTTCACGCCCATTTTAGTCACGATTACGAAGAACTATTTCCTGCACCATCTACTAGTGAAGTATGAAAGTTTTCCTGAGATTATATGATTCGTGATTTTTATAACATTTTTCATCTCAATAAATTACTTTCCTCTAATCTCTAGACTCTAGCCTCTATTGGCTGGTAATTGATCAACTTTCACCCAATTAACAATTAAGCAAAATAGGTAATTCCATGTCATATCAAAACAATCATTCTGGGAAGAAAAAAGTTGCAATTCTAATTGAAAATGATGTCGAAGATGCAGAATTTATAGTTCCTTGTCACGGGCTGAAACAAGCAGGAATAGATGTAGTTGTCCTCGGTGCGCGGATGAACGAAAAATATAAAGGTAAACGCGGTAGAGTTTCTGTTCAAGCAGATGGTACAACTACAGAAGCGATCGCCTCAGAATTCGATGCAGTAATAATTCCTGGTGGGATGGCTCCTGATAAAATGCGCCGCAACCCCAATACAGTGCGCTTTGTCCAAGAAGCCATACAACAAGGAAAGCTCGTCGCCGCAGTTTGTCACGGGCCACAATTATTAATTGAAGGCGATTTGCTCAGAGAAAAACGCGCTACTGGTTTTGTGGCTATCCGCCGCGATATGCTCAATGCGGGTGCAAACTATCAAGATGAATCCCTGGTAGTGGATGGTAATTTAATTACTTCCCGCGAACCTGGAGACTTGGCAATTTTTACCACAGCTATTCTCAGCCGTCTTGGTTACGGTGGTAAAGATGTGGCTCTTCCCGATGAAACAGATATTAACGCCGAATGGTGGAAAATTGCTGATGCTTGGGGTGGTTCAACTAAAGGCGAAATTGCTAAAGGTTTAAATACGGCTTTAAGTGGTGAACGTTATTCTCTAGAAGCTCTAGAAAAGTATTACGAAAAAGAGTCTGATACTCAAGCTAAGGCACTGTTTCAAGAGTTAATGGCGCATAAACAGCGTCACATTGAAATATTAGAAACCTACCTGAATAAATTAGGTGAAAAGCCTTCGATAGCTGCCAATATCGCTAATCAATATGCCAAGGTAAAAGCGGCTTTATCTGGTAGTGATGATATCTATCAAATCCGTTGTGCTTTGGGTGATTTACAAACAGGTATTGGGGACATTGGTAATTTATCTGCAATGTTTACTGACCCCATAGCAACTGATATTTTCAAAAAGATTTACGGCGATTTGTTAAAAGACGAACAATGTTTGGTAGAGCTATATCGGGCGCGACTAAGTGCGGGAGTGCAATCTCCTAAGCCGACAACTGGTGCAGCTGTTTCTATGTAAAACGAACCGCTCCAGGCGCAGATATCGCAGAGAAAGATATTTACGCCTCTGCAATGATTTTAAGGAGATATTAAAGTGACTTCAACAGGCGATCGCACAACTAAAACTACCCCAGAAGCTAATGAGATGGAACGCTGGGCTTCTCTCATTGGCGGTGGGGCTATGGTACTCACAGGTTTAAGTCAACGCTCTTTAAAAGGTGTATTAACTGCACTGGCTGGTGGTGGTTTAGTTTACCAAGGGTTAACTAAGCAAAGCACAATACAGCAAGCACAAGAAGCCCTGGGAATTAATAAACCCATCAAAGTTGAAAAGACGGTAACTATTAATAAACCAGCCGATGAACTTTACCGTTATTGGCACAACTTTGAGCAGTTACCCACCTTTATGAAGCATCTGCAATCGGTGAAGGTATACGACGCAAAACGTTCGCATTGGATTGCAAAAGCGCCTTTAGCTAACAATGTCGAATGGGATGCAGAGATTCTCGAAGATAGAGAAAACGAGTTTATCTCTTGGGCTTCTGTCGAAGGCGCAGATATTGATAACTCCGGCTTTGTCAGATTTAAAAAAGCTCCAGGCGATCGCGGTACAGAAGTCAAAATTGTTTTAGAATACAACATCCCCGGCGGTGGAATAAGTGCGGCTCTTGCCAAACTTTTCGGTGAAGAACCAGAACAACAAATCGGTGATGACCTACGCCGCTTTAAAATGCTCATGGAAGCCGGAGAAATCGCCACCACCGAAGGACAGCCAACAGGCAAAAGATGAAGGATAAAACTCACACTTTCTAATTCACATTTCATACTTCACACTTCATACTTTTATGAAAGCAGTCTGTTGGCAAGGTGCTAATGAAGTTCGGGTGGAATCGGTACCAGACCCGACGATTCTTAATCCCCGCGATGCGATTATTAAAATTACTTCCACAGCTATCTGTGGTTCGGATTTACATATATATGGCGGCTATATCCCAACAGTCCAAAAAGGTGACATTATCGGTCACGAATTTATGGGGGAAGTCGTCGAAGTTGGTACGGGAGTTGATAACTTAAAAATAGGCGATCGCGTTGTTGTTCCCTCAACCATTGGCTGTGGTAACTGTGCTTATTGCCAGCGTGATATGTGGTCGCTGTGCGATAATTCCAACCCTAACAGTTGGTTAGAAGAAAAATTATTTGGCAATGTCACTTCAGCAATTTATGGTTACTCTCACCTCTTAGGTGGCTATGCAGGCGCACAAGCCGAATATATCCGCGTACCTTTTGCTGATGTGGGTGTTGTCAAAGTTCCGTCAGATATACCTGATGAAAAACTATTGTTCATCTCCGACGCTATCCCGACTGGCTACATGGGTGCAGAACTCTGTGATATTCAGCCAGGGGATACGGTAGCCGTTTGGGGAAGTGGTGCAGTTGGACTATTCGCCATGATTAGCGCCTATATGATGGGTGCAGAAAAAGTAATTGCTATAGACCGCTTCCCCGAACGCTTAGAAATGGCGAAAAAATATGCCAAAGCCGAAGTAATTAACTACGAAGAAGTTAATGCAGGTGAAGCATTAAAAGAAATGACTGGCGGACGCGGCCCTGATGCTTGCATTGATGCAGTCGGTTTGGAAGCGCATGGTGTTGGTTTAGAAGACTTCTACGACCAGACAAAACAAAAACTCAGATTAGAAAGCGATCGCCCCCACGTATTACGAGAAATGATGGTAGCCTGTCGTAAAGGCGGCACTCTGGCAATTATGGGTGTTTATGGTGGTTTCGTTGACAAAATACCCTTGGGTGCAGCTTTTAACAAAGGTCTAACCTTCAGAATGGGACAAATGCACGGACAGAAATATATGCACTTGTTACTCCAGCAAATCTTGGACGGTAAACTCGACCCTTCTTTTGTGGTAACTCATCAACTCCCACTAGCAGAAGCGGCTCACGGTTATCACATTTTTCAACAGAAAAAAGATAACTGTGTCAAAGTTGTCCTCAAACCATGAATTGGCTGATAGCCGTTCAGTTGTACACACAAATAAATAAAGCAAATGAGGTTATTTATGAAGCAAGTGATTTCTAGCTTACGCAAAATTATGGTTGTTTTCTTAGTAGGATTTATGTTCTTACTGGGACAAGCCTTTAGCTTTGTCAACGTAGCACAAGCTGATGTGACAACTCCCGAAGGAACTTATTACAAAGGCGTACCCGAAGGTCAAAACGACAACCAAGTTAGAAATGCTCAGTCTAAACTGAAAGATGCTGCTGAGAATATCCGCGAGAAACTAAACTTAGATGAGGACACTCCCAGAGCTACAAAAGAGTTTCTCAAAGATGCGAAAGACAAAGTAAGTGGAGCAGATAGTCATCAATCTAGAGCAAGCCGAGAAGGCTATTACCAAAATCCTCCTAGCAAACAACTCAGAGATAGAACCTAAAGCAAACAGTAAAAAGATAGCCATGTAGGGTGTGTTAGGTCGGCGCATTTTTTCGGAATTAGCTGTCACGAAAAAGATAATCAAAGCGCCTAACACACCATTTTATATGAATGACTAATTCCAAATGACAAAGGACTAAAAATTATGAAAGCAGTTTGCTGGCACGGAGCAAACGATGTGCGGGTAGAAACGGTTCCTGATCCCAAAATTCTTAACCCGCGTGATGCCATTATTAAAATTACATCCACAGCAATTTGTGGTTCAGATTTGCATATTTATGATGGCTATATTCCCACCATGCAAAAAGGCGATATCCTGGGGCATGAGTTCATGGGGGAAGTTGTAGAATTAGGTAGTGAAGTAAAGAATGTCAAAATAGGCGTAGACGCGAAGCGGCTTCTCCTTGGAGATCGCGTCGTTGTTCCCTTTACCATTTCCTGCGGTAACTGTTTTTTTTGCCAGCGCGATTTATGGTCTTTATGTGATAACTCCAACCCAAATGCTTGGCTGGTAGAACTGCAAATGGGTCACTCACCAGCAGGCTTATTTGGTTATTCGCACTTATTTGGCGGTTACGCTGGCGGACAAGCAGAATATGTCCGAGTACCCTTTGCAGATGTTGGCTTATTCAAAATTCCCGACCACCTCACAGATGAGCAAGTTCTATTTTTAACTGACATTTTCCCGACTGGTTACATGGCAGCAGAAAACTGCAACATTAAACCCGGCGATGTCGTGGCTATTTGGGGTTGTGGCCCAGTCGGACAATTTGCCATTAAAAGTGCTTTTCTCCTTGGTGCAGAGCGCGTTATTGCCATAGACCGCATTCCCGAACGCCTGCAAATGGCCAAAGAACAAGGCAAAGCTGAAGTCCTCAACTATGAAGAGGTAGACATTGGGGAAGCACTCAAAGAATTGACAGGCGGTCGTGGCCCTGATGCTTGTATTGATGCTGTGGGTATGGAAGCACATGGTACAGATGCGATGGCTTTCTACGACAAAGTAAAACAAGCAGTTCGTCTAGAAACAGACCGTCCAACAGCATTACGTCAAGTAATTCTATCTGCGGGAAAAGGCGGTCATGTCTCAATTGCCGGAGTTTACGGTGGCTTCCTCGACAAAATTCCAATGGGTTCAGCAATGAACAAAGGTTTGACTTTCAAAATGGGACAAACCCATGTCCACAGATACTTAAAACCCTTACTCAATCACATTGAAAACGGCGACCTCGACCCTTCATTCGTAATCACTCACACTCTACCTTTAGACCAAGCACCCCACGGCTACCAAATTTTTAAAGAGAAAAAAGATAACTGTATCAAAGTTGTTCTCAAACCATAAAGTGATTAATTAAATATGACTGACACCAGCGTTAACAAAATAGATTCTAGCCATTCACCCAAAGGTAAACTCGGTCAAAAATATCTAGCTTCTGGTAAAACAGTTTCGATGCGCCTTTGGGAAAATGAACAACCAGGAGAAGATAAACCACCAACAGCACGGGAATATGAAACTGTTGGTTATGTAATTCATGGTCGTGCAGAACTGCACATCGAAGGACAAATGATTTTGCTAGAACCTGGTAGTTCTTGGGTTATTCCCAAAGGTTCACACCACACTTACAAAATCCTCGAATCATTCACCGCCGTAGAAGCCACCAGTCCACCCGCCCAAGTTCATGGACGTGATGAAAATTAAATGTTCATAGTTCACCTGTTGAGGTGAGCAGGGGGGCGGAGGGGCTTCGGGTGCAGGGGAGAGCGTACCTTCCTTCCCCCTTTCACCCCTTTCACCCCTGCACCCTTGCTTGCCTACACAAGTAAGTTTCTTATCCGAACCGTATTGAGGGTGTATGGAGGAAGTCCAGTCCAAAAGTTTACCTGTAAACCCTTTCTCAATCAAAAATCCAAAATGGTATTACCCTTCCGCCAGCAGCTGATAAGTTAGCGTAATGAAAATAATAAATTTTTTTTTGTCAAGTCTAGTTGACGTTTTGTAACAAACTTGTTAAATTTGTTTACATAAGTTAACAAGCAAGGAAAAAAATTATGTATACCACCGTTAATGAAGATGGCGTTTTAAATAACTATGCAACCGAACCCCAGATTTACTACGCTGAATACCCAGCAATTTGGGAACAGCGTCGTTACGTTATCCAAGCTGCCGTTGCAAGTTTGTTTGTAACAGGTTTAGTATTATTTGCTTTTGCAGTTAGCTAAGAGTTTTAGACTTCGGTATCGGTATCTCCCATCGACATTCAGACCTTCTCCTTGAACCTCGGTTAGTTTCGCCGAGGTTTTTTATTATTCGTATAATCACAAAACACAAGCTTCAGCAATTGAGTATTAATACCATTTTGGATTTTAGATTTTGGATTTTGGATTGGGAAATTGCTTACTGGTGAGCTTTTCAGTAACCCATTTGTCGCAATCATTTTTCAAATTGGTATAACAACTTTCCCCAGCTTGTTCACAAGCGCCAATACTCACCCAAGTGCTAGAACCATTTTGCCAGTGTTCTTTTTTCCAAAAGAGTAAGCAATTACATGCTAGAAGTTTAGCAAATCAAAATTTTGGGGTGTATGCAAAATAACGTGTAAGGGTAAAAGAATTGCGATCGCCCTTACCAAAACTCAGCAAGCATTGCTTTTCCAGAGAACTAATTCGGCCAATACCTCGCCAGAGCATCATTGTTACTTATCTTCATAAATAAAAGTAGAAAGAATAGCAAAAATGTCAGAAATTATGCGAAGAGGACTAGTGGATACAGAATACCACCGATATGTGTTTAGTAAGTCCCAGTGATTTTTTTGTAATACCTGACTATCACCATAAGTATAGATAATAATGGGACTTCTCTGTCTTTTCGCTTCATTAAATACGGCTTCAAAGTAATTAAAATCATTTCCAACTCCTAAAATTATAAGACTTCCATGATTTATATTACTGATTTGCATAACATTAGTATTAGGAATTAATATAGATTCTACTTTTTTGAATAAAGGATTCTTTTGAATTTATGCAAATTCAGCATTCATATCCCTATTACATTTATTGGGTGGATCGAATATTTTAATTTTTCTCTCCAAAATTTTAAATAATATTCTTTTTCGTTTAAAAATAGTATCGAGAAATTTGTAAGTGGTAAATGCACCAACAGCTATTGAAGAAAAGATTGTTAAAATACCAATTAACAAATCAAGATTACTTAGGTTTTGATAAATTGTTTGCCCATTCATACTCTTTATTCTACTAAAAAGTATATTTGGTACTTGAGTCTCATCAAGCTAATTAGTAAATTAAAGCATAAAGATTTTATCAGTATAAATTTAATAATATCTGCTTTATCTAGCAATAAAAAATATCAATAAAATATATAAATTAACATTTGTGCCTGTAAGTTAATTGAATTTCATCAGATAAAAATATTAGTCGCTTATTAGAGGTAAAACATAAAATATTTTTATTTTGACTGGAAACTCAGTATAAGTTAGTGTAGATACTTAAAAGATAAAAATATTACTCACTAAAAAAATGTGTCGGCTCACAAAAAAGTCCCGACAGATAGTTAATAATCTCTGAACGGCTGATTTAACGACATGAATGACGATTCTCGCATAAGGATAATTACTGCACTAGCCTGGTGTCTCGCTTGGGACAAAAAGAACAATCTTAGTCAGGATGAACTCAGTAGCCTGCATCAAATGCGACAGGCATTGCAAAAGGGGCAAGATGTGCCAGAAAGTACAAAAACTTTTATTCAACAGGCACAGCGCCTTTACAATACTTTTGAAGACTCTACTCCTCAAACACTTAATGAGTTAAAAGAAAAAGAGGATTACTTAAAACTTTGGGAAGACAAGAGACGCATCGGCTTGGTTTATGGTGGTGCGACTAAGATTAAACAGTATGTTTTTGAAGCTGCGAAATTACCTGATATTCGTGGTGCTTCAGCACTTCTGGACAGAATAAATTTGGTTGATTTACCTGCATTTTTTAGTGAGGGACAACGATCGCTATCTATTGAACAGTGGTTAGATACTAATTTTCCTAATTTAAGAAAAGCTTTAATTCCTGAGCTAATTATTTATTCTACAGGTGGTAGCATTCTGGTATTTTGTCCAGCAGAATTTGTTAATGATTTAGCGAATGCTATTGAAAAACGCTATACTTATGAAACTTTAACAGCTAATTCCTGTGCAGTTGGTGATACTTTTAAGCTATTAGAATTTCGGTTTGGTTTGTTGCAAGAAAAAATTGAAGATACTTTCTGGTTTGATAAGTACGAGAAGAATCAAGACAATCTGATAATTCGGGCTTATTTTGATCAAGCAGAAGTTAACGATCCTTTTGAAAGGTTCCAAAATCGTAAGAATTTTAATGAACTGGTGGGAAAATTAGCAAACCAGTTCACACAAAGACGCAACGGTAATAAACTACCCAAAAAAGAACCAACAGACAAAGAACGTCCAAGTCGCTGCTATCCACCGATATTTGAAACTCATCCTTATGTGCAGAGAGATGAAAGCGATCGCCGTTCTGCAATTATGAAAGTAGAGTTACCAAATAGTAGCTTTTTGTCGGAACCTCTAGCGCGAAAACGCTTGGTAGGAGAGATTGCTAAAGTGGACAGTTCTCACGGTTGGTATAATAACGCCAACTTGGAATGGCAACCTTTTGATATTTGGATCTCAAAATGGGTGAAGAAGTTTGAGGACTTTCTTGATAAAGATGAGAACCAACAATTAGCCAGTCGATATTATGGTAATGTCCATGAAGAAGTAGAACAAGCACGTTCTCTTCGAGAAATTGCATCAGCCAGTAAACCATCAGGATTTGTGGCTTATATATATGCTGATGGTAATAATATGGGTGGTTATATCCGGCAGAAAATTAAAACTCCACAAGATTATCGGCTTTTTAGCGAAGATATTTTTAAGGCTACAGAAAAATCTGTTTACAAAGCATTAGCGGAATATTTGCATCCTTATCAATATACACCTGATGCTAAATCTAGTAGAACTAATAAAGAACCTGTTTGGATTCATCCTTTTGAAATTATTACTATTGGTGGTGATGATGTATTACTAGTTGTTCCTGCTGATAAAGCTTTAGAAATCGCTAAAACTATCGGTGATGAATTTGAAGAATATTTAGGGAGAACTGGACGATATTCATTAGAGCAAACAGCACCTAATTTATTAGCTCATCGCTATAACACAGGTAGTATACCACCTTCTAAATGTTTGTTGAGTATGTCAACTGGTGTATTGATTACAGCACAGGATACGCCAATTTATTATGCAGACAAATTAGTAAGTCAATTACTCAAATCGGCTAAAAAATATGCGAAAGATTTGAAGAAAAAACATAAATATTATGGTGGGACAGTAGATTTTTTAGTTATGAAAGCTGTAACGATGATTTCCTCAAATATTAAGGAGTTTCGAGAAGAAGGATTAATTAAAAATAAAGATGGAGAATCCAAATTAAAGCTATATGCCTCTCCCTATACTTTATATGAATTGGGAGGGTTATTAGAAACGGTTAAAGCATTTAAAAAAGCTGAATTTCCTCGTTCTCAACTATACCAAATCCGCAGTTTACTGGAACGAGGTAAGCGTACAGCTATCCTTAACTATCGTTATTTTCGGATTCGACTAACTAATGAAGTAGCTAAACAAGAATTGAAAGACAACTTTGAATTAGCTTGGTGTCAACCAAAAGATTCATCTAATCATGGAAATTTATCACCTTGGATGTCTTTACAAGAAAGTAATTCACAAGATGCAAAAGAAGCGAAAATGACATACGAAACTATTTGGCGGGAATTAGTAGATTTGTATCCCTTTATTGCTGAAGAAACAGAACCTCTTACCGAACAAGCAACTACACTAGAGGTAAGTTAATGATTTATTTAGATTGCCTTTCTGCTGTTGAAACTGATACTATCCAACTTAAAGCTGTAATTGATACTGCATTATGTGTGGGTGCAGGTGGTTCCTCTGGTTCATTGGCTGATAAACCTATAGTTCGTAATGCACAAGGACAACTTATCATACCCGGTTCGCAGCTTAAAGGAAGATTGCGTCATGAATGCGAAAAGCTGGCACGTAGTTTAGGATGGCAAATATTTTCTGCACCTTCAGCTACATCACTTTGTCCGACTGAAAAAGAGGTAGAAACTCGGTTTAAAAACGATTATACAATTGAAGGCTATCGAGGATATCACTGTTTTATTTCTCAGATATTTGGCGATCCAATTTTACCCTCACGGGTGATTTTTGATGACTTAATTTGCTCTTTTGCGGCGAAAGATTTACCAGAAGTTTTGCGTCCTGGCGTGACAATTAACCGCAGAAGACGCACCGCAGAGGAGAAAAAATTGTATTTGTTAGAAACTTCTCCAGTCAATACTCAATTAAGTTTTGCAGGAGAAATTCATCTGTTACCAAATCACCCAAATTATGCCAAACCCTTGATACTTGCAGCCTTACATCATATTCATGCCTTGGGTGGTAGCAAATCTGCGGGGTTAGGATGGTTGCATTGGGAAGAGTTACCGCAGATTTCTAACGATGATGCAGTTTGGTTAAGTTTATTACCAAAGGCGGAATCATGACACGACTGGAACTAACTATCACAGCTTTATCTCCCCTCGCACCAGGACGACAAAAACCCGGTGGTTCTGTGAGCGAAGTGGAAAACTATATTTCTGGTTCGGTGTTGCGGGGTGCGATCGCCTACCAAATTTTACAACTATCTGGTCAGCAGTCGGCAAATTTAGCAGAGGATGGCGGCAATTTTCAAAGTCTATTTTTAGGGGAAAATCCCGCAATTTTTGGCAATGCTTACCCCGCAGTTGCGAAAATAGACGATAAATCGATAGTTGTAAATCAGTCTATCAAGGTTTTACCTGCAACTGCTGTTAGTTCCAAAACTAATCCTGGCTTTACTTCCAGTCGTGGCGGACATGGAGTTTTTGATACTCTCATCGATGCTTTTTGTGCCACAGCCTATAATCAACCTTACGACCCCAGCGACCCAAAAGCGATCGCAGAAGGCACAAACCCCCAGGTTGAAACTTACAATAGTTTTTATAGCAAAATAGACAATAAATATTACAGCCACGATGCAAGTAGCCGCTTTTTAACACGAGTGGGAATTAATCGCCGTCGCGCCACTGCGGAAGAAGAAATCCTTTACAGCGTACAAGTTTTGAATGAGTCTTTCTTGAAAAATACTAAGACAGATGAATGGGATAAATTTGTTTTTCGGAGTTTTGTTGTAGTTTCCAATGAATCTTTAGCTGAAGAATTGCAAAGATTTATCGAAAGAAATCCCTTGAACTTTCGCATTGGTGGTTCGGCTTCTAGAGGTTTAGGCAAAGTCAAAATTGAAGTTAGCAAAGGACAATCACCAGCGAAAAGCATTAAATCTCGAATTGATGAGTTTAACGAAGCCTTAAAAAATAGATGGAATCTTTGGGCTATTTTTGGTCAACCTCAAGACGATTTATTAACAGGTCGAGTTTATTTTACTCTTGATTTACAATCTGATGCCATTCTTACCGAAAACTGGCAACGCACAACGGTAGTTTCTACCGAGATGTTGAAGAACTTTACCAAAGTTGATTCATCTCTAGAAATGCACGTTGCTTACAGCAGCTATGAATATCGTTCTGGCTGGAACTCTGCTTGGGGGTTGATGAAAGATGTGGAACTTGTCACTACAAAAGGTTCTGTGTATTTGTTTAGTACAACAGAACCAGAAAAATGGTATGCAGCGTTAGAGGATTTGGAAAGTCAAGGAATAGGCGATCGCACCTGTGAAGGTTTTGGACAAGTAGAAGTTTGCAACGAGTTTCATCAAGTTTTTCGGGAGAATGCAAAATGACTCAGATATCAGATCCACAGGTGGCGTTGAAGGTGCAAAAAGCAATTTATCAAGCTGAAGATGATTTAGTGATTGCAATTGAAACAGCTTTGGATAATTGTGAATATATTAAAACGGGCGATAAAAAACTAGAAGAATCACAATTTAATAATTTACTGAGGGTTGCGGATACAACTGATAGTCCAGAGGTAATTAAAAATTTTATTTGTTATCAAGTTGGTAGGGATGAAAAATGGGGAAGAGGTAGAAATTCGCTTGCAGCTAGAATAATTCAAGATATCGATATCTCTTTACAAATAAGAGCTAAACAAATTGTTGCAGATAATCCAGGTGCAGATTTGAAATATATCTGGATACAACTTATCCGTCGTTATATTGGTTACGGTTCGCGTTATTTAAAATATCTCAATGAAGTGAAAAAAAATCCAAATTCATCTGTTGTTGACCCTCGAAATGCAGAAGGAAATCGAGACACAGCAGACGCAAGTAATAAAAATGGTAATTAGCTATTATGTTTGATACTTTTAAGAATCGTTTAGAAATAACAGGAAAACTCTCTAGTGTTACTGCATTACGGATTAGTGCTGGTCGCTCTACTGAGCCAATTGGGGCTGATTTACCCGTAATTAAAGACGCGTTAGAACGACCGTTCATTCCCGGTTCTAGCTTTAAAGGCGCATTGCGATCGCGTCTTGAAAGTTTTTATTAGGAGCAGGAGAATTTTTACAAGGGAAAGACGAAAACCCTTATAAATTTCCTATTAATGATAAACAAGATACTATAATCACTGCCGAAGAAATGTCTTATGGTTTTGGGGTGCAATTAACTTGGACAGGAGAAGATGACAGAGGTGTTCCAGATTTATTTGAGCGTGCTGTTCGTCAATGGCGTGAGATATTACCAAAAGGAGTTGGTGCATGAGTTTTGTGGGATATAAACAAGTCTCATCTCCAGCAGGATTACAAAAATTACTGCAAGATTATTATCAGCAGCCTAGTTATTATTTTCTGCGTTGGGCATATAAAGTTAGTGGTATTTTAGCTGATTTACCAGCAGATTTTTCTAGTCCAGAAGGACAAATGTTTAACACAGAATTAGAGCTACGCTGGAAGCAGAGTAATAACGGTTATCAAGTGTTATTGCTCAGTCGAAATCAGCCTCAAACAGAATCAAAATTTAATCCTATTGGTAAAGATTGGATAACTAGCGATCGCAATGCTTATTTCCATGATAGAGATGAGACTAAATTCCCCCAAGAATTCATCTATCCTGACAAATTTTCTTTAGGTCAGCGATACTTTCAAGACGCTCAAACCTCAAGCATACATTTTGTTGCTTTAACTATCAAAACCTAAAATTATAATTTTTAAATATATGCCAAGAAACTATGACTTTGTATCTTTACCACAACAAAAACCTGATAGAGTCAATATTCAAGCAAAAGATGGAAAGGATAAATTTGGACATGATAAATATCAACTCAACACTCAGCGTTTTAGTGGGAAGTTATTTTTAGATTTAACAGTGGTTTCACCTTTAACTGTAAATTCAGGTATCACTGTGATGGGTAGCGATTTAGCACAACAAACTCTAGATACTACCTCAGCTAAATATGTTGCCACAATTAGTTTAATTCAATCTTCTGTGCAAAACAATCACCGACTTATAATTCCTGGTAGTTCTCTTAAAGGAGTTGTACGCTCAATATATGAAGCCATCACCAGAAGTTGTTTATGTAAAACTAATGCAAAAGTTCCTGATGGCTACAGCGAGTGTAAAGACATCTCACAACTTTGTCCAGCTTGCGTAACATTTGGTGCAATGAGTTGGCTAGGGCTAGTACATTTTCATGATGCGAAATATGACCCTGATAACGATAAACCAGGCTTCCAAACAGGACTGATTACTCCTTTGTTTTCACCGAAACCTGAAGCTGTTGATTTAGAAACTGGTGAAAAAATTTATTATGATAAAAATAATAAAATTCGTGGGCGCAAATTTTATCCACATTCTTACCAAGAAGAAGTAAAACCAACAATTCGCATTCAACAAGCAGAAACAGGTAAAAAGTTTACAACTTATGTAAATTATGCCAACTTAACAAAATCACAACTAGGAACATTATTAATTGCTTTAGGACAAGACCCAGAAAACCGACTAGGATTAAAAATTGGTAGCGGTAAAGCTGTGGGAATGGGAACTATGAAGATAGATGTAGTTAAAATCGAGCAATTAAACATTAATCGTTACTTATCTTATGATTCAAACTCCTCAGATTTAGAATGCAATAAATTACAAGCATTCATTTTAGATGCTATTAAATCTGCTAAACCTCAACCTCAAACAACTCCAGCCAAAAATCAACTTAATAAACCTGTAATTAAATCTGCTAATCAACCATTAGTACAACTAAAGCAGTTACAAGAAATTAAAGCCTTACTAGGGTTAACAAAAAACTCATAGTAGTAATTTAAGGACAAATAACAGTGGAAAGTAAACAATCTTTATCAGAAGATCAGATGTGGAGTACTGCCCATAATATTGCTAAAATGCTTGTTCAAGAACAACAACGCATTGAGGCAAGTAAAGATGGTATTCGTTCGCAATTAGGTAAAGTAATTGCCTACCTACGTGCAAATATTAGCCAGAACCCATCAGCTAATAGTGAAAATTTTTTTAAGTATTTAAAAACACTGGCTGATAGTAGTAAAAGTGTTAAACAAACTGATAGAACTCCTGATTATTGTCGCAGTATTCATAAGACTTGCACTGATTATCTTAAAAATACAGAAGTAAATCCTAAAGATATATTGGAAATTTTGGGCTGGACTTTTCGCTTATTTAATTACTACAAAGTTACTCCTCTAGAAGATTTTGAGAAGCTATCAGTATCAAATCGACAAATGGAAATTCAAACAGTTGCTAAATCTCAAAACCTGCAAATAGGTGACGAGATAGAAGCCAATATAACAAAAATTAGCGGCAATAAAGTGACCTATCAGTTATTAAATATTTTTTCTAAAACTGTCAAAGAACCAAAACACTATACATCATTAAAAATTGGGCAAACAGTCATAGTTGAAATAACTGAGATAGAAGATGGAGTTCCCAAAAAAATTAAATATATTAAACCTAAGTAAATAGTGAAACCCTATAGATTATGTTGTCCATCTGCTACATAAGCGGAATCAGCAACGATTCCGATTAAAGTTACAGAAGTATTTGCCGCAACGTAATAGTAATCAACTCGTGTTGCTAAATTTTTCACCTCTTCAGAAAATCCATCGATATAAATTACTAAAACGGTTGTTTTGTCTAACCAGTTTAATGCTAAGTCAATCTGATTTCTTACTTTTTCTTCTCGTTTGTTTTTCGCATCGTCTTTTGATAATCCAACAAAATCTTGTCCTTCAAGTAGTTTAGAATTAATCAAATCTAAAACTAAAATATCTCCTAGTGGTTTTTTGGGCTTCCGCTTTTGATTCCAAAACCTAACTTTAGCAAAACCTCTAGTTCGCAATAGCTTACAATCATCGGGTTCTGTTGTATCATCGCTGGGTAAATAATAATCAACAACTGTTGAACCGATTACTCTTTCGCGCTGTAAAGAACGCTTGACACTCTCAACCTCAGCCTGGACTAAATCTGTAATTTTATTTTCTACTTCTCTGTTAATTAATTGACTGGCTAATTTTTTCGCATCATCTAAATTTTTACCTATAGCAAAGGCTAAAAAAGTACCTAAAAAGCCAAATACGACTAAGGTAAATTGCATTGCTGCAACAAATCTGTTAAAGCTTTCACCTAGTTGACCATTGGTAGCCTTGAGAAATTCTAACTGGCTTTTAAGTAGTTCAATATCATTGAGGTTTTTCGCAGGGGTTAATACTGGTGAAGGTGTGGCTGTTGGTGTTGGAGTTTGGGCAATAACCAAATCCCAAAGGTGGGATAAATCAATTGTAGGTAGCCAATCCATAGGTAGTTTGTGTATAGCGATTATTTCTTCATTTAATCATGCGCGATCGCACACATTATTGTATTCCAACTTTAACTTAAGCGATCGCACTCCCTTAACAACATTGGAACTACATTAAACAACTACTCCGTATCCTGTGTACGGACGTTTATATGGTGGCTGCAAACCTAAAACAATATCTTCTTTTTGTACTCCCATCTCTAATAGTTCTTGTGCTAAATCCACATCTGTCATATTCTGCTGAATCCAGATTTTATCATTTTTAATATCAAAATGAATAACAGTGTGATACACACGACTTAAACCATTCCAACCTATACGCATCAATTGATAGTGGTCGTGCATTGTATCAAATATTAATTCGTTTTCAATCTCTTCACGTTGAGGTTTATACTTACTGTGTTTTGCTAATATTTCTTGGATAGATTGGCGGTATTGCTCTAGTTTGTCCATCTCACAATCACTTCCATAATTGGATCGTATATTATTAGTTTTAGTTGATGTCGCCGCACGGCAATTTTAGCAAGTTTAGTCTGAAAAAAGGTTTCATAAGCATCAACTGGAACTGCTAAATATAACTGACGTTCTGGTTCGTTTTCTTCCAGTGCAATTTGATTCGCATTATTACCCAATCCAGTAATTGATGATATTTTCATCCCCGTCAGGGGTAATTAATTGAAAACCAGTTGCTATGATCAGTGCTTACGGCATTATCGTGGATGTTTCCATCCCCGTGAGGGGTAATTAATTGAAAACACCAAGCCTTTTCAGCATTCCAAAGCGGAAGATTGATAGGGTTTCCATCCCCGTGAGGGGTAATTAATTGAAAACAAAAGGGTATATTAAAACCCACCGCCCACCTAATTCACTGTTTCCATCCCCGTGAGGGGTAATTAATTGAAAACCTTTGTTATCAGCAAACGCGAGTGACCACGCGATCAGTTTCCATCCCCGTGAGGGGTAATTAATTGAAAACTGAATTAATAATCAGACAATTGTACGTCACCCAAGGCGGAGTTTCCATCCCCGTGAGGGGTAATTAATTGAAAACCATTGTAGACGATCAATTGGTTACTGTCTTTCCGATCAAAGTTTCCATCCCCGTGAGGGGTAATTAATTGAAAACACCTTTGGAAGATATTCGCAGGGAAGTTTTACAAAGTTTCCATCCCCGTGAGGGGTAATTAATTGAAAACTTTCAGAGCGGAAGACTTATAGGTGGGGGAATATCCCTGTTTCCATCCCCGTGAGGGGTAATTAATTGAAAACATCTTGGGGCATTCTTTGAAAATACGGCACAATATGGTTTCCATCCCCGTGAGGGGTAATTAATTGAAAACAATACCAAAGGCCTTTAGATCCTTGCTATTCTTTAGAGTTTCCATCCCCGTGAGGGGTAATTAATTGAAAACACTTTCTGCAGATCAAATTAATTTGTTCAATGTAATGGGTTTCCATCCCCGTGAGGGGTAATTAATTGAAAACACTACCCTTTTGGAACACTTGCTACAACTGGGTTTGAAAGTGCCATTTTCGCGGGGGGTCTGATTTTACTGTCAATAAGCATACTTTATTGACAATTAGACACCATCACAGACACCTCAAAGCCTTACTGAGTAAGTGATTCGCGGGGGTCAACGAAAGAATCAGGGTTTCAAGCATTGCCTTACCCCCGCGAAAAATTTGCGTGTGAAAAGTAAAAATCAAGACTTTAACTTTCACCAGGAAACGCAATATTAAGTTTTCAAGGTTCTGCTTTCTTGGCAAAGAGTATACCAAACTACTCCTCAGTTTTTAAAGCGCGTCTTGCCAACTTGACATAAGTCTTCACCGTTTCATAAGGCATCTCTAAATCTTCTGCCACTACCTGCAACGACTCTCCCATTTCCCGCCTTGCTAAAATTGTCGCCCATTTTGAGGCTATTTCATCTGCTCGTTCTCCACCTGTTCGTTTGCGTCGTGCTTTAAATATCTGTGTTAAATCTTCAATGCGTTTCGCCAAGACAGTTTGCACATCAGGTATATCTTGAACCACTTGAGATGACCAACCAAAACGTGTTTGTCCCAAGCCAAAAGTAGTTTTGTGTCCAGTACCGCAGTAAGGTGCAAGTTTGCCTAAAGCATAAAATAATTGCTCAAATTGTGGCTGCTTGGCTGCTTCCTTTGCCAAAGTTAACTCTATCGCACCAGTAAATCCTGTGACTGCGCCTTTCTTTCCAGCAAGTACCTTTGCAGTTGTAAGTTGACAACGGGTAATCAATACATAATCCTCTACCCAAGCCAAAAAAGCATCCTGGTCAAAAGACATCCCCGAAAAATCATTCCAGCGTCGCAGGTAGCTATGAAATACATTTACTGGTACTGGTAAGGGGAAATGATGACCTTTGCGGCGAAAACTTGTCGGACTGAGAAATTTTAAAGCAATAGTGTCACTATGCTCAGATTCTAGAAGTTGGGCATAAGTTGTGGGAGAATGAGCAATACTAACAGAATGAATTTGCAAAGGTGCATTTCTTAACTCAAGTACTTCTGGCAAATTTTTTACCCACTGCACCATCCATTGTTGCACTCGACGAGATAAAGCTGTGACATACCAACGATAGCAAGTGTTTGCAGATAATTGTATTTGTCTGCCACTACTAATCATCTCTCCATTTAAAGCTGAGATAGTAAAAGGTTTTTCTGACTCACCATCATGGAGGTAAGCAGAAAGTTCTGGGTCTTGGGAACGTACTTGTTCCAAAAACCAGGCGTGGAGTCCAATAGTGTACTGTGGGAAGAGGTCACAATCTTTTGCTGGGACTAACTCAAATTCTAAGCCGATTAACTCTGTGTCTGGCGGCCATGTCAGCTTATATGGAGAGGTATCTGCCTTTTTTTGAGAACGTCGAGGCACGGTGTTATTTGAATCACAG
Source organism: Anabaena sp. FACHB-83 (assembly GCF_014697485.1). Classification (NCBI taxonomy): domain Bacteria; kingdom Bacillati; phylum Cyanobacteriota; class Cyanophyceae; order Nostocales; family Nostocaceae; genus Anabaena; species Anabaena sp. FACHB-83. The sequence goes on along the minus strand of NZ_JACJRY010000005.1, from coordinate 17,372 downwards.
TCCTTGTATTTTATCTTGTTTCATCCCCACAAGGGGATAATAAAAAATCCCTAGCAAACGGTTTAGGCGATCGCTAGGGATAATAATATTGTTATGCCACGCTATAAAAACGCAGGTGTTTCGGTAGTCAATCAACTTAAAGCTTTATTCTTGGGTAAATTTCTCACTCCTTGCACATCAAAAATAATCAAAAACTTGATATTTTTGCTTGAATGTTGCAACACTTGTAAATAAGCAACTGCATCATCACGGCGACGAAATCTTGCAATAACATTAGAAATATCGCCAGCATTATCTGACAGTTGTTGATTAGATAAAACCCGAATAATGCACCAAGGATGCAGTTGCTCTTGATAGGTCATTATAACCACCTTGCAAATGTTATAAAATACCCAGAAATTCAGCTTTAAAATTGACTATTATCAAAGTAGCTAATGAGTATTTGTTAAGACAGAGCAAGATGCTATTGACAAATTACTTAAACTATGAGTCATGCTGATTAAAGCATAACCAATGCAAAACCTGTTCAGGAATCTCCTCAAAATGTTCTAGAAAAAAATCCATCAAAGCCAAATGAAGTAAATCATTATGTGTGGGATAGCGTCGATTAGAGCTACTTCTGAACCAACCTCTTACTGTTGAATCAGAACGGGAACATATTAAGGCAATTAGTTCATAACTTACAGACCATTTGGCATAAAATTGTGCTGGTGTCATACTCAATTCCCAATTGCTATAGAGTAAAATCAGACGTTGTTCGCGTGCGGTGATTCGACGAAGATTAGACATAGTGAATAAGTAAAAAGTAAAAAGTAAAAAGGCAAAAGAAAGAGCCAAGATTAGAAGTCGTAAAAAGTGGTAGGTTGGGTGTAACGAAGTGAACCCCAACATTATTAAGACTTATGCAACTGGCAATTTTTCCTGTAGGGTGTGTGACGCAGCAAGAAGATTTGAACGTAGTCATGAGACTTATAGCGTCACGCACCAACCACCAATTACGACACCTGCATAAGTCCTGATTGTTTAACGTGATTTGGACAGAACCTAACCCCAACCCTGCTTGTAGCTAAAGCTGCTCAAAATCTATAACTGAGTACCAAAAAATGAGGGTCTTAAGCCTCTCCCCGCGTCGGGGAGAGGTTTGGAGAGGGGTTCTTCCAAATTTATTACATGATTAGTGAGAATCTAAATGTGTGATAATGATGCTTTGTTCCTCCGTATAATGCCAGTAAAATCTTTTCGCCATTGATGCAGAAGAACTCCAAATTTCACTATCTTTGCAGTAATAGCGATGGGTTCTTAAACTGCGATATGCAGGGCCATTATTAGCGAAACATTCAAAAGCTTTATCGTATTGTTTGCGGTCTTTTAGAGATAACGAATCAAGTTGTTTTTGGGCTTTTGCAGCGAAAATCAAACGGAATTTAACAGCTTGAATGTGCATTCAAAAGTTTCCAAATGTGCAAACTCGACCGAAGCGTAGAGACTTTTGCACAGGTGGAGCGCGTGCTTTTTTCTCAGCGTTCATTTTGCGATAATTTATGTGGGTAAGTAGTTAAACATAATTAATTACACAAAGTCATTGCGAATGGAGCGAAGCGAAATGAAGCAATCGCAAGGGCTGGGATTGCTTCGCTTCGCTCGCAATGACTGTAATTAATTTTGCGTGGTTACTTAATACTTTGTTTGCGGTTGCGTGAGCTAAACTATAAACGCCGCGTCATCTACTACAAACTCAGGTTGTGTTCCCAACACTGCAACTTTGCAACGGTTGTGTGCAGACATAGGGTAAAATCTCACTTGGTCTTCGCGTTTATTCACAAGTCGAAACAGGTATTTGGATAAAGTTTCATATTGATTTTCATCCAACACACACTCAAAAACCGACTTCTGCACCCGCAAACCATAAGACTCTAAAAGTTTTGCGACTTTGTTGCGACGTGTATCACTAACAATGTCGTAACAAACTAAATAAAACATTATTGTTTCACCAGCTTTAGAGGAACAGTTGGCGGTTTAGTAGTGTTGATGAAATCAGAATTTGCAGGATGAAACTTCAACGCCAAGGGACGATAAAATTCTACATCTCCCAGTAGAGATGCAAGATATTCTCGCACCTGTAAATCAAGACATTGGCGATAACTTATTTCTCCACCATAAGGATGTAGCACAAAAGTGCGTAGTTTTCCTTCCCAATGTTGGAGAAACTTTTGCAGAAGTTTGTGAGAGTGGTTTTTCCCGTTACCATTACCATTACCATTAGTATTAGCTAAATTTCGGACAAAATTGAGCATCAAGTCATCAACCATCAGTGCGCGAAATTCTGCGGTAAAGTCCCATGCTAAAGGTAGTTCATCATGCTCTTTGTGGTGTAAAATTGCATAATTGGGGTCGAGTCCTACTGTATTTAGCAGTGTGTAAATATATTGGTGTAGCAGTTGGTTGCCTAAATCGATGAGTCCACTAATACGCTTTCTATTGATATATGGAGAACTATTGTAGAAGCTGAGTAAAGAAGTCAAAGCACAGTAATAAATATTATCAGCTTCTTCGCTGTATTCCTGTAGTTCTTCGATTCCTGGTGCTACTGATAAATTATCCATCAAGAGCATTAGATAATTTAATGCTCTTTGGGTTGTGTAATTAGCATAGTGACGATTCCAGTTTTGCAAAAGAGTATGCTGATTGTGCAGTTTTGCCCAGATAATACTTTCTGCTATAGCGCGGTTAAATTCAGTCTTGCTTGCGTGTCTACGCTGGTAGCTGAAATATTTAGCTCGTGTTTGGGATGGGTTTTCTAGTCTGCCTAAATATTCACCAGTTTGGGTTAGATATAAGACGGGAATCTGATATGAAGTAACAAGTTTAATTACTTCTTTTGGTAAACTGATATTCCCAAAAATGATGAACTGATTGATATTCCGAATTGGAATACAGATGCGTTGATTTTGTTGATGCAACACCTTTAAATATTGGTGTTGAATTTGGAATGTTACGTCTTGTTCTGTGATGTAAATGGTAGACATAAATTGAAGTCAACTAGGTTTAGTTGTAGGTAAAAAACTTTTCTTTCTTTACCTATGTTTCAATTTTTTCATGTTGATATATGGGTTCATATTTGCGTTTAAGCAATTTTTATATGACTTGGTATATGAGTTATATGAGTTGCTAACAAGGCATTAAAAAAAGCTGGAAATAAGTAACCACGCAAAATTAATTACAGTCATTGCGAGCGAAGCGAAGCAATCCCAGCCCTTGCGATTGCTTCATTTCGCTTCGCTCCATTCGCAATGACTTTGTGTAATTAATTATGTTTAACTACTTAGTATCCCAGACTTAAGCATATCTAAAATAATAAAGTGATTATTTATACTTTTTGTTGATTTAGCCAAGCTTCGAGTTCAGCCACTTCTGAGAAATTTAACAACTCTTCTCCCCATCCAGGGGTAAAAGCACAGTCACAGGTAAAATAGATGTACGCCAAGCCTCCATCCCCAAACCCCACAAACCACCATGAAACAAATTACCCTTGCAGAACTTCCCGAAACTGTCCAAAACCTAATTAACCAAGCTCAAAAAACAGGCGAACCCCTCACTATCATCCAAAATGGTGTCCCCTTCGCCATCATATCCCCCATTCAGAAAAAATCACTCCTGCAAACACTTTCTACCCTTGAACCATTGGACGAAGACTTTGCCGACGTGGACGAAGGATTATTGCCCTTAGAGGGTGTTTGAAAAAAGGAATTAAAACTCAATGAGTTTTTGCAAATTTTAGGAACCATCGGCGTAAAGTTTCCATCCCCGTGAGGGGTAAAGGAATTAAAACCTCTGATTGTAGCCACAGCAATGCCTGGGCTGGAAATAGTTTCCATCCCCGTGAGGGGTAAAGGAATTAAAACAAAAAGATGAAAGCTCAAAAATTGGCGTTGATTGGGATAGTTTCCATCCCCGTGAGGGGTAAAGGAATTAAAACAAAGCATAGAAGAACAAATACAATCAATTCTCATGGAGATGTTTCCATCCCCGTGAGGGGTAAAGGAATTAAAACAGTTTTCTGGTGTGAACTTTGACCGTGACTATCCAACTGGTTTCCATCCCCGTGAGGGGTAAAGGAATTAAAACCGTATATATTAGCAATGGGAAGTACGAGGAAGCGAAAAATGTTTCCATCCCCGTGAGGGGTAAAGGAATTAAAACTTTTGAAGACAAAAATTGGAGCAAATTAGTAGAAAAGTTTCCATCCCCGTGAGGGGTAAAGGAATTAAAACAAGACAGTAAGCGGGTTTTTGTTCCGTGCAGTACTGGTTTCCATCCCCGTGAGGGGTAAAGGAATTAAAACGTTTTTTTGGACAACAAACGCTCGTTACCTACCAGGTTTCCATCCCCGTGAGGGGTAAAGGAATTAAAACACTTTGTCTGGAATGGTTCAACTCCCCTGAAACCCAAGGTTTCCATCCCCGTGAGGGGTAAAGGAATTAAAACAAAATAAAAGAAGAAATGTTGGCAAAGCTGCCAGCAAGGTTTCCATCCCCGTGAGGGGTAAAGGAATTAAAACATCAGCATCAGCGAGAACGGAGAGAAGAGTTGGGTTGAGGTTTCCATCCCCGTGAGGGGTAAAGGAATTAAAACATGAATATATCTGGTCTACGCATCGAACATGGAATGGGTTTCCATCCCCGTGAGGGGTAAAGGAATTAAAACAACTTTTCAGCGGGCTGGAAAGATGCAACTCAAGTCGTTTCCATCCCCGTGAGGGGTAAAGGAATTAAAACTCTTTGTCTGCCACATTGTTACTTAAGAAGGGCGGAGAACGTTTCCATCCCCGTGAGGGGTAAAGGAATTAAAACCCTACCTATTTAGAAACCTTATGCAGAAAGGGTTACAGATACCCATTTTCGCGGGGGGTCTAATTTACTTGTCAATAAGCTACATTTATTGAGAATTTAGTCCTAGTAGACCCGTCTCAAAAGCTTATTCAGACAGCTTTTCGCGGGGGTCAACGCAAGAATAAGGGTTGTACGGATCACCTGACCCCCGCGAAAAACTTACGTACACAAAGTAAAAACAAGTACTTTGAGATTCACTTGGAAACGTTAGATTAAGTTTTCAAGGTTCTGTTTGTTATTTTGGATAGTATCACAAAGTACTCGCACTTTTTACAGCATCAAACGCAAACTTAACATAAGTTTTCTCTACTACCACCCCGATTATTAAAGTTAAATGTGGAACAGCTTATTTCTGCCAAATCATTGGGCGATAAACTTCTACCTCCCCTTTCAAGCATGAAATATACTCTCGCACTTGCAACTCAAGAGCGCGACGATATGCTACTTTTTGTCCAGTGTGAGGATGAGTCACTTCTGATTGCAACTTTTCTTCCCAATGCTTTAAAAACTTCTTGAGTGCGTGAGGGTGAAAGTACACTCCTTCTCGTTCATCAGGTAAAGTGAAATCATCAATTGTAAAAACTTCTGAATTGACTAAATAAACCACTAAAGAATCAACCAAGCCAGCCCGCCATTCTTCCATCAAATCAGAAACCAAAGCTGGATGATTATCACGAGGAACGTGTAAATTGCCAAAATGAGTATGTAAGCCTACAGATTGAATAAAAGAATAGACATTTTGGCTTAATAAAGTGTATCCCAAACTGAGCATACTATTAATAGGGTCAGTGGGTGGACGCTTAGTGCGCTTTTCAAATTTAAATGCACCAGAAAATAAACTTCCTAATGCTTGAAAATAAATTGTCGCTGCTTTTCCTTCGTATCCTCGCAGCATATCCATATTTTCTGCAAAAGGTAATTTGCTCATCAAAATATCCAAGTCACTAGATGCTTTTTTGATAATTGTTTCATCAACATTTTTAGATTTTTGACGACGATTTAACCTCATTAATAATATTCGAGAATTATGAATCTTAGCTGTGACAATTGCCTCAGCTTGCTTTCTGGTAAATTCAAGATTTTGACAACGTTCTACTTGCAACATCAAATATTCAACTTTAGCATCACCAGAAACTTGCAACCTGCCAAAATATCTACCCTTCTGCGATAAATACATAATCGGAATCCTTCGCCGCAAGGCCATACTCACCGCACCATGAGATACATTACAACAACCAAACAAAACTACATTACTCACCCGCATTACCGGGACTTTAATGCGTAATTGACCTTGATAAAATACCTGAAACTGCTGATTTTTGACACTTAAATATGCGCCTTGGTCGGTTATATATAAAGTAGTCATAGTATCCTGCCAATAATGAGATAAAGATGCTCTAGGAAAGTTAATTGGCTTGTCGATACTGCAAGCTTTAGGCGGATGAGAAACTGGTTTTATTGGTCTTGGTTTAGTGCGAAAATAAGGCGTACCCGAATCATTAATTACCCATTCACCTTTGAGTATAGGTTCTGGTGGTGGCGGTGCATAAACTTCACCACCAGCAAAGCGATAACCCAAAAAGGTAAACTCATCATCAGGAGTGAAAATCTGTGTCTTCTCTGGTTGGAGAGTTAAATAAACCTCTCCCAACCAAACAGTAATTTTGTCGAGGATGCGGTTTGCTTCTTGCCAACTATTACAAGCAATCACAAAATCATCACCATACCGTACCAAATTAATACCTTGACTGAGACATTTTCTATCAAAATCAGTCAAATATAAATTAGCCAAAGCACCAGAAAGTATCCCTCCTTGTAACACTCCCTTACCAAAGTTACGATATTGCCCAGCAATGATAATTCCTGATTGCAACTGTTGTTCTAGTAACTGTAAGATAATTGGTTCTAGTGATAACTGCTCCAAAAAAGTTAACAACAATGCCCAAGACAGATTGTCAAAAAAATTCGCAATATCAGCCTTAATTATCCATTTCGGTTGATATTGATAGTACCCATATAAATGCTGTACTGCTTGTTGGATATTATGTCCTGGACGATAAGCATAGCTGCAATCTAAAAAGGTATCTTCTAAAGGAAAATACAACTCATCAAGTAGTAATCGCTGGACAATTCTATCCCGCACAGTCGAGATACCAATCAATCGTTTATCACCATTTTTCTTAGGGACATAAAATCCCTTGGCGGGACTGGCTTTGTAAGCTTCATGATTGAGTTGATAGGCAATATTCTGCAATTGTTCGGTAGCCATTGACTCGAATAATTCAACAGAAATCCCATCAACACCCGCAGTCTTACTTCCCGCACGAACTTGCAACCATGCGAAACGCAGATGTTCTAAGGTGAACATGATGAATAAGTTAAAAGTTAAAAGTTAAAAGGCAAAAGCAAGATGTTTTCAAGCCGGAGTTAGATCCCCGACTTCTTGAAGAAGTCGGGGATCTAACTAGGTATTTAAAAGGTGTAAAACTTCTTTTAGTACCTTGAATTTAATTGTTGCAGTGCTATATATGAGTTCGTGTCTGGGTTATTGAGTCTTTTATATGAGTTCGTATATGACTGATGCCAATTCAAAAATTATGACTAAGTTTGTTCAAAAGACGTTGCATAGCAACGTCTCTCAATTGAGATTACTGGATGGAAATTTGACGGCTTAAAATACTCATCACCTCATCTGGATTCCCCGTTGGTTGCAATGGACTCCAATCTCCTACGCTGGCGTAACCAATAACTTGCAAATAGTGAATTGTACTGGTGACGGCTTTGGGAGAACCGATGAGCAAATGTTTAATTGGTTCTCGGTGGGGAAATACTGGTTGGGAAATTTGCTTGGGAGTGGAGAAGTGGAAATTTTGTCTTAAAAACTGGACTAATTGGAATTGGGCGAATTTGAGTAATTGTGCCATCATTATCTGTATGCTCCTTTTGTGAGGGGTATAAAAGCGATCGCTCTCTTCTTTGCCGGAATCAGACGATCGCTTTTACCTTTTGTGGGGTTTAGATAAGGGCGGTTGCTTTGTTCTTGAGGGAAAGAAGCGATCGCCTTTATCATGTCTTTTATATTAAAGTATAAATTTATACCTGTCAATCACTAGTTCCAAAATTTTTATGACTAATTTCTCAATTTTTACAAACACAAATTATCGTGAAATAGCAGTCAACTTTTACCTTTTCACTTTTTACTTTTTACTTGTTATGTCTCGAACTCTGGTAGCATCACCCGAAGGCGTGAAACTGGCAAGAAAAGCCCTAAAAGCTAAAAACTTAACTCAAACAGATTTTGCTGAAGAAGTAAGATTAGGTTATTCAACTGTTAGTAATTTCTTCAACGCTAAACCGATATATCGTACAAACTTTCAAGAAATATGCGTGTTTCTGGGTTTAGATTGGAAAGACATCGCCGTGTTTGGTGATGTAGAAACTGAAGAACTCTCACCCCTCGATAAATTATGGCAACAACTTCAATCATTAGGTTCGCCAACAGAGCAAATGGGGTTAGTTTTAGTCAAAGAAGAAACACTAGGCTGGGGGAAGAAAACCCCAAGCCGATATGAGAAATCGGTAAAACTTGGTAGTTACATTCAAGTAGAGCTAAACTTCTCAACTCCCGGTTATTTGTTACTACTCCAAAAAGATACATCTAATCAAATGTGGTGTTTTTGTCCCTCATGTTTTGCTCAACAGCCACATTTAGATACAGGCAAAACCAGCTTACCGCAACTAGGTTCACCAATAAATGCTTTTCCCGTCGAAGGCACTCCCGGTAAGGAAGAAATTATCGCCATCATTACCAAAGAAGTACCTCAATTAGACTGGTTAACCCAAGATAATGATGAGGTTTTAGAATTAGAGGCTCGTCATTTGACAGAGTTACTAGAATATCTGACCAAACACGGAGAATATCAACTTTGGCATACAGATTATCTGATTACTGCATGATAGAAAAGTTAATGTTTGAAGCTTTCAAAATTTAAAGTATTTTGTTATACTGCCCTTTAAAAGCACAGAACCTTGAAAATTTAATATCAAGTTTCCAACTGAATCTTGAAGTATTGATTTTGACTTTCTTTACATAAGTTTACCTGCGGGGGTCAGGCAATGGCTGAAACCCTGATTCTTTCGTTGACCCCCTCAGATAGCTTACTGTATAAGCTTTTGAGGATAGTCTAATAGTCTGCTATTCTCAATAATATGTGTTTATTGACAGGTAAATTAGACCCCCCTCAGAAATGCCTATCTCTAACCCTCTCTGGCTAAGGCTTCTAAAAGGGTAGGGTTTTCAATTAATTACCCCTCACGGGGATGGAAACTTAATCTCCAAAAAACGAGAAAATGTACATCGTACCAGTTTTCAATTAATTACCCCTCACGGGGATGGAAACAGTACGGAACCTGCATAAAATTTCCGACTATACCGCAAGTTTTCAATTAATTACCCCTCACGGGGATGGAAACTATTTCCTGTGGATTGGCACCACAATATCAGACAGCTGTTTTCAATTAATTACCCCTCACGGGGATGGAAACATTCCCAATAAACTGCCCTTTCTTCGGCTTTTTTTTTCGTTTTCAATTAATTACCCCTCACGGGGATGGAAACAGGAAGCAGCCACTGGTCAATTCCTTTATCCCAGTCAACAGTTTTCAATTAATTACCCCTCACGGGGATGGAAACCGCAATTGCGGCTGGGTTGGGATTGGCGCTGGCGCTGGTTTTCAATTAATTACCCCTCACGGGGATGGAAACAATGCTTCCGCTTTCGCCTCCAAAACCTGTGCGAGCAGTTTTCAATTAATTACCCCTCACGGGGATGGAAACTTGCGTAGAATTACACCTGTTCTTTGAAATATTATTAGTGTTTTCAATTAATTACCCCTCACGGGGATGAGAAATTTTAGATAAAATAAGTAATTAATAAAAGCGAAAAAAACATATAAACATCTGGAACTAGCAGATGAAAAAACTTATAAAACAACTCAATCAACTTAACTTACAAGTTGTCGAATTAGCAGGAAAAGGAAACCTAGAACAAGCTCTAATAGTTGCCCAGCAAGCTGTAAATCTAGGCAAACATCAACAGCTAACAGAAAATCCTGAATATTGTGATAGCTTAAATAACCTCGCCGAATTATATCGGATGCAAGGACATTACTTATTAGCCCAACCGTTATACTTGCAAGCCTTAACCCTCAGAAAAAATCTTCTAGGTTCAGAACATCCTGATGTTGCCCAATCTTTAAATAATCTCGCCGCCTTTTACTATTCCCAAGGTAATTATGTAGAAGCAGAAAAGCTATTTTTATCAGCCCTAGAATTATGGCAAAACATATTTGGTCAAGAACATTTTCAAATTGCGACTAATTTGAATAATCTAGCAGAGATATATCGAGAGCAAGGCAAATATTTTCAATCTGAACAAGTACATTTAGAAGTTTTAGCAATGCGGAAACGCTTGTTTGGTGAGGAACATCCTGATATTGCTCAAACCTTAAATAATTTAGCAGCCATTTACACCACACAAGGACGCTATGCTGATGCAGAAAAAATGCACTTAGAAGCGTTGACCATGAAAAAAAGCTTATTTGGCGATGAACATTTAGAAATTGCGGTTACTTTGAATAATTTAGCTGCATTGTATGACGCGCAAGGGCGTTATTCAGAAGCTGAAATTAAATTTATCGAAATTTTAGAAAAATGGACAAAAATTCTCGGAAATGAACATCCATACATCGCCTCTACTTTAAATAATCTGGCCAGCAATTATCAAGAACAAGGACGCTATCTAGAAGCAGAACAGAAATATCTCGCAGCTTTAGCAATGCGGAAATGCCTGCTAGGAAATCAGCATCCTGATGTGGCTGTGAGTTTGAGTAACTTAGCAGAAGTTTATCTTAGCCAAGGGCGTTATTTAGAAGCTGAAAAACTGTATTTAGAAGCTCATACCATCAGAGAAAAATTGTTTGCTTCTGAACATCCTGATATTGCTGAGACTTTAAGTAGTATTGCTGTTGTTTACACATATCAAGGCCGCTATTTAGCAGCAGAAAAGAAATATTTGCAAGTCTTACCAATGCTAGAAAAATCTCTTGGTAAAGAACATCCAATTATTGCCCAATATTTCTTGAATATAGCAGCACTTTATGAAGAACAAGGACGCTATGCAGAAGCGGAACAGAAATATTTAGCCGCGTTAGAAATCCAAAAAAACACTCTAGGTAACTCACATCCAGAAATTACTAACACGCTCAACCAACTAGCTGTAATTTATCGTCTCCAAGGCAGGTATACAGAAGCCGAAAAACTACATTTAACAGCCTTGGCAATGGCAAAAAGCTTGTTAGGAGAACAACATCCATTTGTGGCTGTGATTTTAAATAACTTAGCAGTATTATATGATGACTTAACTCAATATCGAAAAGCAGAATTATTATTTTTACAAGCTTTAAACATTGTGAAAACTGCTTTTGGGAATCAACACCCGCAAGTAGCCACCACAATGAATAACTTAGCTGTGATTTATGATTTTCAAGGGCGTTATCAAGAAGCAGAACAACTGCATTTAGCAGCATTAAAACTGAGACAGTCATTATTAGGAAAAGAACACCCAAAAGTTTCTATCAGCATTAATAATTTAGCTGAACTCTATTTCTCTCTGGGGCGCTTTGCGGAAGCAGAACAGAAATATATCGAAACTTTGGCGATACGAAAACGCTGGTTAGGAGAAGAACATCCCGATGTTGCATTTAGTATGAATAATCTGGCGACTGTGTTAGCTGCTATCAATCGTCCAGATGAGGCTTTAGATTATCGCATAGCAGCCAGCAAAATAGAAGACAAGATTATTAGTAACATATTTTCGTTTAGTTCCGAAAGCGATCGCCTCTCCTTCCTCGACAAAATCAGAAATAATGTTGATTTATTTCTTTCCTTAGTCTACAAACACCTATCACACTCAGATAACGCCAAACTCGCAGCCTTAGATTTTATTTTAAAACGCAAAGGACTAACAGCATCGGCGCTGGCTGCTCAAAACCAAGCCCTCTACAGTGGACGCTACCCCCAACTCCAAGAACAATTCCGCCAGTTGAGTGATTTAAATACGCGACTGGTACATTTAACCTTCTCTATTCCCCAACCCGACATCAGCGCAACCACAGAAAAAACCACACACCAGTTTAGAACCTATCGAGAAAATATTACTCAACTGCAAGCCCAGTATAATTACTTGCAAAAACAACTAGCATTGCAAGTTCCAGAAATTGGCTTATCTGAGCAAACTTTTGACCGTCAAGCCATAGCCGCAGCTTTACCGCCTGATTCTATTCTGATCGAATTTGTCCGCTTTGATGTATTTGATTTTCAGGCAGTTGCCGCAAACCAAGAAACTCAATGGTATCCGCCGCGCTATTTAGCATTTATTTTGCCAGCCGGACAACCAAACGCAGTGCAGATGCTTGACTTAGGAATAGCCGCAACCATTGATGAAGTAATTCAGGCATTCCGCTTACAAGCCTCTGACTATCACCAGCCAACATTAGCTTTGAGAAAAACCTTCAAAAAACCAAAGCTGCATATTCAATCTTACGATTCCACAGCCGCTATTCAACTAAGTCAACTGCTTTTTGCACCTATCCGTGAGTTTATTAAAAATAGCCGACATCTGATTATCGCACCCGATGGCAACTTAAACTTAGTACCGTTTCAAATTTTGCCTATCAATAGCACTGGTACAAGACTGTTAATGGATGAATACACCATCAGTTATCTCAGTGTCGGCAGAGAAATTCTTCACAGCAAAGTTCCAAAGCCAAAACATTCCATCTCTGCACCGCTAATTATTGCTGATCCTGATTTTGATTTAACAGCAGAGTCCGCTACCCATATAGCTTCCAAGTCCGAAACGCAAATCAAACCACCCATCCCAGAAACAACCTTCCGTCGCGCTGTGGGGACAAGATTTTTGGGTGAAAGTGTGGCGAAAAAGCTTCTAGATGCAAAATTATACTTAGGTGCAGAAGCACTAGAAAGCCGCCTCATCAATAGTGAGTGTCCTAATATCATGCTGATTGCCACTCACGGCCTATTTTTGAGTAGCTCTGAAACAAAACCAAGCGATCGCCAGCGTACTTTTTTGAGTATAGAACGTCTGCGAACCACCAAAACAGAAAACCCGATGATGCGTTCTGGACTGGCTTTAGCAGGTGCTAACACATGGCTATGCGGTGGCACTCTTCCTTCAGACGCAGGTAAAGGTTTTGTGTTTGCCCAAGATATCGCCGGTTTAGATTTGTGGGATAATCAACTGACGGTTCTTTGTGCTTGTGATACTGCCAGAGGCGATATTAAAATCGGTGAAGGGGTGTTTGGTTTGCGTCGGGCTTTTGCTGTAGCAGGTTCACAAACCCTAGTTATGAGCCTATGGCCAGTTCCTGATAGAGTGACGGCTTTCTTGATGGAAAGTTTTTTTGATCATCTACAGTCTGGTGTTGGTCGTGCCGAAGCGTTACATCAAACTCAGAACTATATACGTACAATTACTGTCAAAGAATTACAGCAATCTGCCTTGGGTGTTGAGGCACTCAAAGAAATTTTACAAGTCAATGAATTATCACCAAACACTCAGATTGATTGTCAAGAAAAAGACACACCTTTACAGCATCCTTTTTACTGGGGAGCTTGGATTTGTCAAGGAAACACAGAGCCACTAACAATTAAAGCAATTTTGTCCTGACTGTTCACAAGCACCAATACTCACCCAAGTGGTAGAACCATTTTGCCAGTGTTCTTTTTTCCAAAAGAGTAAGCAATTACATGCTAAAAGTCTAGCAAATCAAAAATTTTGTGTGTATACAACATAACATGTAGGGATGTAGGGGTAAAACAATTGCGATCGCTCTTAGCAAAACAAACCAGTAAAGATATCCTCACTTTTCTCAGGGTAACTGACCAGTTGACAGCTTGAGCAAATAACTAAGACATTTCCCACAAGCATTTTGTACAATCCCCGTTCGGATATCGTAAATGTGCTTCAATGTCATCAGAATTTCAGATAAAGCAGCATTATCGGTGCGATCGCCAACTCCGTTTACTGTAATGTTGACTGATAAGCTCCCAACTTCCATGCCAAGCGATGAATCTGTCATTGTTTGCTCAAAATTATCTGCTAACTCTTCCTCAAACCAAAATAAATCCTCCACTTTACAACCCAGCGCCTTGGCTAAACGCAGAGACATCCCCACAGAAGGAGCGTGTTCGCCTGATTCCACACCACTAATACTCTGACGACTTACGCCAGCCATATCAGCTAAATCTTGCTGACTCATACCCAAGCGAGTTCTAATTGATTTGAGATTGTTGCATAGATTCACATCCATTTTCATGAGGTTTTATCTCTCCGTTGTACCAAGTTAAATTTTGCATTGTGGAATTAAAAATTAACTGTAATCTTGTGAATAAAAATGCCAAAACTTCCACAACTACAGCAAGTAGATGCAAAATTTTTGCTTCATCACAGTCAGATGAAGACTAATTTATTCTAAAAAAGCTATGTATAGAAAAATCAGTCCAGCTTGACATTTAGAAACAGCTTCGCCAAACGAAAAACCGAATTCTTGGACGGCTTTGCTCCTTTTCGATTAACGTTAAGCCGTCACTAATTAATGACTAGGCTGGGCTGATATTCAATTGGCAAGCACATGAGGAGTTGTAATTTGACGGTTGAGATTCCCCTAAATCAAGAATATCATACATCTTGCCAATTTACTTGCGCTAATCAAATTTTTGACAAACAGTATTTGTGATTACAACTAGTTCACACTCAGAAAAAATCAAAGCTCACAATTACACTATGCTTTGATTTTTTGAGTTTTGAAATATCATCAATTCCTCATATAAGGCATTTCTACTCAAGCCAGAAATCAAATAATTTATGTTGTTGATTTTAGATAGAATAGTCTGTCTATTCCTATTAGTAAATATGGGGTTGTTTCAGCTACCTTCTATTAAGGTGAGGCTGAAGGGTTATAAGACTGTAGGTGTTCACAACCCTTACACCCACGCCTCACAGACAATCTTTGTGCGTAAGTCTTAATAAATAAATATACTTATTAAAATTTCAAATTACTGAACTGCTAAAAAAATTTTTCTAGCGCAAGTAAAATTGCAAGATGTATGTTATTCTTGACATATAAGGAATCAAAAGCGTAAAGCAAACAACTCAAGTCTATAACAGGTACGGCATTGTAGTATCTGGTTGATGTAGTAGAGTTCAATCCTGTAAGTTAACTAATTCTTTGATGAACTGATGGTCTAACTCTGCAAGTTTCTGGAGGTATTGTAGAGTTACTAGATCGGTAATAATCTGAAGTATGGGGAAAACTTTGGTCTGCTTGCAGTTCATCAATTCAATTGGAATCAACCGCACTTTTATACAATTACTTCTGCAACCTGTGATGTGTGAAGTGCGGCGAATACAAAGCTGGAAGTTTTTGCTACATAATAACTAGAAATTAATTTGTGTCACCTCTCAAATGTAATATTCCGCCTTGATTGCGTGAGGTTTGATCACAATCAAACCAAGTGTTTGAGAGAATCTGGCTAATAAATTTGATTTGTGGCTACTACGCTGCTTGTTGGTAAGTAAAATGACGCAGATGGAGTTTATATTTTACACTCCATCTGCCCTTTATTTTCTCTAATATTTGGGAATTTGCGATCCTCACAACTTATTCGTTGTGTTTTTTAGCTACATCTAAATCATTAAGTCTTGTGGCAAGTTTAATTGCGACTGGGCTGGTTTTGGCAACTGGAGATAATTGGCGATCGCTATGCTTTTACTATCTTTCATTATTCTAGGGCTGGCTATACTTTTTTGGATGATTGGGTTAATAATCCTTAACCCAATCTGGCAACTACCAATCATATTGTTAGGACTATTATGCTTTTGCATCAGCCTGAAGTTTTCCATTATACCTTTAGAATTACTAGGAATTATTGCCTTAGTAATTACCACGCAAAAAATCAAATCTCTTAATAGTTCTCACTAGTTAATCTCTCTTAGCTTATTTACCTAAATAGCAGTCCTAAATGAATTACAAGCAAATCTACTCCCCACTCCCCGCCTGTACAGATAATCTCAAAAATCAAGCCTGATTACTTTATGCGGTACTAACCTATGGAATCATCTATGCAATTAACTAACAACATAGTTTTGTTTGACGATAACGATCGCCTCCTAGTCAGATTATACGCTGCCAATAGCTTAAAAGGCGTTCTTTCGGAAGTTGCTCAAGCCTTTACCCGAAAATACAAGATTCCGATAAAGCTGGAGTTTGACTATGCAGATGTGCTGCGCGAACGCATCTTAGAAGGTGAAACGGCGGATATCTTTATTGCAGATGATGTTTACAATCCGCGTGTATTAATGCAAGCTAGTAAAAGCAGCCCTGTGGTGAACTTTGTTAGAAATAGAATTTGTGCGATCGTCAAATCTGATCTCACAGTCACTTCAGATAGTTTACTAGATTTGATGTTGTCACCTCAAACTCACTTAGGCATATCAGCACCCAAACCAGACCTTTTTGAAGATTATGCCCAAGCAGTCTTTCACCAAGCGGAAAAACTTCGTGTCGGTAGCTTTGAAAAATTAAATAGTAAAGCTTTACATTTAGTCGGAGGCAGCAATTATCCTATCATCAGCGACAAAAAAAATAAATTTGCCTATTTCATCCAAGAAACACAACAAGTAGACATTTTTTTAAGCTATTACACCGATGCTCGTTTAGCACATTTAGCTGCGCCGAGTTTACAAATAGTAGAATTACCTACAAATTTAGCCGTTCGCGTCAATTATGGCATGACTATTATCAACAATTCATATAGTGCTGCGGTCATTTTAGCTATGTATATACTCTCTCCAGATGGACAAGAAATATTAGCTAAATATGGGTTTGATACATCTTTGATGGGATGAATAAGTAGAGAAAAGAAGGACAAGGGAGATAGAGGTATAACTGAGTAGTAAAATTTGATAATTTATCTTTTTGATCACATTCAATATGTGCGTTGGAGAGATGTTGTGTACAACATCTCTGCTTATCTTTAAAATTCTTATATTATATAAGTTATGTGCAAGATGAATAAATATTTCAGAATAGTAGGTTGGGTGTAGCGATAGCGTAACCCAACAAAGTATGCGTGAATGTTTGGTTATGTTCCTCCAAGCAACCTACACAAATCTTCAGTTTATTAATGATTTTGTTTTGTTACTTATAACTAAAAATCATAAATATTGAAATTATCAATCATCCAGATTCAGAATAATAACTCTTGGTTCTAGAAGATAATAATATCGGCTCTCCCAGAGTAGCTATGCTAGAATAGCAGAAATAAATCCAGTATAATTTATATAGAATTAGCAGTAATTGGTGGCAAAAGTCCAAGCTGTAAAAGAGTTATACAAGTAA